>DATARP010000094.1:0-2736 GCA_036264075.1 Gemmatimonadaceae bacterium
GATGTCGGGTCGGACTTCATCCATCAGATCCGCGACGTCGAACACCAGCTCGAGGAGCTGCATGCTCGCTTCGCCATCGACGTAGCCGAAATCCCGGCATCGGTCGGGAGAGATCCCGACGTGCGACAACGCGTTCACAACTTCGCGGCGGCGCGCGCGCGCGTATTCCTCGCGTGTCTGGAATCCTCTGCTCTGCGCGTACCGCACATCGCGGGGCGCACCATCGGTAACGTGCGCCACGACCGCGTCGGGAAGGCCGGCGAGAAGTCCGCCGGCGCCGATCGCTTCGTCGTCCGGGTGTGCAACAATGACGAGAGTGGTCGGCACCGCTTGGGCAAAGCTCGCCCGACTGGCGAGACGCTCCATGACGTCCGACGTTATCTCAATCGGCGCGCGGTATCGCGCATCCTTGTCCGGAGTGACGATCAGCCCCGGCGTTTTGATCAGTGCCTCGGGGGCGTCTCGCGGCGGAGCCTGCTCATCTACGACCTGGGAGATCAGAGCAATATCGCTGGCCGGATCCTGATCGAGCCCGGATCGCATCCGAAAATTGGCAGCGATGGAATCGAATGCTGGGCCGAATCCTGGTTGCTCTCGCGACAAATCCGTCTGGAATCTCAACCGGCAGCCCTCGCACTCAACCCTGAACTTCCCTGCGCTTCAACCTGTCAGGCGCGTTACAATCGCCCCGTCCGAAGGCAGAAAAGGCAAGTCACATGCCTTTACAGCTCAGCCGTCGGTGGTCTCATTGCCACCGTCGCCCTCGATGTCGTCGAGCTCGGGCGGGTTCTGGCGAGGTCCGTCGTACCTGACGTCGTCCGGGCGTTCTCCGGGAGCACCGTGACCGTCGTAAACCGGGTCGCTGACGCCGGATATCGCTCCGCCCCTCAGACTTGAGTTGCCCAGCAGGTTGTGGCCCTGCATCTCCTCCGGACTGATCGGGTCATCGGCGGCGGCGGCAGTGCTCTCGACCCATTTCGATTTCCAGCCGGGACGGCTTTCGGGAAAATCGTCAGATCCGCCATCTGATGGCTTCTGATCGTCGTTCTGATTTTTCTTCGTCATTTTCGGGACTCCGCTCTACGCACGAGGAATTCCCCGGTGGGCGCCGAGGGATCCCGTTCAAGGAGGCATACGTCATGCCGGGTTGCAACTCGGGCAAGCTCACCGTCGAGATAACGAAGCGACGATGCGTTGCGGATTGAATCCAACCAAGCGTCCAGCGAAACTCTACTTCATTAGCTCGACCGGGCGCCCGATGGTCCATGGGATTTTCGCCGCGTCGAGACCAGCGTTGAGAGCGGGAATCCGCTGCTGCAACAACACGTTGATCCGCGCAACCTCGCGCTGCAGATCAGACGTCGCCAGGGTCAGCGTCGAGCGCTGCAGCTCTGTCGGCTGCGACGTGACATTTCCTATCTCCTCCGCAACGTTGTTTACGCGATCCTGGATCGAAGGATCTTCCACGCGCTTGTCGTCGCTTGTTGCTTCCGCCTCCGGGTCTCCGCGCAGCTTCTTGAGAATGTCGTTCAGCTCCTTTTCCACGGCATCCGCCTGCTTTGAAACAGAGTCAGGAGCCGTATTGCTCTTGAGCGCTGTCTTCACGTCGGTGATCTGATCCTTGAGCTGTTCCGCTGTTCGCACCGCTGCCTGCACTGTTGCCTGCAAGCGCCCGGTGCTGATGCGCATGTCGTACAGGCCGCGATAGTCGGCTTCGTTCATCGGGACAAGCGGATCCGAACGAACTTCGAATGGTGTTTCGCTCACCGCGGGTGAGCCAGATCCGTTTTTCACGCTCAGTCGCGCGGTGTATCGCCCTGGAAGCACGAACGGTCCTGAGGGATCTCTCGGCCTGAACTGCTGGTCGCCGGTCTGATTCGCCGGCCGTCGTACCGTATACGGTGGTGCGTTTCGCAGATCCCACGTCACCCGATGCATGCCGCGTTTTTTGCTGGCGGTCAGCTCTCGCACACGCTTTCCGCTCGCGTCGTAGACGCCGAGCGAGACATCGCCACCCTTGGCGAGCGAGTCGCGGAGGAAATACGTGATGATCGCGCCGAAGGCCGGATTGGGGGCCGAGTACTCGCGATCGCCGAGCGCGCCTGCGCCACGCACGCCGCCGGGAACCGAGCTGTTCGGATTGTATTCCGTTGCAGCTTTCACCGGAAACAGATACGTGCCAATTCGATTCGCTTCGGCGAGCTTCTCGAGGGGTGTGATGTCGTCGATGATGTAGATGCCGCGCCCATGTGTTCCTATGACGAGATCCCGCTCGCGGGGGTGAACAACGATGTCGTGCACGGCCACGGTCGGAATGTTGTATTTCAGCTGCGTCCAGGAGCCGCCACCCAAACCCGTGTAGAACACCCCGAACTCCGTGCCGACGAAAAGAAGATTGGGCTCCACGAGATCTTCGCGAACCACCTGCACGGATCCATTCGCCGGAAGGTTGCCGGTGATTGGTGTCCAATGCGCGCCGTAATCAGTGCTCTTCAGCACGTAGGGCTTGAAGTCGTTATTGCGGTGGTTGTCGAGCGTCGCATATACAGTTGCTTCGTTGAAGCGCGATGCGACAACCCTGCTCACGTATGTCTGGTCGGGGACGCCGGGGAATTTCGTGATCCTGTTCCAGCTCGCGCCGCCATCTCGAGACACTGAGATCACCCCATCGTCGGTGCCGACGTACAGAATGCCCTGGCGCATGGGCGATTCGTCTATCGTGCTGATGTTTCCGTA
>DATARP010000101.1:0-2634 GCA_036264075.1 Gemmatimonadaceae bacterium
TTGAGGCTCACCTGGCCCGATCGCTGGGTCCATATCCGCCCCTCCGGGACGGAACCAATCGTGCGTGTAATAGCAGAGGCGCCCAGCGCGGCAGAGGCGGAGAAACTCGTCCGCGACTGCCGTAAACCCGTCGAAGCGCTAAGCAGATAACACACAGTCAACGAAAAGAGTCCATATGTGCGGAATAATTGGGTATATCGGATCGAGAGGCGCGACGCCTCTGCTCCTTGAAGGGCTGAAGAGGATGGAGTACCGGGGTTACGACTCGGCGGGCGTTGCGGTGATGAACGGCTCGGGGGTCGAAACCCGTAAGGCTGCCGGAAAGATCTCGGAGCTCGAGCGCGCGCTCGCGACGAGGCCCGTTTCAGGTGATCTGGGGATCGGTCACACGCGGTGGGCGACGCACGGTGTTCCGAACGAGTGCAACGCTCACCCCCACATCGACTGCAAGGGCAATATCGCGGTCGTCCACAACGGCATCATCGAGAACTCCGGCACGCTCAAGAAGGAGCTCATCGCGCACGGCCATACCTTCGTCTCCGATACGGATACTGAAGTCATCGCCCATCTGATTGAAGAGGCGTTCGACGGAAACCTCGAGGATGCGGTGATCGAAGCGCTGTGGCAGATCGAGGGCACTTACGGAATCGCGGTCGTCTCCAGCCAGGACAGGAACAAGATCGTCGCAGCGAGGAAGGGCAGTCCGCTGCTCATCGGGCTCGGCGACGGAGAGTACTACGTCGCCAGCGACGTCTCGGCGATTCTCGCCCAGACGCGCGAGGTGGTGTACCTGGACGATGGTGACGTCGCCGTTCTGACGCGCGATGGATATACGGTTCTCAACCAGCGCGCGCAGCAGCTCGAGCGCGGGGTCAGCAAGATCGACTGGGATCTGGACCAGATCGAGCGCGGCGGGTTCGACCACTTCATGCTCAAGGAGATATTCGAGCAACCCGCAACGGTTGAGAACTGCATGCGTGGACGTCTGCTCCGGGATCAGGGAACCTCCAAGCTCGGCGGACTCAACATGAGCGACGACGAGCTGCTCAAGTTCGACAATATTCTGATAACCGCGTGCGGCACGAGTTGGCATTCCGCCCTGATCGGTGAGCACATGCTCGAGAGTCTGGCCCGCATCCCGGTCGAGGTGGAGTACGCATCCGAGCTGCGGTACAGGAATCCGATCGTCACGGACAAAACGCTCTGCATCGTGATCTCACAGTCTGGTGAGACCGCGGACACACTGGCGGCCATGCGCGAAGCGAAGGCACGTGGTGCCCGCACGTACGGGATCGTGAACGTTGTCGGCTCGACGATCGCGCGCGAAAGCGACGGCGGCATCTACGTGCACGCGGGTCCGGAAATCGGAGTCGCCTCTACCAAGGCCTTCACGAGCCAGGTGATTGCCCTACTGCTCTTCACTCTCAAGCTGGCCCGGCTGCGCACCCTCTCGATGGTCGAGGGAAGGGAAATCATCGAGGACATGCTGGCGCTGCCCGCGCAGATTCAGAGCATCCTCGACCGGGCCGGCGAGATCGAGATCATCGCCGAAGAGTTCAAGAATGCCCAGAACTTTCTTTATCTTGGGCGTGGCTACAGCTTCCCGACCGCGCTCGAGGGCGCGCTCAAGCTAAAGGAGATCAGCTACATCCACGCTGAGGGATATCCGGCGGCCGAGATGAAGCACGGGCCGATCGCGCTCATCGACGAGAACATGCCGGTGTTGTTCATCACTCCGCACGACGCAGTGTTTGACAAAGTCGTCTCGAACGTGCAGGAGGTGAAGGCGCGTGGCGGCCGTGTTATCGCCATCACCACGCGGGACGAGGAAGTGCTGGAAGGCAAGCTCGACTACGAATTTCGCATTCCCGAGACGAAGGACATGCTGACGCCGGTTCTGGCTTCCGTGCCCCTCCAGCTGCTGGCGTACTACATCGCCGTCAAGCGTGGCGCGAACGTGGATCAGCCGCGCAATCTCGCGAAGTCGGTCACCGTGGAGTAGGACCTGCGAGTCTTACTGCAGCGCGTCTCGCGGGCGGAAGTCCGCATCGAACAAAGAAGCGTCGGCAGCATTGGAAGGGGATTCCTTCTTCTGGTCGGCTTTACGCACGGCGATACACCGGAGAAGGTGGACTGGATGGCGGAGAAGACGAGCGGGCTGCGGCTTTTCGGCGATTCGGAGGGGAAGATGAACCTCCCATTGTCCGACGTAGGTGGCGCGCTTCTCGTCGTGTCCCAGTTCACACTCTATGGCAACTCCGAGAAGGGGAAGCGACCGAGCTTCATCGACGCAGCGCGTCCGGAAGAGGCGATTCCTCTCTATGAGCGGTTTCTCTCAGCGCTGCGGGATCGCGGACACAAGGTCGAGAGCGGTGAGTTCGGCGCGATGATGGAAGTGGAGCTGGTAAACGATGGTCCCGTGACGCTCTGGCTCGAGCGGTGAGCGAGTGTCGTGTAGTACTCGCGTCCGCTTCACCGCGCCGGCGCCAGCTGCTCGACCTGATCGGCATCGAGCATGAAGTGCGTCCCGCCAACATCGACGAGTCGATGCGTCCACGGGAGAATCCGCGCCGGCACGCGGAGAGGCTGGCTCGAGAGAAGGCGACCGCAATTGCGAAGCGCGATCCCGACCTG
>DATARP010000108.1:0-3665 GCA_036264075.1 Gemmatimonadaceae bacterium
TGCGCTCGTGCACGCGGCGCGGGTCGTCGAGCCAACGAGCGGCCGAACCCTCGACATCTTCACGACCGAACCGGGCCTGCAGTTCTACTCCGGAAATTTTCTGGACGGCAGCATCACCGGCAAAGGAGGCGCTGTCTATCGTTTCCGATACGGGATTGCCCTCGAGACCCAGCATTATCCGGATTCGCCGAATCACCCGAATTTTCCGTCGACGATTCTGCGCCCCGGCCAGCTGTACCACACCCAAACGGTCTACCAGTTCGGAGTGACGCAGTGAAGCGTGTGCCGCTGCGGCGAGGCCTGGCCAGCCTGGCACTGCTGGCTGGCGCGTTCGGTTGTAGTGCGAGTATCGCCGCACAGCGACTCCAGCCTGCGGCAACACACATCGCTGGGGTTCAAACAACGCGTGCAGTCTGGACGCGCGAGCGTGCCCGTGCCTGGGCCGATTCAACAGGATGGCTGGTCGGCAGCAACTTCGGACCCAGCACGGCGATCAATCAGCTGGAGATGTGGCAGGCAGCGACCTTCGACCCGAGCACGATTGACCGCGAATTAGGGTGGGCACAGTCGCTTGGCTTCAATTCCATGCGCGTATTCCTGCACGACCTTCTCTGGCAGCAGGACTCCGTCGGATTCCTCAATCGCATGGACCAGTTTCTCACGATTGCAGATCGACACCACATAAAGCCGATGTTCGTGCTGTTCGATGCGGTGTGGGATCCGATGCCGCACCTGGGTCCGCAGCGCGCGCCGATTCCGCACGTCCACAACTCCGGGTGGGTCCAGAGCCCGGGCGTGGCGGTCCTCTCCGACACCGCGCGCTTCGAGCAGCTGCGCGGCTACGTGCACGGAGTGGTCGGGCGCTTTCGCAACGACAGACGAGTAGTCGCCTGGGACATCTTCAACGAGCCCGACAACACGAATCGCCCCGCCTACGTCGCGTACGAGCCGCTCGATAAAGCAGCGCGCTCACTCATCCTGCTGCGCAAAGCGTTCGGGTGGGCGCGTCAGATGAATCCGTCGCAGCCGCTAACTGCCGCGCCGTGGATGGGCGACTGGATCGATCCGAGTAAACTCTCTCCGCTGACCGCTTACATGCTGGACAGCTCGGACGTCATCACGTTCCACAGCTACGACGACAGCGCGAAAGTGGAGCGGCTGGTGACCGCGCTCGAGCGATATGGACGCCCGATCATCTGCTCCGAGTACATGGCTCGCCCGCGTGGGAGCACCTTCCAGAACATTCTGCCCATTTTCGCCCGCCGTCGGGTAGGGGCGTACAACTGGGGATTCGTCGCCGGCAAAACGCAGACGATCTACCCCTGGGACTCGTGGTACACCGAGTACACCGCCGAGCCGAAGGTATGGTTCCACGACATTTTCAGGGGAGACGGGACACCGTACGATGCCGCCGAGGTAGCATTCATACGCTCGATCACGTCGGCGACGGTGAGGCAGTGAATCGGCGGTTAGCCGCTGTGACTAGTTGTCGTGCTACGAGCTGTCGTGATCAACGCAACCGCACAGATCACAATCGCCGCGGCAACGCCGGTGCGAACCGATAGCGTCTCACCGGCGATCGCCCAGCCAAGCAGAACCGCGACAATCGGATTCACGTATGCATAAGTGCCGAGATGCGCCGGTGACACCTTGTCGAGCAGCCAGATGTACGAGGTGAATCCGAGCAGCGATCCAAACGTGATCAGGTAGGCGAGGCCGATCGCGGACGCGCGCGACACATGGTGGATATCGAAGTGAGAGAGCTCTCCGCTCAGCACCCCGACGATGAGCAGCAACGCGCCGCCGCCCAGCATCTCCATGCCCGTTGTGAGCAGACCCGACTCTGGGAGACTCGCATCGCGCGACCAGAATGATCCGATCGCCCAGGACAGTGAGCCAAGTATCAGCACGAGAGCGCCAACCGGGCTGACGTTCCCCTGTCCGCCGACGTCGCCTGGCCCGACGAGAACGATGATCCCGATGAAGCCAAGCACCAGTCCGAGAAGCACCGCGACGCTCGGACGCTTTCTCGGCGGCCTCGCCCATTCGATGATCACGAGCCAAAAGGGAAGTATCGAGACGAGGAGCGCCGTAAGTCCCGACGGGACGAACTGCTCTGCCCAGACCACGGCGCCGTTTCCGCCGAGCAAAAGGAAGCCGCCAGCGATTATCGCGTTCCGCCAGTGCAGCCGGGTTGGCGTCGGAGCCCCACGGTATCGTGCCCAGATGTAGAGAAGAGCGCCCGAGATGACAAAACGCACGCCACCCATGATGAACGGCGGCGTCGTCTCGACCGCATAGCGGATTGCGAGATACGTCGAGCCCCAGATGGTGTAGATCGAAGCGAACGCAGCGATGATCTGCGCGCGCGAGGCGCGTTTCTCGGTCACTCAGTAATGAAAGAGGTTCGGTTGACGGAGGGAACGACGGAGAATCTAATCGAACGATTTATTTTGCCGCTCGCGCTTCGTGTGCGACCGCCGCTTCTTTCCCTCGAGACGCGCCTCCTTTGACGCCTTTGTCGGACGCGTCGGGCGTCTTTTCTTGGGAATCAACAACGCACGCCGGACCAGATCCACGAGCTTCTCTTCCGCGAGACCGCGGTTCCTGCTCTGGCTCCGCATGTCGCTGGCAACGATCCGCACACTCCCGTCGGTCGTGAGCCGCGACGCGAGCCTCTCGAGAAGGCGCGCGCGCTGATCATCGCTGAGCGCGCGCGATTCACGGACGTTCCAGAATATCTCCACGCGCGAAGATGTCTTGTTGACGTGCTGCCCGCCGGCGCCCGAGGAGCGCGACACCCGCACGTCAAGCTCTCCCCGGGGAATTGAAAGAGCGTCGTTGACCCGTAGAAGATTCTCGCCTGCCGGCGCTGAGCCGTTCATCAGCGCCAGCGGAAAAGCTTGAGCGCGGCAATGAAGGTGACGACGCCCCAGGTCAGTATCACAATCATCTGTGGGCTTACCGCGGCGAACGATGCTCCCTCGAGCATGTTGGCGCGCAATGCATCATTCAGCGCGGTGAGGGGAAGCAGCCTGATAAACGGCTGCGCACCAGCGGGGAAATTCGAGGACGAGAAGAAAACTCCCGAGAAGATCCACATCGGCAGCATGATGAAATTCATGATGCCGGACACGGCTTCCGTCGTGCGCGCACGCGAAGCGGTGAGAAGGCCCAGTCCGCCAAAGGAGACCGCGCCGAGTACGGCGATCAGAAACAGCGTTGCGAGCGAGCCGCGAAATGGAACGCCAAATACCCAGTGTCCGAAGCCGAGCAGCGTTCCCACTTCCAGAATCAGAAAAACCAGGCGCGAGCACATGAACGAGAGCAGGTACTGAACGCGGGACATCGGTGTGGCCATCAGTCGCTTGAGCAGCTTCTTGCTGCGGGCCGTCACGATGGCGAATCCAAGTCCCCAGATGCTGCTCCCCATGAGATTCATTCCCAGCAAGCCGGGGACGAGAAAATCGATGTAGCGCGACCCCGCTTCGGTGACGTAACTGTCGGAGACGCGAACCGGATCTACTCGACCCGCGCCGGCCTGAACGGCGCGATCGACCAGAACGCGAGCGTTCACCGCATCGCTTCTTCCGCGATCGAAAACGTAGCGGACGCTGTCCTTCCCGGATCCGGGCACGACCAGAAGCGCAACCTTTCCGGTGCGA
>DATARP010000157.1:0-3754 GCA_036264075.1 Gemmatimonadaceae bacterium
TCGGACGAGGAGGCCGCGCTGATTCGGAGGCTCGGCGAGATTCAGCAGGTTCCCGAGAGCAGGCCAAAAGGCCTGTGGTCCAAGCTGAAGGAATCCCTCGGCGCGTGACATGGATCTCGCTGCGAATTACTCCGGCCTCCAACCGTGACGGAGTAATCGCGGCGCTCTTCGAGTCGGGGTCACAGGGAATCCAGGAAGACGGCACGTCCGTCGTCACGCACTTTCCGGCGGACGCGAGAATCGATGACATCCGCGACGCTGTGATGACGGCCGATCCACGCGCGGACATAGCGGTTTCCGATGCACCGGAGACCGATTACTCGGAATGGCGCGCCTCTGTTGCCGCCCACCACGTCGGCAACCTCGTAATCGCGCCGCCCTGGCTCGCCGGTGATTTCGATGCGCGCTCGACGGTCGTCGTCGATCCGGCGATGGCGTTCGGCACGGGCGAGCATCCGACGACCCGGGGCGTGATGCGACTGATGCAGGGCGTCGTTCGGCCGGGAGATATCGTCGCCGATCTCGGCGCTGGCAGCGCGGTGCTTTCCATCGCCGCCGCGAAACTCGGGGCAAGACGGGTGACGGCAATCGAGATAGATCCCGACTCCATCGGCAACGCCGAGGAGAACGTCCGGAGAAACGGCGTTGCAGACATCGTCGAAGTGATCGAAGGCGATGCCGCTACGCTGCTGCCCCTTCTGGCACCAGTGCGAGTCGTGCTCGCCAACATCATTTCATCGGTTCTCATCCCCCTCCTTCCGACGATCAGAGAATCGCTGGATTTCCAGGGACAGGCGATCCTTTCCGGAATCCTTGTCGATGAGCGTGAAGAAATGCTCACCGCAATCGATGCCGACGGCTGGACAGTCGAACGCGAAGACACGGAGGACGCGTGGTGGAGTGTACAGATAGCGCCGCGGTAGCAACGTTTTTCGCGGCCGACGCACTCGCCGTCGGTGCGACGATCACGTTATCGGAGGAGGCCGCGCACCACATTCGGGTCGCCAGAGTGGGGATTGGCGAGTGCGTCGCCCTGCGTGATGGGGCGGGAAAGGCGGCCGTCGGCACCTTGGTCAAGGTCTCGAAAAGCTCGGCGCTGGTGGACATCAGCGAAACGAGCGACCTGCCGCGACCGGCCCCGATACACCTTCTCGCTCCGGTCGCGGACCGCGAGCGGATGCTGTGGCTCGCGGAAAAGGTGACTGAGTTAACGGTGACGAGCTGGCGGCCCGTGGTGTGGCGAAGATCGAAGAGCGTAAACCCTCGGGGTGAGGGCCCGACTTTTCAGGCGAAGGTGCGTTCGCGGATGACGTCGGCGCTCATCCAGAGCGGCGGAGGCTGGCTACCGGACGTTTTTCCCGAATCGACCGTCGAGCGAGCAGTCGCTGCGGCGCCGCTCGGAACGCGATTGGTCCTCGCCAGAGACGGCGAGCCGATGGCCGGCGTGCCGATGCGCGCTCCCATAACGATCGCTCTCGGTCCCGAAGGCGGTATGGAGCAAGCAGAGCGGGATGCGTTTATTGGCGCGGCCTTTCTGCCTGTAAAGCTCGGCGACAGCACGCTACGTTTTGAGACCGCGGGGGTCGCCGCCGTCGCGATCGCCGTCGCATCGCTCGCACTCTCGAGGCAAACCAATGGCTGACTCGTGCATCTTCTGCCGAATTGCGCGCGGAGAGATTCCAGCGCAGATGGTCGCGAACAACAAGGAGATTGCGGCGTTCAGGGATCTGAACCCGCAGGCACCGGTTCACATCCTCATCATTCCCAAGAAACACGTCCGCTCGCTCGACGATGCGACTGATTTCGACCTGATCGGTCGGATGATGGGCCTGGCCGCTGCCATCGCGAGGCAGGAGAAGATTTCCAAGGACGGTTATCGGACGGTGATCAACACCGGGAAGAATGGGGGGCAGAGCGTTGATCACTTGCATCTCCACCTGCTTGGCGGCCGGGAAATGAGCTGGCCGCCCGGTTAGCCTTCAAGGGCTAACCGTTTGCCGCGCGCCTGTTCTCCGTGGCGTTCGCTCTGAGGTAGGCGTCGATCCGCTCTGCCACGAAATCAGCGGTATCGGCCATCACGCGAATCCGTGTTCTTTCGGTGGGATGCGGAGTGAGACGCATTTGCAGGGTCAGATACTCGGCAGTGCGTCGGAGATCGTCGGCCTGTTGCTTGGTAAGCTCGTTCATGAATTGCTCCCGGCTCTCTGCTCGGGGGTGACAGGTTGAGCGTTTCTTGCGGATCGAAAAAAAGTATCTATCTCGAGCGTCTGGCTGCGCCGCTCGAGTTCCCTTGTAAGCGAATGCAATGCCCGGGCCGGGAGGAGGCTGGCAATGCGGCCGGACAAGGTGCGCGGCTGCTCTCCCAACTGCATATCGGATCGCGGCTTACAAGCTTGACCATGCCCGGGAATGCGGTACCTTTAAAGCTTGTCCTATATCCGGCGACCAAACGCCACGAAGGGGGGAAGTAGAATTTGTCGGAAGTCATCATCCATGACGACGAGAACTTTGAGCGCGCGCTCAAGCGCTTCAAGAAGAAGTGCGAGAAAGCGGGTATCCTCTCCGATCTCCGCAAACACCGTCATTACGAGAAGCCGAGCGAGCGCAGAAAGCGCAAGCTGAACACGGCCATGCGTAAGAACCGCCGCACCCGCCACGTCTAGGGAATGTCCGAGCTATTCGCCCGCCTTCAGGGCGATCTGAATTCATCAAGAAAGGCCCAGGATAAGGCTGCGACGCTCCTGCTAGGGACCGTCCTCTCAGAGGTCAAGAACAAGAAGATTGAGTTGAGACGCGAGCCTACCGACGCGGACGTCATCGACGTCCTGCGCAAATCGATCAAGCGCAGGCGCGAATCGGTCGAGATGTACACGAAGGGAGACCGGAAAGACCTCGCCGACAAGGAATCGTCGGAGGCAGCGGCGCTCGAGAAATACCTCCCCGCGCAGGTCAGCGATGAAGAGTTGCGGGCAGCCGTTCGCGCCGCCATCGCCGGCGGGGCCACCCAGATCGGCGCAGTCATGGGCAAGGTGCTTCCCCAGTTCAAGGGTCGGGCTGAAGGCGGAACGATCAACGCCATCGCCCGAGAGGAGCTGAGCAAACAGGGGTGAAGCTACGCCGGCGCTCTGCGTGCTCTGCTCAGTAGGGGTGAAACTGCTTCCGGGAGTCACCAGACCCGAGTGCGCGACGAACTTCGCAAGCTCGGGTCTTGTTATTTTGGTGTATCAGACAGGATGAATTCGCACGCGCTGAACGTCATCGAGTTTCCTCGCACTCTCGCGCTCATCGCTGAGAGGGCGACATCGCCACTGGGCGCGGAGCGCGTGCGTGAGCTTCGCCCCGCAATCAATCGGGACACGATCGAAAGGGAGCACGCGCGCGTTGCCGCGGTGCGAGGGCTTCTCTCAGCTGAAGACCCGTGGACTTTGCACGGAGTTCCCGACGCCCGGTCTGCGCTCACGCGACTGCGTGTCGAAGGCGCATCGCTCGCCGCATTGGATCTTCTGGTGCTAGGGCGACTGCTCCAGAGCTCGCGCGCGACGCGGGAATCGCTGCGTGCTGAGCGAGCCAGCGGGATCGCGATCGCGGTGCTCGCAGAGCAGATACAGTCTCTCGTGTCCAACAAAGCGCTGGAAGACGCGATTACCCGCGCGATCGACGAGGAAGGGCAGGTCAGCGACAACGCGTCGGGTGAGCTGCGCAAGATTCGCCGCGAGCTGAAAGGATCCCAGGGCGAGCTGATCAAGCTGCTGGA
>DATARP010000186.1:0-3086 GCA_036264075.1 Gemmatimonadaceae bacterium
CAGGTTGATGACGCAGTTCGAGATGATCACGTCGACGCTGTCGTCCGGCAGCGGGATGTTCTCGATCTCGCCCTTGAGGAACTCGACGTTCGTCGCCCCGGCGCGCCGCGCGTTCGCGCGCGCCAGCTCCAGCATCTCGTCGGTCATGTCGAGGCCGATCGCGCGTCCCTCGGCGCCGACGCGCTTGGCCGACAGCAAGACGTCGATCCCGCCCCCGGAGCCGAGGTCGAGCACGACTTCGCCCGCGTTGAGCTGCGCCACCGCGGTCGGATTCCCGCACCCCAATGACGCCAGCACCGCCTCCGCCGGCAGCCCTTCCGTCTCCGCGAGCGCGTACAGATCTCCGGTGATCTCGTCGCCGTCCGCCGAGCAGCAGCTCGGCTTCCCCGACAAGACGTTCTTCGCCGCCTTCGAATACCGCTCCAACACCGCTTCCTTGATCTCGTTCATATGCACCTCGACGGATATGTATATGTCCCCGCGATGAATCTGTCAACGCGAATATGTATCCGGGCTCCGCCTCCCCCCGAGGAAGCGACGAAGTAAAATTCGCGTCGGCGGTACCCTGACGTGATGCGAACCCCTTCGATACTCCATCAGCGTCACATTGGTGGGGTGCTTGGCGGAGCTGGGACTGATCGAGACTGGAGGCTTCGAACGTGGCAACGAGGACCGAGTCAGCAGGAAAATGCGAGACGTGCGGCGAGGAATTCTCCAAACGTCGGATGCCGACTCACGTAGCGAAGTGCGCATACCCCGATGGTAAGGATGTCGCCGCCGTTGCTCAGATTCGAGTGGATGTCCCGGGAACACCGTTCTGGCTCGATCTCGACGTGAAAACGAACGCGACGATGCGGCAACTGGACGACTTCCTGCGCGCGATCTGGCTGGAGTGCTGTGGCCACCTCAGCTCCTTTGAGGTCGGCGGCACGCGCTATGTCGTAGCCATGGATGATTTCTTTGGTCCGGAACCAAAGGAGCGCAGCATGAACGCGCCCGTCTCGAAAGCACTGCCGCCGGTTGGAAGCACGTTCGCATACGAATACGACTACGGTTCCACGACCCGTCTCCGGCTCAAGTTTTTCGCGCAACGTCACGCGCCGAGCCGGCGAAATAACGTGAGGCTGCTCGCCAGAAACATTGCGCCGCTCTGGACGTGCACCGAATGCGACGCAACGGCCACGTCTTTGTGCGCTCACTGTATCTACGAGGGTGGCGCATTCGCCTGCGACACACATGTCGATGCCCACCAGTGTGGTGAGGAAGCGATGCTCCCGGTAGTCAATTCCCCCCGCATGGGCGTCTGCGGCTACACCGGCGGTGACTGACCGTGGACTGGCCCCACCCGTCCCCCTGTCGCACGTGAGGCACGGCCCTCAAGCTACGTCCAGAAAATCAGGAAGTGCGAGAAGGTTGCGCTTTCGAAGAGGCTCTGGCCCGAAAGCTCTCGCTCGCGCAAACGAACGAGGCATTTCTTCCAGTCCTGGATCAAGCACCAGCGGCTCTCGCTCGGCTCCCACAGAATGCGTCCATCGCGGGGGGGTCTCGCCTGCTCTATCGGCGAGCAACTCCACAAGCGCGGCTGCAACAGTCAACCTGCGTCCCGCCAGATGATTGGGGCACTGCAGATGCTCGAACCTCACGGCGTCGCGGCGCGCGTCCGTCACCCACTGCCTCGCTGTGAGCAGGTCGCCGTCAAGTACCGCATCGACGAGATCACAAATATCCATGAATCGCCTCCCAAAGATCATCAAATGCGTAGGAGGCTTTGTCAATCAGGTGGCGGGGCACGAAAGGCTCGAGCATCGTCCAGATCTCTTCGCGCGATCCCTCCGTTCGTGTCAGCAGCAGCCTTGCGTCGGCGCGATCAATCGCGTCACGCCAAGCCGCGACCTTCATCGCCAGTAACTGCGTCGTGGAGACCGCTCGCACGACCAGCGCAGCCGATTCGTGGAGTACTTCGCCGCTCGAAACACGAACAAAATAAGCCTTGGCACCGTCGTTGAGCCAGTCCTCGGGCAGTCCTAAGTCGTAGGCCACTGATCGGGCAGCGTCTCGCAGGTGTGCGCCTTCCGGCCGCAGCACGTAAGCGTCGACGTCCCTAGTCGTTTCGCGCGCGTTGAACAGCAAGACCAGCGCGGCGCCTCCGGCAACCGCGATTTCGACGCGCTCGCCCCGTCGTTGCAACTCCTCCTCGGTCCACTTTCAACTTTCGACCTGACCCTCCACTCGCCCCCCAAGCTAGCGTACCGTGGCCAAGCGTTGCCACTGAGGACGGACGGAGTGTCATGCGTTACCGACCGGGCGGCGATGACGGCCGCGCTGCAGTGGCTTACAAGAAAGCATGGCGAATTTGATCTCGTCGGTCTCACAGATTCCACGCCTGAGCCGGCCGAATGTCGCCGCCTTCAGCGGGAGTCGCGGTCGCCGGTCGAAGTTCCCGAAGTCACGCTCGCGCAACTTTCCCGTCGCAACGAGGAAGTGCTCGAGTTTGACACGTCAATCTTCTCCATCAACGGCGTTCGCAATCTCGCGGCCGGCGACACGCGGGTATGGTCGCGGCCGTCGGTGCTCGTATCGCTACCTGCTTACGATGGGGACGTGGCGATTCTGAGCATGACTTACCGTACTGCGAGCGAGATTCCTGAAACCGCCACCTATCTCGTCGTGATGCGCCGATCCCTGGGAGACTGGTCGGTGGTGTGGAGCACCGTCCAAGAGGGAGTGATCGTCTCGTGACGCCGGCAGGGCCAACTCGGAGCTGGGTCAAGAGTTAGGGTCAGTCGAAAGTTGAAAGAGACAAGACGCTGGTCAGGTGGCGTTCGTGCGCAAGGTCGAAAGACGTGGACCAACCTGCCGCCTGGCTTTTCGTCCCGTACATCGCCTGGGTGCTCTTTGCGGGTTATCTCAACGCCGAGTTCGTCCTGCAGAACGGATACGATTCGCGCGACGCAGTTCGATTGAGAAAGGTGGTTGAACCATGAAACGGAAAGCCTCGGCGGAGTGGAACGGCAGTCTCAAGGAAGGGAAGGGCGTGATCTCGACGGAAAGCGGATTGCTGAGCAACGCGCAGTATTCGTTCGGCA
>DATARP010000234.1:0-8896 GCA_036264075.1 Gemmatimonadaceae bacterium
CCGGCACCGCTGGCGCCGACGATGGCAATCATCTCGCCGCGCTGCACGGAGAGATTGACCCCGTTCAGAACGTGGAGCGCGTTCCCATCGCCGCCGACATAGGTCTTGTACACGTCGTGAGCCTCGAGCACGGTCATCGTCATTCGTGCCTGATCGCCTCTATCGGAAAGAGTCTCGATGCCTGCACAGATGGATACACCGTAGCGATCGCGGCGATTGCGATGCTGGCGAGCACGATCCACATCACATCCATGGGCTGAGTCGATACGGGCAGGTGATCGATGAAGTAAACCTGCGGGTCGAGCTTGATGAACTGATACCTGTCGAGCGCGAGCGCCGCCCCGAATCCGAGCAGAAGACCGACCACCGTCCCCACGACGCCGATCACGAGTCCCTGAGCAAAGAAAATCCGGCGGATTGACCGCGCGGGCATTCCCATCGCCTTGAGGATTCCTATCTCTTTCGTCTTGTCGGCGACAACCATTGTAAGCGTGCTCACGATGTTGAACGCGGCGACGAGTACGATCAAAAGCAGGATCACACCCATCCCGAGCTTCTCGAGCTTGAGAGCCTGAAAGAGCGAGTGGTTCTGCTCTTCCCAATCCACGCTGCGGTACGGCCAGCCCAGCGCGCCGACGACGCCGGACGCTACTGCCGCCGCCTGCCAACGGTCTTTCGTTTTTACTTCGATTCCGGTGACCCCGTCACCGAGCCCGGCGAGGTTCTGGGCCTTGTCCAGGGCGATGAACGCGTAGGCGTTGTCGTACTCGTACATCCCGGTCGATACAATCCCTGTCACCTCGAACCTTTCCACTCGCGGCACGAAGCCACCGGTCACCGGGTTCATCTTCCCCCCTCCGGCTGACAGCAGATTGATGCTGTCGCCGGGCCACTTGTTGAACCGCGATGCGAGCAGCTTTCCCAGAACCACGCCCCGCTGCTGACCGTCCGTGCTGGCAAACCGGAAGTCACCCGAGATTGCGTGCGATCGAATGGTCGTGACGTCCGGAACCCCGCGACCCTGCGGCAACAGACCGACCACGTACACGCCGCCGGCGTAATCGTGCCCAGCCGTCATCAGCGCTTCGGTCAGAACGAACGGTGCCGCGGTGACTACGCCCGGCTGCTTACGGACCTTGTCCAGCACTTTGGGCCAGTCGGTGATCTTGAGATCTTCCCCGTAGCTGAGCACGCGTATGTCCGGACTTCCAACGAGGATCTTCTCGCGCAGATCGTGTTGCAACCCGTTCATCACTCCAATGATGACGATGAGGGCGCTGACTCCCACCAGCACCCCGCCTATCGCGATGATGCTGATCAGCGAGAGCAGCTTCGAGCCGCGCCTGCTCCGCAGATACCTCCATGCAATCTGTAGCTCGAGCCTTGTCATTCCGGTCTCATCGTCGGAAAAAGAATAACGTCGCGGATGTTCGTAGCCCCCGAGAGATACATGAACAGCCTGTCTATTCCTATTCCTACACCGCCCATGGGCGGCATGCCGTACTCCATGGCGCGCAGATAGTCCTCATCCACCCCCGAAGCTTCCTCGTCGCCGGCGGCCTTGAGTTTTGCCTGCGCCTCAAAACGGCGGCGCTGGTCGAGCGGATCGTTCAACTCGCTGAACGCGTTCGCCATCTCCTTGCCGTTTGCGAACAGCTCGAACCGTTCGGTGAGAGCGGGATTGCCACGCTTCGTCTTCGCCAGGGGCGAGAGCTCAACCGGATAATCCACAACGAAGGTCGGCTCCTGGAGTTTTGACTCCACGAGGGCCTGGAACATCTCGTCCATCACTTTCGGCCGGCTTAGTGTTTCGGGCTTCTCGACGCCCACACGCTGCGCGAGGGAGCGAAGTGCGGCGTCGTTCAGCGAGCCGACGTCAACTCCGGCTGCCGCGTTGAGCGACGGAACCCACTCGACGCGCTTGAACGGCCTGCGAAACTGGGGGGCGTTCGCGGCAAGATCCGGCACCGAGCGCACGGCTTCCGCGGTCTTCTCCAGAAGCAGCTCCACGATATCCATCATCGTGGCGTAGTCCGCGTATGCCTGGTAGAACTCGAGCATCGTGAACTCGGGGTTGTGGGTGCGATCGATCCCCTCATTTCGGAAATCGTGCCCGATCTCGTAAACCCTTTCCAACCCGCCGACCACGAGCCTCTTCAGGTAGAGCTCGTCCGCGATTCGGAGGTACAGGGGCATGTCGAGCGCGTTGTGCCGCGTGGTGAACGGGCGCGCAGCAGCACCCCCATAGAGCGGTTGAAGGATGGGAGTCTCGACCTCGAGAAAATCGCGCTGATCGAGAAAGCTCCGAATCGCCGAGATCATGCGCGACCTCGCCACGAAAATCGCGCGCACCTCCGGGTGCACTGCCAGGTCTGCGTACCGCTGCCGATAGCGCTGCTCGGGATCCACGAATCCCGAGTGCCGCACCACCTGACCATTGACCTCTTCTTCCTTGCCGAATGGAAGCGGACGTAAGGATTTCGCCAGCAGCTCCACTCGATCGACGCGGACGGTTACTTCGCCTGTACGGGTGCGAAACAGCGGACCGTGTACGCCGATGATGTCGCCGAGATCGAAATGGGCGAGCTGCCCATAGCCCGCATCCCCGAGCTGATCCTTCTTGAAATAGAGCTGGATTTTCCCCGTCGAATCGGCGAGATGCGCAAAGGTCGTCTTCCCGTGCGATCTCCACGCGACGATGCGGCCGGCCAGGCTGACAGCCGGGCCTTCCTCGGCGTTCCCGAGAAGCGTCTGAGCCTGCGCCGCCGACTGTTGTCTGTCGAACGCGTACGCGTAGGGCGCTATGCCGGCGGCCTCGAGAGCCTCCAGCTTTTCTCGGCGCGCCTGGAGGACGAAATTGAGCTCCTCGCTCACGCCGCCGCCGTCTTCGAGCCGCCGCCCAGCTTTAGGTACGCCGCTATGAATGGGTCGATCCCGCCGTCCATCACCTTCTGGACGTCGGGAATCTTGAGCTCGGTTCTGTGATCGTTCACCATCGTGTACGGTTGGAAAACGTAGCTTCTGATCTGGCTGCCAAAGCTCACGTCGGATTTCGTCGCGTCCAGCTCCGCCTTGTGCGCGTCCCGTTTTTCCACCTCGGCCTGGTAGAGCTTGTTCTTGAGCATCTTCATCGCCGTCGACTTGTTCTTGAACTGCGATCGCTCCTGCTGCGATGCCACGACGGTATTCGTCGGAAGGTGCGTGATGCGGACAGCCGAGCTCGTCTTGTTGACGTGCTGGCCCCCAGCACCCGACGCACGATACACATCGATGCGAAGATCCTCGTCGCGAATCTCGATATTGATTTCTTCGTTGACGACGGGATAGACGAATACGGATGCGAAGCTGGTGTGCCGTCGGGCGTTGGCATCGAACGGGGAAATCCTGACCAGCCGGTGCACGCCTGTCTCCGGACGCAGAAATCCGTACGCGTAGAGTCCCCGGATCTCGAGGACCGCGCCCTTGATGCCGGCTTCCTCGCCTTCGCTTTCGTCCAACATCACAACTTCAAATCCGCGACGCTCGGCCCAGCGCACGTACATGCGCATCAGCATCTGGGCCCAGTCCTGGGCTTCGGTGCCGCCGGCGCCGGCGCTTATCTCGAGCTGGGCATCGCGGAAGTCGTCGGGACCCCGCAACAGCGACTTCACCTCGAAGGAGTCGAGGTCCTCGCGCAGCTGCGCCGCCTCCTTGTCCAGCTCGCGCTCGAGCTCCGGCTCTGAGCCTTCCTGGATCATCTCGTCGAGCTCCACCGCGCTAACCAGGCGGCCGCTCAACTTGTCGTAGGGGTCCATCCATGACCGCAGCGTCTTCACTTCCTGAAGAGTCGCCTGCGCCTTTTCCTGATTGCTCCAGAAGGCGGGGTCGGCCATCTCGGCGTCGAGTACGCTCAGGCGAGCGCGCTTGCCGTCGATGTCAAAGATACCTCCGCAACTCCGCCAGTCGGTCTCCGCTCTGCCTCAGACCGCGACTGCGTTCGCTTTCCGCCATTTTGTAACTACCCCTCGAGCCCTTTAGAAGATTTTCTTGCCTGCGCCCAGCACTTCGTTCAGTGCTTCCTGGAAGTACGTCGTGCTCTCGGCGAGCTGTTGTCCCACCTGCGCAATATACTCCTCAAAGCTCTTCTTGATCTCCTCTCGGAAGAGTTGTTTGAGAGTTCCATCGCGGAGCCCTTCGGCGTGTTTCGCCGGATGGTAGGTGATGATGTCCGAGACGAGGGCCCGGGCGAGCCGCTTGGCGCGCTGGTTGGGATCCTTGGACAGGAAAGGATTGAGCGGGCGGCGCGCGCCGGAATCGGCGCCGACAGCTGACGGAGCGGATGAAGATGCGGCGGAGGGCCGAGGCGGAGAGGCCGCCGGGCGTGGAGGAGTAGCCGAACGCGACGCGGAAGGCACAAACGGCGGTGCCGCCTGAGCCGCGGTTGGGGGTGCGGCCGGAGCGGAAATTGGCGGCGCTCCAGCGGGTCGGAACGGTGGAAGCGGGGGCGGCGGGGTGAATTCCGGAAGGACCGCCGCCGGTGAGGGAGGGGTCGCGGTGGCAGCAGGAGCGCCACGGTCCATCGCTTCCGGTCTGGGACGCGGGCTGGCTTGCGCTTCAACGGTGCGCGGCGGCGCTGGCGGGGGCGGTGACGATTGGCGCTGTGGCGAAGGCGCGTAGGGTGCGCTATCCCAACCCGATTGGGCGCTGGGAACGGAACGCGCTCCTCCCTGGTCGCTTGGGGATGCCGACGCCCGCTCACTGCCGGACGGAGGCGTGTTCTGCCCCGTAGGCGCGGGAATGGAGATCACACCGCTGCAGACCGAGCAGCGGGCGCGGACGCCCGTTGGTGGAACCTTGGCAGGGTCCACTCGGAAAATCGAACGGCAATCCGGGCAGCTTACGTTCATTCATTCTCTCCAATCAGTCGCGCGTCGCGTATGGCTGGCAGCGGCTCCTGTGGCGTCACGCGGTCGTCGCTGCGTCTATCAACAGTATAAACCGAGCCAGGCAGGCTCTTGGCGTACGTCTTCATTTCTGTCGCAAGTTGGCTCGCCTGACGGGCCGAGGTCAATGTCCGGCGAAGATTGGTGACCACTCCAATCGAGAGTGTCATGAGTGGCACCCGGTCGAGGTGACCGCGCCGATCCTTGCCGAAGAAATATCCCGCTCTACGATCCTGCTCAGAGTATTGGTAGGGGGCAAGCAGGTCAAACGTGGCGACTATTTCGCCGCAGACAGCCGGAATGGCGTTGTAGGGAATTATGAAAATGAAGTCGTCGCCGCCGATGTGGCCGATGAAGCCGTCTTCGCCGCACGTTCCCTTCACCACATCGTGCAGCAGCTTCGCGAGAATGCGGATCACCCGATCGCCCTCGTTGTAGCTGTAGCGATCGTTGAACTCCTTGAAATGATCCAGATCCGCGTAACAGACCGCGAAGGAATCGGCGAGTGCGAGGCGCCGCCCTATTTCCGCTTCGATCGCGGACGTTCCCGCCAGGCGTGTGGAGGGGTGTACGATCAGGTCGCGCTCGGATCGCACCAGCATCGCGTCGAGACGACGAACGGCCTCGGGACCCGGCATTCCATCCCGTATCACTTCGTCCGCACCGGCGTCGAATGCGGCGGCGAGCATTTCGTTCTTCTTGCCGCAAAGCACGGCACACGGCACAACGCCGGTATATGAGTCCTTCTTCACTCTGTGGAGCGCGGCGAGCACCGACTCGGTTTCGTTCCGCGCGTCGAAGACCACGAATCGCGGACGCGCGCGCAGGCCGATGGACATCAGCTCGTCGCCCGAGCTCAGGGTGACGACCGATGCCTCCTGCTCGGCAATCCAGGCACTCACGTGCGCTGGTAGTGAGGCGCCATCAGGGGAAAAGCGTATCGCGTTCGGCTGCTGCAAATTGTTGGTCTTCCGGTCCCGGTGATTCAGCTCTATCAGAAGAAAAAGAACGCCACTGCCAGTACTGCATACGCTAGAAGCAAAAAGGCTCCCTCGAGCCAGTTCGATTCCGCATCTCTGATGACCGATGACGCGACACCAACTGCCAGAGCGATACTCGCGACTTCCATCGTCGTGAACGCGAGATCCATCGGTTGGTGGAACACCATCCCAAGAAGAACCAACAATGGCGCGATCAGCAGCGCCACTTGTATGCTGGAGCCAATGGCGATGTTGAGCGCGAGATCCATCCGATTCCGCACCGCCATAATGATCGCTGAGCTGTTCTCGGCGGCATTGCCGATGATGGGGATGAGTATCAATCCGACGAAAAACTCGGACAGACCCAACACCTTCACCGCCGCCTCGGTTGCCGATACCAGCACTTCCGCCATGATGCCAACCGCGATGGCTGATGCAATAAGCACAGCCATCGCCTTCTTTGACGACCATTTTGGGGCTACAGTCACGGCTGGCTCGCGTGTATCCGAGCCAAAACTCGATGAATGAGTGCCGAGCGAGAACACCAGCCAGCCCACGTAGCCAGCTATGAGCAGGAAGGCGATGTAGTGCGACATCCGTACTGTGGCCACCCGCTGCGGATCGGGGTGCAGGCCGTGGAAGAGTGCGGGCACCACCAACCCGAAGACGGCGATGAGCAGGACCGTGGTACTGTGGCCGGCCAGATTGCGATTGAATTTCTGGACCTTGAACTTCAGGCCGCCGGCGAAGAGCGCGATGCCCAGCACGAGCAGCAGATTCCCGAGTATGGACCCCGTGATGGAAGCTTTCACCAGGTCTATCAGTCCCGCATGCAGGGCAACGGAAGCGATGATGAGCTCGGCCAGGTTTCCCATGGTCGCGCTCAGAACCCCTCCGATCGCCGGGCTGGTGTGCTCGGCAACACTCTCGGTCGCAGCACCCATCACTCCGGAAAGCGGAACAATTGCGAGGGCGGCGAGCGCAAAAACCACAATCGGCGGCGCGTTCAGCAGCCGCGCCGCGATCGCGATCGGAACGAAGACCAGAAGCGCGTAGAGTATCTTCAACGACCGCGACTCAGAACAGGTATCTGAGCGAGATCCACACGGGCGATTGCCCGTTGTCGGCCGGGATCCCGCCGAACGTGCGGGCGATGTCGAACGCGAACGACTCGCTTTCCAGGCCGAACCCGAGGGACGCCGTCGCGTCGGCCCGGCGGTCGTGCCCGACGTAGCCCGCTCTCAGATGAACCTTTTTCTCGTAGAGGACGTCAGTCCCGAAACGAACCGCCTTTCCGCCAAAGGACCGCGTGTCGACGTAACTGGCTGACGCCCGAAGCTCCGTGTCTTTCACATAGCGGTCGAGGAATTTGAGCCGGTAAGTCGAGCCGATCTCGAGCTGGGTTGGGAGAGGGTCGCGCTGGTTCGTCTGAGTGGAGTTGAGTCGGCCCCCGAGATTCCTGAGAGCGACTCCGAACGCGAGTGGCCCCGCGGCGGTGACGCGGTACTGTGCACCAAGGTCCACGGCCCGCGAGCTTTCCACCTCCGCTCCGACGGTCGCGCACTGGCCGGAGCAATCCACGCGCAGCTGGATGATCTTGTAGGTCAATCCTGCGTCGAAGCGCTTTGTGAGCTGCGCAGCGTACGTGCCCGCCAGAACGACATCGCGCGGAAGAATTACGCCGATCACTTGGCCCAGATCGTCGGTGACCTGTTGTTCTCCGAGGTCGAGCACACCGATCGAGAGCGCCGCGGTTCCACGAGATTTGGACGGCAAGACGAAGGCGAAGGCATCGCCCACACCCGCTATGGTTTTGGAGTGGTGAATCGCGAGCTCGCGCTTGGCCTGGCCCGCCACCGACGCCGGGTTCCACCAGATTCCCTCGCTTCCGGGCTTCGCGGCAACCATCGCCTGGCCCATTCCGACCGCCTGTGCACCGGTAGGTAGAAGGAGAAACAGGGCGCCCTCGCTGCCGGTCGTCGTTGTCTGCGCCCGCGCGCCTACGGCGAGGAGGCTTGCCGCGAACAAGCTAGAAAGGAGTTGCCTCATCTATCAGCATGATGGGGATGTCGTCGCGCACGGCGTAGCGGAGCCGGCACTTGTGGCAGACGAGAACCTGTTCCGCTTCACGATACTCGAGCTCCGACTTGCATTTCGGGCACACCAGTATCTCGAGCAGACGCTCCGACAAGCTCATTTGCTTTTCCCTATTGCGAGTTGATAGCCGAATCTCGACAGACTGCCCGGATTCTTCCGCCAGTTCGCGAGCACCTTCACCCACAGATCGAGGTAAACCTTTTCGCCGACGAATGTCTCGATCTTCTTGCGGGCGGCCTCGCCGATGGCGCGCATTCGCGCGCCTTTCGCTCCGATGACGATCGCCTTCTGGCTGTCCCGCTCCACATAAATTACTGCACGGATGTAGAGAGGGGAGCGACCTTCTCGATATTCCTCCACCTGGACGGCGACGCTGTACGGCACCTCGTCGTGCAGCTGCTCGAGCACCGTCTCCCTCACCAGCTCGGCGACGAAAAATCGAACGGGCTGCGTGCTGATGTCTTCTTCCGGATAGAGGAATGGACTTTCTGGTAGCTGTTGCGCGACGCGCGCCATAAGCTCCGGAACTCCATCGCCGGTGAGCGCGGAAACGAGTACGACGTTGTCACCGGGCAAGAGCTCTTCACGCCGCGAAAGGTTGAGCGCGTCTGATTTGTTGAGAGCGATAATGACCGGCGCAGTCGGCGGCGTTGCGAGCCCCGCGGCTTCGGCGAGCGGCGGAGGCGGCCCTTCGGTGGCGTCCGCGAGATAGATGATCACATCGGCTTCATCGAGCGCCCGCACGGCGGTAGAGCGCATCGCTTCCTGGAGGGGATACTTGGGATTGAGCAGCCCGGGAGTGTCGAGGATCACGAGCTGTGCGTCGTCGCTCGTATAGATCCCGACGATGCGATCCCGCGTCGACTGCGGCTTGGGACTGGTGATGCTCAGTTTCTG
>DATARP010000204.1:0-5026 GCA_036264075.1 Gemmatimonadaceae bacterium
TTCGGGAGCCAAGGTGGGCAACGCCACGGTCTCCGGTCGCGTCATACTCGAAGGGGCTGTCAGCAACGCCGGGAGCAGGGTCGAAGTGGTCGGCTCGGACCAGGTCGTGCTCACCAACGACAAGGGCGAATTCACCATCACAAAGCTTCCCTCGGGAAGCCAGGTGCTTCTTGCCCGCCACCTCGGCTTCGGCGCGCAGACGGTAGCCGTGGATCTGAACTCGCGAGAGGCCCAGCGCGTGACAATGAAGCTGCCCAAGTTCGTGGCGTTTCTGGACCCCGTGGTCGTAAAGGCCAAGGGCGCCGGGAGTCTGGATCGCGTGGGATTCAGCCAACGGCAGAAGATGGGGCAGGGATTCTATCTGGGTCCCGACCAGCTCAAGGACAGGCACCCGCTATTCCTCTCGGATATCTTCAGAACGGTTCCGGGCCTCCGGGTCCAGAGCTCCCCGGACGGGGATGTCGTGTCGAGCTCGCGCGGGGTCGGCGGCGGCAGCGACTGCGTCCAGTACTTTGTCGACGACATGCCGTGGCAATCGGCGCAACCGGGCGACATCAATCATTTCGTGAACGCCGACGAGGTCGTGGCCATGGAGGTTTATCAGGGTTCGAGCGTTCCGGCGCAATTCTCGCGCGCTGGAGGAGGAGACTGCACGACGATCGTTCTCTGGACACGATTCAAGATCCGCGATCGTTAGCGTAGAAAGAAAACCTCTAGACGGAGCCGAAGATGAGATTTCTCCAGAAGCACGTTGCGTCCTTCATCATCACCATCGCTCTCTGCGGCGCCTGCGCGTCCGCCTCGCGCATGGCCAATGCGGTTTCTCGCGCGAATGCGGTCATGTACGACCTCAACGGAGCTCCGATCGGGACCGCCGAGCTCTGGCAGGACCCAAGTGGTGTGGTGAACGTCGAAATCGCGAGTCTGGCGCTGCCAGCGGGCACGCACGGCATCCATTTCCACGCGGTGGCGAAGTGCGAAGGCGGAGCCACGGCTTTCTCGACCGCAGGCGCGCACTTCAACCCGCTTGGCAAGGAGCACGGGTTGAACAACCCGGCCGGACCGCACGCTGGCGACGCGCCGAACATTGTGGTTCCAGCGAGCGGGATTGCGAAGGTTTCGTTCACCACCAATCGCGTCACCCTGACGCCGGGAAACATTTCCCTTTTTGACGCTGACGGAAGCTCAATCGTCGTCCACGCGAATGCCGACGATCAGATTTCGCAGCCTTCGGGCAACAGCGGTGGCCGCATTGCCTGCGGAGTGATCAAGGCGCTTCCCTAGCTGGAGATTCTCTTGACACTCGGTGCGACCGTTCGCACGTTCCACCCATGACAGGTCGCCCCGAGCGTCCGCGGTCCGGATCCGCGCGCCAGGAAAGAGCAGCGCGCAACGCACAGAGCAAAGCTTACATCAATCTTGCGAAGGCGCTCGCGGCTGTGTTTTCGGCGGGCGTGTACTCGAAGGAGGATCTTCAAAGCGCCGTGTGCACCTACGTCGCGGAGATGAAAGCTGCTGGTGAAACCGGGGATGGCGTTGTCCGCGCCGCCCAAGGCATGGTGCACGAGATTGGCGCGCGGTTTCAGTCCTCAGAGCGCACGCAGATGCTGCTCGGCGATATGGTGACGTGGTGTCTGGCGGAGTACTATCGCGAAAGCGCCTGAGGGCGGCCGCGTCCCCGCTTCTGCTCGTAGAGGGCGGTGTCAGCCTGGGCGAGCAAATCAGCCAGCATCGTTCCTTCAGATTTCGTTCTCGTAGCGCCGACACTCAGCGATAGCGGGTGTCCCCGCGGCGTCTCGAGGTTGTGCGCCTCGACCCTCGCCTGGATGCGCTCGCAGACCAGCTCCGCGGTCTGGTCGGAGTCGACAGTCATTAGCGCCACGAATTCGTCGCCGCCGAGCCGCGCGATGATGTCCGCCTCGCGACAGCTCTCCCTGAGGACGCGCGCGGTGTCGATCAGCGCGCGATCGCCGGCGAGGTGTCCGTACGTGTCATTGATGTATTTGAGATGATCGACGTCGATGAAAATCATCAGAACGTCGCGCTCCATCCGGATCGCCAGCTTGAGTCGCTGTTCGGACAGAGTGATGAAGGCCCGGCGGTTCGGCAGGCCCGTGAGCTCATCCACCAGCAGCAAAGCGCGCAGGTCATCCTCAGCGCGCTTTCTGGCGGAGATATCCTGGTACATCGCGTACACCTTGCCCGGCTCGCTCCCCGCGCTGAAGCGCGTAGCGGACAGGGAGACCCAGAACGTGTGCCCGTCCTTGTGGCGGCGGAGAGATTCCGCCCTCACGCCTTCACCCGCGGCGACGTTTGCGCAGAGCATCTCTCCTTCCTCGGCTAGCTCGGTCGGCACGATGAGCGCGTTGATGTCTTCGCCGACCGCTTCGTCCTCGGTGTACCCGAAGAGCGTGGTGAACTGGCCGTTGATGCGCATGATGTGATCGTGCTCATCGAGGATCGCGATGGCTTCCGGCGCGCTCTCGAACAGTGACGCGAAGTACACGTTTTGTTTCTGGAGAGCGTCGTAAAGAGTTTTCCGGTCTGTGATGTCGATTGCGATCCCGACTGTGCCGGAGATGTGCCCGTCGGCGCTGCGCAGCGGTTCGACGCGCGTCTCGAACGACCTGCCGCGCCACTCCACCTCGTACCGCACGAGCTCCCCTTGCAGGGCTTTCAGGTGCGCTGCGAGCGGTGTGAACCCGGGATCGCGGGACTTCAACACCTCGTACAGCGTCATCCCCACCTGATCGCTGCCGCTCGTCCCGATGAGATTGAGACCGGCTCCCTGAGAGAACGTAATGTTGAGCCGGGCATCGGTGGACCAGAGATTGACCGGCACCGACTCCAGCATGAAGCTGAGCCGGCGCTCAGTGTCCGATCCGGTCTGGGTTGGCGAGGAAGGAGCCTGCGGAACGCGGGCGGCCGGTTGCCGAGCGGACCTTCGCAGCACACGCCGCAGAAAGTCCACGACAGGATTTAGGGGGCGGGTCACAGCGAAGGTAGAGGTCAACTTGCCCTTCATTGTCTCACCGATTCCCGCCTCACGCAATGATTTTTCCGCCCAATTGCTCCTTGACAGGCGGGCGCTGGAGCTCAACTGGTGTGCGCGTCAATTGGCGCGCACACCACGGTTTGTCAGGTGCCGCAGGCCTGTCTGACCCGCGCGCGGTCGCCGGGCATGTAGATGGCAAGCGCCGTCGCTTTCTGGGTGGCTGAGCTCGTACCGATCGCTTCGCCGAGGATCTTCACCGTCGATTTCGCCTGAGTGACGGGGTTCACGATGATGGCATTGGCGCCGACTTTCGCCGCGCCGTTGCGGATCTGGGTCTGCAGCTGGTTATCGGTGGTCCAGACAGAGTTGCCGGTGGCCTCGATCCAGGCCAGCTCGTAGTAGTCGTACGGCACGTCAGCTCGGCTGTTATAGACTGCAATTGCGGCCGCGCACGTCGGAGGACGGTTGACCGAAGGATTGAGGTCGGTGGTGGTTTTCTTAACGCCTGCGCACGCCGAGCCTAGCGCTACGGCACAGACGAGCGCGATTCCCTTGAAGGCATTGTTTCCGTTCATTGGCTTCTCCCTGCGATCACGTGGGTGGAAACCCCTCGTCGACTATTCGGGGTTTACCGCTCTGGTTGCAAGGGAAGGGCCGAGCTATGTCACAAAGTTGCGGCGAGTTATCGGAACCAGAGTGTAATGCCGGGGCGGACTTGTACCGCGCCAACATTGTCGCGAGTCAGTCCCAGAGAAAGCCGGGATCCGGGGAAAAATGAATGCGCGATGCCGAGCGTTCCGAAGACCTCATCGCCGGAAGCTTCCGGCGCGACCGGCGTGCCTGGCGCTGCAGGCACTCCCTCTCCGCCGCCTGCCGCAGTGGAAGCGAGAACTTCGCCGTAGAGCAACGTTGACGGTGTGAGCGACAGCTCGGTTGCAAGCGCACCCATCACACGGTTGCTGAGCGATAGACCGCTTGGCGATCCGACGATCGTGTAGCCGACGTTCGCGTGCATGTCGAACCGACCAAGTCGTTTGCTGGCGATCAGATAGGCCGCGTGATCGGGCTTGCCCGTGCCAATGAGATTATTTCTGGCGGTTGGAATTTTTTCCTCGAATGCAATCGCGAGCGCCGGTATAGGTCCCGACTCGCCGCGCAGCAGATAGCTCGCCGTTATTTCGAGGTCCCCCGGACCCGTTGCGGATGGGCCTGTCTTCGGTCGAATCGCAGTGTACGCCACCGGCTCCACGAGCAAGCCGAGCCGGTTGGTGATGCCGAGCTCGAACGCAAACGGGATCGCCGTCTCATTGCCCTCGCTGGAGTGTTGGAACTCGTAGCCGGCTCCGACTTCGAGCTCGCCCGCCCGCAACGGACGAGCGGTCTCCGTCTCGAGGATCTGCGCCTTGACCGACATCGGCGCAAGCGCAGCGCAAATGAGTGCGACGGCCGTCGCCAACATTCGCGAATAGCGAGTGGTGTGTCTCATTGCAATCTCCAGAGGATAGTCGAGCAGTGACGCTAAAGTAGCCATGTGCTCCTGTCGGGCCTATGACATTTGACCACGAGCCCGCCGCGCACGGAAGGGAACCCGCGCTGGGGATTGACATGAAAGAGGCGATGTTGTATATAACCTATCAGTTATGTACACCTCTGGTCATGGGCAGCTCGCCCCGCAGCGTCTCGACGCGACATTCGCCGCGCTCGCAGATCCCACACGGAGAGCGATACTCGCGCGACTGGCGTCGGGCGACGCATCGGTGATGGAGCTGGCCGAGCCGTTCGCGATGAGCCAGCCCGCGATCTCCAAGCACCTCAAGGTGCTGGAACACGCCGGGCTCATCAGCCGCAGCCGCGAGGCACAGTGGCGGCGCTGCCGCCTGGAGGCGGCCCCGCTCAAAGAGGCGGTCGATTGGATCGAGCGCTACCAGGCCTTCTGGGATGCAAATCTGGACCGGCTCGCTGTCTACCTGCGCGAGGTGCAGGCAGCAGTGCCGGAGGCCGCCGTTACGGTCACGGCACCGCCGGTCAACA
>DATARP010000236.1:0-19652 GCA_036264075.1 Gemmatimonadaceae bacterium
ACGATCTTCCCGCTCGACGTCATGATCGGGCCGCGCGACAGCGCCGGCGCGTCGGCGGGAAGCCGCTGCTCGAGGATGCGCGCGTAATCGCCGTCGGGCACGAAGCAGATCTCCTGGCTCTCCGGCTTCTCCGCGATGACCTCGAGTCCCATCGCGTGCGCGCGAGCGCGTGTCTGCGCTTTGTCGAGCGTGCCCACGGGGAGAATCATTCGCGACAGAACCGCTCGGTCGATTCCCCACAGGAAGTAGGTCTGATCTTTGTTCTCGTCGACACCTCGCCGGAGCTCGCCGTCGACGACCCGCGCGTAGTGTCCGGTCGCAATCCACCGCGCGTCGATCGAGTCCGCCTTCTTGAGGAAATCTCGGAACTTGGTGAAGGTGTTGCAGCGCACACACGGGATTGGGGTGCGTCCGCGGGCGTATTCGTCGACAAAGTTGTCGACGACGTCGTGTCCGAACTTCGTCTCAAGATTGAGCACGTAGTGCGGGACGCCGAGCTGCTCGCACACGCGTCTGGCGTCGTTTACGGAGTCCAGAGAGCAGCACGGCCGATCGGGCACATCTTCGCCGTGACAAAACAGCTTCATCGTCGCGCCGACGACTTCGTAGCCTTGCTCCACGAGCAGCGCGGCCGCGACGGACGAATCGACGCCGCCCGACATAGCCACCAGCACTCTCTCGCGCGTCATCGCTACTGCGCCGCCGTAAGCTGACGCGCCTTGGCGACCAGGGCGGGGAAGACTTCGATGACGCGGTCGATGCAATGCTCCGTGGTGAGCGAGCCGAGGCTCATTCTCACGGCGGCGCTCGCCAGGTCGGGACGCACGCCGAGCGCGGAGAGAACGTGTGAAGGACTGATGCTGCCGCTTTGACACGCGGAGCCACCAGACGCTGCGATGCCGCGCAGATCGAGCGCCATCAGCAGCGATTCGCTATCCGTGCCCGGCACTGAGATGTTCGAGATGTGCGGCGCGCGTTCGGCGCCACGCCCGTGGATCACCGCATCGGGGACCTTGGCGAGAATACCGGCCTCCAGCTTTTCACGCAGGCTACGCAGGTGGGCGCAGTGCGCGGCGGACTCCGCCAGCGTCAGCTCCGCCGCGCGCGCGAGACCAACCGCCGCAGCGACGTTCTCCGTACCCGGACGTCGCCCGCGATCCTGTGTCCCTCCGTGCATGAGCGGCTCGAGACTGGTTCCGCGACGGATGAACAGGGCGCCAATTCCTTTGGGCGCGCCGATCTTGTGTCCGGAAATCGTCAGCAAATCAAATTGCTGCTTCTGTGCGTCGATCGGAATCTTTCCGAATGCCTGGACCGCGTCGGTATGGAAGAGTGCGCCGCGCCCCTTTGCCTTTGCTGCTAGCTGGGGCACCGGCTGTATCGTACCGATCTCGTTGTTGACCCACATCACGGTGCACACGGCAACTGTGTCATCCACCAGATCGTCGAATGACCGGCTGTCGATCACGCCATCGGCGGTCATCGCCAGCGTTCGCTCCTCGGCGCCTTCATGGGCGGCCTGGTGCACGGCGCCGAGTACGGCCTTGTGCTCGATGGGGCTTGTTACGACTGCGTTGCGCCCCTTGGCCTTGAGAGCTCGCCATGCTCCGAGAATGGCGAGATTGTCGCCTTCGGTGCCTCCGGAGGTGAAGCAGATTTCGTCAGGTCGAGCGCCTAGACATCGGCCCACCCGTTCCCGAGCCTCGTCGAGCGCAGCACGCGCTTCGCGTCCCCACCGATGGGTGCTCGAGGGGTTTCCAAAGCGGGGGCCAAAGAACGGCTTCATCGCTTCGAAAACCTCTTCGCGCACCGGAGTAGTGGCGGCGTGGTCGAGGTAGACGGGATCTGCAGCTGGAGTCATGGTCGGAATTTAAGGGAGGAGGCATCGCTCAGGGAGACTTGATACTCAATCTGGACAACTGGCTACGGGGGATGCCCCGTACTCTCCACGCAACGACCCGAACCTAGCCCGGGAAAAACTTGCTCCGAATATCCCACAACTTCGGAAAAAATCTCTGCGAGATCGTCTTCTGCAGATACTTGGATCCCAGAGTACCGCCCGTGCCAGAGGTAGATGGCCCGATGATCCGCTCCACAAGCTGGACGTGAAGGAAACGCCACATCGCGAAACCTTGCTCGTACTCCAGCAATCCCTCAGCAAGCATCTGCAGCGGACGCTGGTGCGCGTCGGAGTAGACCTGCTCCAGCGTGACGTTATGCGCCACCAGCAGATCGTCGTACAGCTGCTGCAGCGTCGGTTTATCCAGGGCCGCTTTGACTAATGGCGGAATCTCGCCGTGCTGACTGAGCACCCGGACAAAGTGCCCGTCCCGCATGCCTGACTTGGCCTCGATCGCGCGGAACTGCACGCTCTGCGAGCCGCTCGAGGTGCCGAGGTAGCCACGAAACTGCGCGAAGCGCTGCGGAGGGAGGGTCTCGAGCGCCGACAGCTGGCCCGTGACGATGTGAACGAGAGCATTCACCCTCCGCACGGACGTGAGCGCGCCCAAAGTGTCCTTCGCTTCCATCAGGCCAATGAGCGCATCCAGCTCGTGAAGAATGAGCTTGAACCACAGTTCACTCGATTGGTGGACGATGATGAACAAAAGCTCGTCGGGATGCTCTGGCCTTGAGCGCGGCCGCTGCAGGCCGAGCAGCTCGTCGAGTGCGAGGTACGACGAGTACGTAACCTCTCCGCCCGAAGGTTTCGCCGCGCCAGACGACGGCGCCTTCCGACCCTTCTCGGTCAAAAAGTTGCGACCTCGAGCGCGGCGACATCGTCCACGCGCATCGTCTCTGTCGTGTAGAACGGCTCCCCGTACCTGCACCGAATCAGCGAGCCGTAGTGGGCGGCGTGATGCCTGATCAGGTCATTCAGCGGCTCTCCGTTCGGGTAAACCTCTCCGGCCTGCACGGCGTCGCCGAATTGAGACTTGTAGCATCCGATCGCCTCGAGCTTCTTCTCGAATGCATCGCTGATATCGACTACAAAGGTCGGCTTCTGATTGTCTTCACGAAATGACAGGGCGTGAATCACCTTCTTCGGCCGATGCGGAGGAATGTCCTGCTCCACCAGCTTCAATCCCGCGACGAAGCACGCGTCGCGCACCAGCTGCGCCACTACCGGATGGTCGGGGTGTCGTCCGTGCATCGAGTGCGTGATCACCACGCTCGGCTTGAGCTGCCTGATGACCACTGCGACCATTGCGCGCGTCGCCGGCGTGTTCGTGATGCCACCGTCGGGAAGACCGAGATTCCGGCGTACACTCACTCCCATCACTTTGGCCGCTTTGGCCGCCTCTGTCGCGCGTAGCTCCGGCGTTCCGCGACTGGCGAGCTCGCCGGCGGCGAGATCGAGGATGCCGGTCTTCCGTCCAAGCATCTGCGCGCGAATGAGAGTGCCGCCGCAAATGAGCTCGATGTCATCCGGATGCGCAGCGATCGCGAGGACGTCTACTTGTGTCATGCCGGAAAGTTACGCGAGCGGCCGCAAACGGGATACGGCTGCGGTCAGCTACTCGTAGCGCAACGCCGCGATCGGGTCGAGCTTGGCCGCCCGCTGCGCGGGAAGCATCCCGAAAATGATGCCGATGCTCACTGACACCACTACCGCGACGATCGTGAGAGCCAACGGAATCGCGGCGTCGATATTCATCGCCAGAGTCGCGAGCCTCCCCAGCGTCAATCCGATCAGGATGCCGAAGATGCCGCCGAGGCCAGTGAGCGTGGCGGACTCGATCAGAAACTGGAACAGGATCTCGCGCCTGGTCGCGCCGAGTGCCTTCCGGATTCCAATCTCCCTGGTACGACTCGTGACCGAGACCATCATGATAGCCATGACTCCGATTCCGCCGACGAGCAATCCAACGCTCGACAAAACGATCATTACAAGAAAGAAGACGCCCGTGATCTTGTTGAAGGTGTCCAGAATCTGGTCCTGCGTGATCAGATCGAAGTTGTTCTTGTCGGCCGGGCGGAGGCGGCGGATTTCCCTGAGCGCGATCGTCACAGCCTCCTGGGCGTCGGCCGTCGTCACACCCTTCTTGGGCTTCACCGGGATGTAGAGCGCGTTGGTCTTATCGATAGTGAATTGGTGGTCCATCATCTGGTACGGGATGATCGCACCGATGTCCTGACCTGGCGGCGAGAAGATATTTCCCGGTTGCGCATAGAGTCCAATGACTTTCGCCGGGCGGCCGCCGATCTTGATCTCCTTGTCCAGTACCGATTCGCGGCCGAACAGCTTGTGCGCGGCGTTCTCGTCGAGGACGACGACACTAGCCCCTGACACCAGCTCCGCGGGCGTAAACCACCGGCCATCGAGCAGTTCGCCACCCTGTATCTCCTGATACCGATCGTCAGCGCCCATGATCGCCACCATCTGCGTGTGTTGCGCGCCGTAGGACAGCCGCCCGTTTGTCTGAGCCCACATCGCGGCGTAGGAAACTTCCGGCAGCTGCTTGATGCGCTGGGCCTCTTCCTCGACGAGATCAGGCCGGACGCGAATCCATTTCGGCAGCCGATCGGGGTTCACCGGCGTCTGCGAAAAGACCTTGACCACGTAGAACGTCGTCGGGCCTGCGATCTCGATCGTCCGCACGATCTGTCCCTGAATGCCCTGAACGATTGCGGCCATCGTCATCACCGTTGAAACGCCAATGACCACGCCGAGGATCGTCAGAGACGAGCGCAGCTTGTTTGCCCTCAGCGTATCGACGGCGATCTGAATGTTGCTCTGAATCCGTTCGGCGATGATCATTCTGCGCGGAGTGCGTCGATGGGGTCGAGCTGGGCGGCGCGCGAAGCAGGATAAACTCCGAACAGCACGCCGACGCCCGCCCCCAGCGTCAGAGCGAGGGCGATCGACCAGAGGCTCACGCGCGCGGGAAGAGGCGAGGCGAGGCTCACGAGCGATGCCAGAGCCCAGCCGGCCACGACTCCGCACAGCCCACCGATGCTGGCCAGAACGATTGCCTCAACCAGAAACTGCTTCCGAATGTCCACCGACTTTGCGCCGAGGGCTTTGCGCACGCCGATCTCGTGTGTGCGCTCCGTCACCGACATCAGCATGATGTTCATGATGACGATTCCACCGACTACGACTCCGATCGCGACAATGGCCGGAATCACCGAGAAAAGAATCTTCGTGAGATTCTTCCAGAACTCGACGAGGGCATCCGCGGTCTCGACAGAATAGTTGGGCTCGTCACCCGGCCGCAGGTGGTGCGCAATGCGCATCGCCTCGTTGGCGCGATCCATCCCGCTGGCGACCGAGAGCGCGGACGGCATCTTGACCGACACCGTGTTCGTCTTTCTGCGTCCGTACATCATCTCGAACGTCGGCAGCGGCAGGAGAACGAACCCGTCAAAGGATTGGCCGAGCACTCGTCCCTTTTTGGCGATCGTGCCGATCACCGTGAAATGCTGGCCGAGGATTCTCAGGTCCTGCCCGACGGGATCTACGTTCTCGAACAGCTTCTCGCCCACGTCGGCGCCAACAACCGCGACGGGCCTGCGCTCGTGCACGTCGAAGTCACTTATCGGACGCCCGCTGGCAAAGACGTAATCCTGGACGATCTGATAGGGCGCGGTGACGCCCAGTATCACGACGTCGCCCATCGTCCTGTTGCGCCAGACAAGGTCGGCAATGGGCGTCGGCCATCCGGATTGAAGGCTGATCGCCAGGGCTTCCGGCACCGCCGCGGCCACAGCCTCTGCGTCCGACTCTGTGATGCGAGGACGCTTCTGGAGCTTTCTCCACTCCTCGTCGTCGAAAAGTCCGATCCGAATCGGCGAGCGCCTGACCTGAAAGGTGTTCGCGCCGATCAGCGCGCTGGCGAGGTTCTCCTTCACGTAGGCGTTCATTCCAGTGATGATCGCGACGACCGCCACCAGGAACGCCACGGACACGATGATCCCGAGCAGAGTGAAAAACGAACGCAGCTTGTTCACCCGTATCTGCTCGAGTGCTGTAGTGATTACGTCGCCGAAGCGCATAGCCCTAATCTCGGAGGCGAGTGCCGCCTGCGCTACAATGTCTTATTCGTAGCGGAGGGCTTCGACGGGATCGAGACGGGCCGCGCGGGCGGCAGGGAGGAGCCCGAACAGAATTCCGGTGACCGCACTCGTGCCAAGCGCCGCCACCACCGCCGAAACTGGCGTCGAGGCGGGAATCGCGGGGAATGCGGTCTTGATCCCGAGCGCCAGCAGAATTCCGAGCACCAGGCCGATCGACGCGCCTATGCTCGTCAGAGTTGCCGCTTCCACCAGGAACTGCCAGAGGATCGCGCTCTTGGTTGCGCCGAGAGCTTTGCGGACGCCGATCTCGCGTGTGCGCTCGGTAACGCTGATCATCATGATAGCGACGACGCCGACGCCGCCTACGAGGAGGCCTACTGACGACAGCGCCAGGCCGACCACGAAGAAGGTGCCGAAGAGCTGATTGTAAATGCCCATCAGGCGGTCCTGCGTCACGATCTCAAAGTTGTTCTTGGCGGTCGACCTGAGCCCGCGGCGCGCACGAAGAAGAGCTGTCACATCGTCCGTCGCTTCCTCGGTCGTCACCCCCGGCTCGGGCTTCACGATCAAGTCGACGCCGCGCATCCACGGGTTGAGGCTGCGCCGCGCTGACTCGAATGGAACGATCGCCTTGGCCTGGTCGCCGCCGCCGGCCGACGTCGGCGTTCCCATTGGGCTCGCCGTATAGTGATAGACGCCGATCACCTGGAAGCCGACTCCGTCGACGTTGATCATCTTGTCGATCGGATCTGACGTTCCGAACAAACGCTCGGCGAGCTTCTGGTTCACGATTATCACTCGCGCGGCCGTCGTGTTCTCGGCGTATGTGAAGCTGCGTCCCGGATAGATGTCTCCGCCGTCCACATCCACCCAGTTCGGCGTGTAGATCTCCATCCCCGTGCTCACCTGCTTGTCCTTGTACGTGAACTTGGCGCCGGAACCCAGGTGCGCGGTCACCGCCTTGATCGACGGAAGACGCTCGATCGCAGTCGCGTCGTCGATGGTGAGCGCCGGATTCCGGCGCTCGGGACACGTCTCGTCCGATCCATCGCACGCCTGAAAGCCGCTGATCGGCCGGCGATAGATGTAGAAGGAAGTCGGGCCGGCGGCCTCCAGATCCTTCGCGAAGCTCTCGTTGATTCCGCGCACGACGGACGACATCGCAACGACGACGAACACGCCGATCGCAACGCCCATGATTGTCAGCGCCGCCCGTACCTTGTTCGACCGGATGGCGTCGAGCGCCATTCCAACGCCTTCGAACGCGTTGAAGACCCTTTGGGCGATCCGCATCGCTACTCTTTTCTCAGGGCTTCGATCGGGTCGAGCGACGCGGCGCGTCGTGCGGGGTAGACGCCGGAGACGATGCCCACCACCGTTCCCAGCAGCGTGGCCATGACAATCGACCACGGCGCGATCGCCGCGGGCAATGGCGTCTTCCACTCCACGACCTTAGCGATCGTGATGCCGAGGAGAATTCCGATTACTGCGCCCAGCGTGCTGAGCGTCGCTGCCTCGACAAGGAACTGGCGCATGATGTCGCGACGCCGCGCACCGAGCGATTTCCTGATGCCGATCTCACGAGTGCGCTCGGCCACAGCGACGAGCATGATGTTCATGATCACCATTCCGCCGACGATGAGCCCGATCGCTGGGAAAGCCGTCCCCGCCATCGTCATGATCGTCTTCAGCTTGTCCATGAAAGCGAGCGCGCTAGCCGACGTCTCCATGAAGAAATTGTCGGGATCGCCGGGGTGGAGCTTGCGGCGCCCGCGCATCACTTCGCGCACCGACTCCATCGCCTCTCCCATCGCGAGCGGGGTCGGAGCCTGCACCATGATTCCGTCGACGTCCCCGCGCGGGTTGGTGAAGTGGTGCAGGGGCGAGTTGTACGGCGCTATGGCTACGCGGTCGAGCGAGAGTCCGAACACCGAACCTTGCTTCTCCAACACTCCGATCACCGTGTAGGGCATGCCCTTGATGCGGAGCTGGCGGCCCAGGGGATCGAGATCGGGGAAGAAATACTTGGCAACCTCGTCGCCGATTACGACGACGGGCGCGCCAAGTGTGGACTCCTGCGACGTGAAAGCCCGTCCGACGCGGACGTCGTACTTCTTGATGGTGAAGTAGTCGCCGTCGATCGCGTGCGCCTCGACCTGCTTGGGGCGCGCCCACTGTGACTGCGCCTGGAGAAACTCCTGGCTCTCCACGGCAACCCTGGATCCGGGCGGCAGTACGCTGCTTACCAGAGCGAGGTCGGTGTGGTAGATGCGCGGGCGGCGAAGCCACGTGCGCCACTCTTCTTCTGAGCTGGCACCGTCACCGAACCACGGGAAGCGCCGGAGGGTGAACGTGTTCACACCCAGCATCTTCGCCGCGAAGTCGTTCTCCATGTAACTGCTCATGCCCTGCACGATGGAGATGACTGCGATCAGGAACATCACTCCGATGCAGACGCCGAGCAGCGTGAAAAAGCTTTTCAGCTTCTGCACGCGGATCTGCGCCAGAGCGAGCCACACTGCCTCTATGAAAGGCAACTGCTACCCCTTCCGCATGGCGGTGAGGTCGGGCGGGGCGATACCGGCGGCCTTGATGAACGTGTCGCGCTTGTCGTCGCTGGCGATCTTCCCGTCGCGGAGCACGATGATGCGTCGCGCGTGGGCGGCGATGTCGGGCTCGTGGGTGACCATGATCACCGTCTGCCCCTGCTCGGCCAGGCCCTCGAAGACGCGCATGATCTCTTCCGACGTCGTCGAGTCGAGGTTTCCCGTCGGCTCGTCCGCGAGCAGAATCGACGGCTGATTCACCAGCGCTCTGGCAATCGCGACGCGCTGCCGCTGGCCACCGGAGAGCTCGTTTGGCCTGTGATGAATTCTGTCGCCGAGCTGAACGCGCTCGAGCGCTTCAGTCGCGCGCTTTTTCCGCTCATCGGATCCAACGCCGGCGTAAACGAGCGGCAGCTCCACGTTGTGCAGCGCCGTCGCACGGGGAAGGAGATTGAACGTCTGAAAGACGAAGCCTATCTCGCGATTCCTGACGCGCGCGAGCTCGTCCTCGTCCTTGTCGGATACGAGCTCGCCATTGAGCCAGTACTCGCCGCCGTTCGGCGTGTCGAGGCAGCCGATGAGGTTCATCAGCGTCGACTTGCCCGATCCGGACGGTCCCATGATCGCCACGTATTCGTTGCGGCGAATCGCGATGTCTACGCCACGCAGGGCGTGGACGATTTCGCCACCCATGTCGTAGTCACGCTTCAAGCCGCGCGTGACGATGACCCAGTCTTTTTCGGGGGCAGCGCCGACTACGGTCGTGACTGCCTGCCGCTCAGCGGTCGTGCTGAGCGGAATTTCATCGGTTGTCTGCATTAGGTCTTCGCCGGCTCGCCGGGCTTTTTCGGTTGGTCCTTCTGTGCTCGCACCGTTGCGCCATCCTTGAGCTCACGGATTGCCTGATACGTGCCACCGACGATGTTCTCGCCTTCCTTCAGGCCCGAGACGACTTCGAAATACTTCTCACCCGCGATACCAACCTTTACGGGGCGGAAGGTGACTTTGTTGTTGGCGCCGACGACGAACACGCCTTCGACATCACGCTTCCCGACCTGTTTCGTCGGTGCCTTCTTCGCCAGTGTCAGCGACGTATCCGGCTTGACGCTGTCCTCACGGACAGTCAGCGCGATGATCGGAATCGCCAGGACGTTGTTTCTGGTGGACGTGATGATCTTGGCGGTCGAAGAGAAATCGGGACGCGTCTCGGGCGGAGCGTTTATCAGCTGGACCGTCACTTCGTAGTCGATCGCCTGATCGGTCGAGCCTCCGGTGCCGCCGGTGCTCGCACCCTTCACGGAGCTGTTGGAGATCTCCGAGACGCGACCGACGAAAGTCGTGTCGGGGAATGCGTCGAGCTGGACGACCGTTGAATCGCCGACCTTGATCCGCGATACGTCGGTCTCGTCAACCTTCACCTTGGTCTCGAGAACGCTCATGTCGCTGATCGTCAGCATTGTTGCTGCGTCCTTGTTGAAGGTGCCCTGGATCGCGGTCTCGCCTTCCTCGACGCTCAGACGCGTCACGCGACCGCTCATCGGCGCCAGGATCGTGGTCTTGTTGAGGCTCGACTGCGCGTCACGATAAGAGGCTGTGGCCTGGTCGATCGCGTGGTTCGCGGCTTCGAGCTGTGCCTGGGCAACCTCAACCTGCGTACGCAGCTGCTCAACCTGTTCGTCGGAAACCAAAGTTGGGTTTGCCTTCTTGAGGGCCATCAGACGGTCGTAGTTGCGCTGCGCCTGCGAGAGTGCAGGCTTGGCCTGCGCAGCCTGCGATCTCGCTGATGCGACGGCGGCCATTGCTCTCTCGACGTTCGCCCGGTACTGCGAAGGATCGATCTCGAGAAGGAACTGGCCTTTGGTGACCATCTGGCCTTCCTTGATGGCGAGCCGCACGATGCGACCGCTGATGTCCGCGCTGACGTCGACTTTAGTATGCGGCTGTACTTGTCCGCTGGCGGTCACCGAGGCAACGAGATCACGCCTCTGGACCTTCTCCATTCGGACCTCGGTCGCTTTGTTCCGGCCCTTCATGGCGCTGGTGACGCCGATGATCACGATCGCGAGAGCGATCACGCCGGCAACTGACCATTTGGTGCGTTTCTTCATTTGTCGATCCGATTAACGAAGGGGATGACCGACGGCGCTCTCGAGAACGGCGAAGGCCTTGTGATAGTCGTAAACTGAATTGATTCTGTCGCTTTCGGCGCGCTCGTAAGTCGCGCGTGCCTCGGCAAGGTCGACGAACGTCGTCGCGCCGATCTTGTACCGGTCCTGCACCAGCTTCAACTCCTGCCTCGCCTTAGCGGCGTTCTGTTCCTGGAGCGCCACGGTCTGCTCCGCCGTGGTCACCACCAGATAGGCCGCCGTAACGTCGGCGGTGAGTGCCAGCTCCTTTGATCTGACGTTGTAACGCGCGTCGGAGCGGCTTGCCATCGCCTCCTGCACGCGTTGCTCGCGCGCAAAGCCGTCGAACAGCGGCAACGACAGCGTCGCGGTGAATGAGCGTGGAGACTTCGTAAAGTCGAAGGGGAACTTGGAATTGTTGCTGCGAATAGCCTGCGCCTGCGCGTCGGTGAATGCCATCGCGTTGCACGCCGCCAGTTGATTTGAGAGGTTGAGCGCTGCACGAACCTCCTCGGTCCGGATGCAGTCTGCCCGGGAAGCCTCGAGCTGTGCTTGCGCCTGCGACACGGGGAAGCTCGAGTTCGTGTATCCGTAAGTGTAGCCGCCGATCCCCGTCGACAATGAGAGAGTGGGCGAATATTCGCCTTTCTCACGTCGGACGTTCAGATCGGCTACGCGCTCGCGCGAGCGCAGCGCGACGACGCCTGGATTCTGATCGTGGGCCGACGCGAGCAGTTCCTGAAGATTCAGATTGAGTGGAGTGACTGGGAATTCACTCACCAGCTTCACATTCGCTGGCTGGCTGACGCCCATGAGCTGAAACAGTTTGAGCTTCTCGATCTCGACTTGATTTCTCGCCTTCAAGGCCGTGACTTTCTGCAGTCCGAGCGCGACCTCAGCGCGGTTGACATCGAGCTGGGTGCCCGAGCCCACGATCTCTCTTGCCTGAGCCAGGATCAGCTCCTGCTGGGCTGCCACTACCAGCGAGTCCTGAAGATCAGCGCCAGCCGCAGTCTGGAGCGTCAACAAATACTGCTGCGACACATTGCTGCGCAGGTTTTCCGTCGCACCGCTTATGTCGGCTTCGACTGCATTTCGGTTCGCTCGCTGGAGGCTGGGCGTGATCAAGGTCGCGCTGTTGAGCCTGTAGCCGAAACCGATCTGATAGTTGGACTGGTTGACGTCTGAGCGCGCGCCGAGACTGGTGCCACTGAAGATCTGCTGCCCGCCTTGTTGCCTTTGCGCGCTGAAAGACGCGTCGGCGCTTGGCAGCAATGCACCGTAAGCGCTGCGGACAGCCGCGCGCGCTCCGATGCGAGTGTTCAGCGTCTGCTGAAGAATCGGGTTGTTGCGCCGGGCGAGCTCGATTGCCTGCTCGATGGTCAGCGTCGTCGCAGGCGCCGAGTCACGTGGAACGAGCTGGGCGGATGCTTGCGTGCTGACGGCAACCAGACCCAGGAGGAGCATGTGTCGCATAGTTGGTTTGGAGATGTGGTTTCTGAAGAGTACGGCCAACTATACAACAGAGTTTCAGAGCCGAAAACATCGAGTTTTTCTGAAACCGAGTTGATGAACAGTCGACCGATCTCGAACGTCCCAACCGCGGGCGATGAGCTTGGCCGTTCCCTATTCGGCCGGCGCCGGCGCCAGGAAAATGCGGTCGCTGATCCTGGCGAAGATGCGCTCGTAAAGAAGCTTGCCTTTTTCCGCGGCGGCGAGGGACGGACGTCCGATCGAGCCGGCGCTCCCGCTCGGCACCGTGAGCCATCCCCGTCGGTAACGTCGCAGCTGCTCCCGAGACATCATATAGTCCTGCGCCAGGTCGAGGTTAACGAGATCCGGCGCCAGAAAGAGCATGATCGACGTGTCCACCTCATCCCCGTGCATCGCCTCCCGCTGGCCTTCAAGGAGATCCGAAAGATTCACTCCGAAAATGTCCACCACCCGCACGCGCGCCGCGGTTGTCGTGACGGTTGCGAGCGCTTCCTGATGCGGATCGTGGCCGTGCGCGGTGAGCAGGATGAATTCGCGAACGCCCGTTGCTTCCCAGGAGTCGATGAGGTCGTTGAGCATTCGATGCAAGGTCTTCTTTCTGAGCGATGCGTTTCCCGTGAACCCCCTCTCCGTGTCCACGTTTACGCCGTACTCCACCGTCGGCGCCCTCAACACGCCATATTCCGCTGACAGGTCATCGGCCATGTGCTCGACGATGATGGTATCGCAGCCGAGCGGAAGATGAGGTCCGTGCTGCTCGCACGTGCCGATGGGTATTATGAGCCGCGGATCGTTGCCGAGCACGGCAGTGACCTGAGCGGGGTTGAGCTCCTTGACCCGCAATGGGCCGGAAACCGGAAGGGGGGAGGGAAGAGTCATCGCGTCAGTCGGTAGTCTGAATGTAAGAAGCGGGAGCCTGCGGCGACGCGCAATCCTCGCGTTGTCGGCGATCCCCCTCTTTCTCGTCGCGATTTGGGTCAGAGCTCCAGCAATCCCGCGAACCCCGGGGAGCCCGGCAAGGAACGAGACTGACCGCGCCGCGGCTGCGGAAGGCGCCGTCCGCGCGCTTGAGCGCTCGCTATCGGAGACGCTCCAGCGTCTCGACGATCGCGCGACCGGAGCGCTCGATGCGCCCGCCGACGCGGCGGGCGCTTTTTCCTTTCTCGCCAGACGGGCTCCGCAGAGGGATGGCGAATCTGTGGTCGTTTTCGACCACGGCCGCCCCTTCGCGTGGGCAGGCAAGATTAGAGTCGACCCTGACTCGGTCATGAATCCGGTCAGCGCGACGTTCAGTCCATTTTACGTCACGCTGAACGTGGTCAAGATTCGCGGCGACCGGCGCGCCGTGGCGTCGGCAGTTCTTCACGCCGTTCCTCCGGCGGACCGCCTCACGGAGTCACTCGACTCACGCGTCGCTCCGGTTCAAGGCGTCGCGTCATACGAGTTCGCACCACCGCGGGACGGTCGCGGAGGCCCGGTCGTGCTGTCGTATCGGGGCCAGCCGGTTCTTCGCGCGCTCCCGCGACTGGCCGATCCGGGCGAGGTGCGATTTCGCAGCGCGGCAAGACTTCGCGCCAGAGGCACCATCGCTCTGGTGCTACTGGCTCTCGCATTCCTCGGCTTCGCGTGGCGCAATCGCCGCTCGCTCGCCGATCGGCTTTTCGCGCTCGTCGTCGCACTGGGTTTGACCGCGCTCGTGCCCTGGAACTCTTTCTCGAACACGTCGCGAGTCTTCGATCCCGCTTACTACTTCTCGAAGCTCGCCGGTCCGCTGACGGCGAACGCGGCAGCGCTTTCCATCAGCTCCGCGCTCATACTCATGGGTGTATACGCCGTGATTCGCGCTCACCCGAGCGCACGCTGGCCGCGCGGCTGGGCTGCCATCGGAGCGGTGGTCGCACTTGGCATCGGGATTCCATTCGCCTCCAATATCGTTCGAGGCATCGGTCAGCCGCCTTGGGGATCGACACCGGGGCTCTGGCTTTCCTGGGAGCTGCCGCTGTTCGTTTTTCTTTTTGCCGTTCTGCTGGTCGCGTATTGGGTGCTTCGCATGGCGTTCGGCAAGGACGGCAGCGTTTCGTTCCGTGCGAGCGTGGCAATCGCTTCGATATCCGCGATCGTTGCGCTCGCGGGATTGTGGTCGACGACGCTGCGGCAGCGCATCCAGCTGGCCGAGGAAGACGTCGCGGCGCTCGGACACGTCGACGACTATGTAGTTCTCCTGGCGCGACGGTTTGCGACGGATCTCGCGCTGTCGCCACCGCCGAAGACCCGTGCGGCGCTGCTCGAGGCGTACGCGGCTTCCGACCTCGCGGCCGCCGAATATCCGGCGACGATCGGAGCATGGGACGACAGCGCGAAACAGATTGCGGAGTTCGCCGTCACCGAGGCGCAGGCGGATTCCGACGTAATACTGAAGACGGTTCGCGAAGCGATCTCGACGAATCAGACGGTGACGCGCAGCGTACTCGGACCCACCGGCGTACAGATTCTTTCCGCCGTCAGGCATCCGTCGGGTGGAGTCACCTCGGTGCTCGTGTTTCCACGCACCAGGCTGCTCGCCGCCAATCCGTATGCCGCACTACTGGGGATGACTTCGCAATCGGGCGGTGATCCCCCGTATTTAATCGCGCTCACCGACATCTCCCCGGCGGTGGCCACCGATACGACAAGAGTCAGCTGGCATCGGATGGGCGACGAGCTTCACGGCGATCGCCTCATCGCCACATCGGAGGGCACCAAGCGGGCGCACATCGAAATCGATCTGCGCTCGGTGTGGGCGCGAGGTGAGCGGGGACTGCTCGTGCTGCTGCTCGATCTGCTCGTGGCGGGCGGCTTCTGGTTGCTCGGCGCGCTCGCTGAGAAAGGGTTCGTGCGGTGGCTGCGCGTGCGCGCGGGACACTGGATATACACATACCATGCACGGCTCACTCTCGCGCTTTTTGCATTCTTCGTCGTGCCCGCGGTAGCGTTTGCGGTCTGGTCCTACCAGCGATTGCGCGGTGACGATCTGCAGACGAAGGAGGTACTCGTCCAGGAGACGCTGCACGCAGTGACCGCGGCCAACGAGTACGATCAGCTGCCGGCCGCGGAACGGCGCTTCGAGACGCCGCTATTTCTCTATTCCAACGGATTTCTCGCGCGGACAAGCGACAGTCTTCTGGATGCCATCGCGCCCGCTGGACGTCCGCTGCCCCCGGCGGTGCAGCTTCGGCTAGCGAGCGCCGGTGAGCTGACCGCGGTTTGGGAAGAGAAGCTTGGGCCTGCAAAGGTGCTGTTCGGGTACAGCGCCACGCTCGGCCCGGGTCAGGAGCGTTTCGTGCTTGCAGCGCCGGCGCGCAGCGATGACCTCGTGCTGGACAGGCGCCGCCGCGATCTCGGAATGCTGGTGCTTTTTGCGACAGCGGTCGGAGCGCTCGCGGCACTCTGGCTGAGCGGCATCGCAGCGAAGCGGCTGGCGCGGGATCTCGAGCTGAGCAGAATCGAGGTTGCGCGCGCGGAGCGCGTCCTGGCGTGGGGTGAGATGGCGCGGCAGGTCGCTCACGAGATCAAGAATCCGCTCACGCCGATCAGATTGGGCGTGCAGCATCTGCGGCGAGCCCGCAGCGATCCGCGAGTCGATTTCGATACCGTCCTCAACGACAACGTCCGGCGAATCCTGGCGGAGATTGACCGGCTGGATGAGATCGCGCGCTCGTTCAGCAGGTACGGGAGTGCTCCGGCGGATTTGCCGCCTGCTGTGCCCGTCGATGTAGCAGCGGTTGTAAAGGACGTGATTGCTCTCGAGCAAATGGGCGATCGCGTCGTCAAGTGGCAGGTGCGCGGCGCCGACCGGCCGATCTGGGCGATGGGACAAAAGGACGAGATGAGAGATGTGCTGCTCAACATTTTCGAGAACGGGCGTCTGGCGGGCGCCCGACGCGTCGATGTAGTTCTTCGGGAAGAGGACCACCGAGTGCTGATCGAAACGGTGGATGATGGTGCGGGTATCCCCCCCGGTGTGCTGCCACGCATCTTCGAGCCACATTTCTCGACGCGTACCACTGGAAGTGGGCTCGGGCTCGCCGTGAGCAGACGACTCATCGAAGCGTGGGGAGGAGAGATCGGGATCACCAGCGAAGAGGGAAGGGGGACGAGGGTGCTGATCGTGTTAGCCAGGGCGGAGCCGTGACGCCAGCAAACCGTGGCGTGCTGACGCCGCGCGCGACGAAAATCCTGCCGCCGCATATTGCCGAATGGCAGCTCCCGCCCGACTGGTCATGGGGGCCCGGTGGAATGGTTGGCGACTATCGGCACTACCAGGAAGTCGTGGATGCGCTCGGCCGCTCGCTTTCGCTCGTGACTGCGCCCGACCCCGCTCACAGCGCGTGGCTGTTCGAGGAAGCGAGGCAGCTGGGGCATCGCAGTCATCCGTCGATTCCTACGACGTACCACTATTGGACGGCCTACACAGATGTCCGGCGCGGCCCCGGTTACCTGCGTCGCTGGATAACGGGAGAAACCGTCCGAGCGCGCCTGGCCAGACTTGGACTCGCCGACATTCCCTATGTGTTTCAGCTGCTGCGGGGCGCGTGTTCGACGCTCGCATATCTGCACGAGACCGGCATAGCCCACGGCGGACTCAATGGCGACGCCCTGTGGACGACTCCGACTGGACGTTTGTGGATGCTCGAATGGCAGTGGGCGGTTCCGCGTGAGACGCTTCCGCCGGGAGTGAGGCCGGGCCATGGCCCGCTCGACCTTCGATCGCTCGAGACACGTGCCGCACAGGTCGAGTCGCTTCCGACGCCCCCGGAATGGGATGGGAGCGAGTGGCTGCCGACGCCAGCTAGCGATCAATGGCAGCTGGGGGCGACGTGTTTCACCGCTCTCACTGGTGAGGCTCCCCCGGCGCGGGGGGTTCCTCCCATCAAGCTGGTCAGACCCGAGACACCGGAAGCCCTGGCGTCGGCGCTGGATCGTGCGCTTTCTGCCAACCCGGCGGATCGCTTTCCTTCACTGGCGGTTCTCCTCCGCTCCGTGGAGCACGGCGACCCGGCGCGCACGGTGGTCATGGTGCGCGGCGAGCCCGACAAGGCTGTCAACGAGTCCGCCGAGACGAGGATGCGGTGGGCGGTTGGCGATGACTATGAGATTCTGTCGAAGCTCGGAAGCGGAGCGTTCGGTACGGTGTGGAGGGCCAGGGACCTGTCGCTGGAACGCGAGGTGGCGCTCAAGGCGCTGCACCCCGCGATCGCGCGGGATGGCAAGGCGGTGCGCGCTTTCTGGCGTGAAGCGAAGCTCGCGGCCCAGCTCGCCCACCCCGCCATCGTCCCAATCTATGATTGGGATTCCAGCGGCGATCTGTCGTGGTATACGATGGAGCTGGCCGAGGAGGGCAGCGTGGCAAGTCTCGTTCAGAGATCGGGTCCACGACAGCTTGGTGAGATCGCCACGCAGGTGGACCAGGTGATGGATGGGCTCATCGTCGCCCACGCCAACGGCATCCTGCACCGCGATCTGAAGCCCGAGAACATCCTCATCGATCGCAACCACAGATGGAGAATCACCGATTTCGGTATCGCGAACGTGACGGGGGAGGACATTGCCGGGACGACCGGAACGCCGGCGTTCGCTGCGCCCGAGCAGCTACTCGGTGAGCCCCAGGGCCCGGTGGCCGACTATTTCGCGATGGCCGCCATCGTGTATTTCGTAATGACGGGTGACGCGCCGTTCGGCGATGGCGATGCCAAGGAAATTCTGGCCCGGCAGCTGGGAGAACGCGCGGATCTTGGACCCTTTCCGGCCGTTGTCTCCAATTGGTTCAAGACGGCCTTTGCGCCGAATCCCGAGGATCGATTCGCCGATGGACCGGCGATGCAGCGCGCGTGGAAAGCCGCGAGTGAAAAAGTTCTGGCGCGCCGGCGCGGGTCGTGGTGGCGGCGCGTCGTGTCCTAACAGAAGCGGATCGGGGGGTCTGATGGCCGGCGGCGGAGCATCAATCGCGAAGATTCCGCACCGCGACCGGGGTATTTCCCGTCCGATGCGTTGTATTTCATTGTAAAGTCGTGCATCTTCTTGCCGTTGCTCATGACTGGCGTGGCACTTGCAAGCCGATTGCCACGACGAGAACGGTTATCGCAGAGTGTAAGTCAACGGAGCGTGACGAATGTTTGGTTGCGCTGTTTTCGGGTGTGTATCACTAGCGCCTCCGCAAAGATTTGCTAGGTTTGAGCGGTTGTGAGGCTGGTCGTCTGGAGAGTGCGAAAGCGCTCACTGGGCATGCATCCTGCCTCACGGCTCACGCGCGACCGCGGTACCCGCTGCATTGTATCTCCACCCTTTGAGAGGAAACAATCATGTTGAGAAGAAGTTGGACCGTCTGCGCCATGACGGCCTTACTCCTCGGCGGAACGGCGGCGGCACAGTCGCCAGGTACGTTGCTGGTAGGAGGCTTCGGCACGTGGACGCATTTCGATAGCAAATGGAACCTGGACACGAGTTTCGGACATTCGTGGGGTTACGGTGGACGCGTGGGTGCTTTCATCGCTCCCAACTGGAACGTTGAAGCCGACGGCTGGTACACTCCGGCGCAGTCAAAGGCTGGGAGCCGCTTCAACGGGTCTTTTAACAACGGCGTCGGCGCCAAAGTCAAGGCGAGCGCTTTCACCGCCCGTCTCGTCTATAGCTTCCCATTGGGAAATCTCCCGTCCTTCCACATCGGTGCCGGCGGAGCTCTTGAGAATTTCCGCGGCGACACTGACAATGGCGGCGGCACGTATCAGTTTGGAGCGAACGGCCTGGCCGGCTTCAACCTCGGCTTCGGCGGCGTCGCACTTCGTGTTGACGGACTCGTGAACTACCTGCCGTCAAATGGCAGCAAGCTCGATTTCGGCGCTCAGGCCGGTCTCCAGCTTTCGCCCGACCTCCGCGACCTTTTTGGCGGCGGCGCGACCGGTAACCCGGTGATGTGGGCGCCTTACGTATGGTGGGATGATCTTACGGCACCGCTTCCGGGAACCGTCGAGCTCGGTGGCTTCGTTCAGTGGAGCCATTTTGACGACAACGCAGGGCGTCCCGGGGCAATTCCGAAGAACGGAATTGGTTACGGCGGCCGGCTTGGCGTGTTCCTCAGCGATCCCAAATGGGAAATCGAAGGCGATGGCTACTATTCGCCCCAGACCAATCGCGCTGTGCCATGCTGCTCCGTGGCTCAGCCGACTGATGTCAACGCGCACGCTTTCGCTACTCGCTTGAACTACAACTTCCCGATCGGAAACTTCATCGGTGGCCGTCAGAGCCAGTTCATCATCGGCGCCGGTGGCGTTCGTACGAGCTACAAGTTCAAGGGTGGTACCGCGGCAAATGACTCCTACACCTACAACTTCGGCGCAAGTGGTCTCGCAGGCCTTCGTCTCGGCGTAGCGAACCGCACCGCGCTTCGTATCGACGGTGTCGTTGACTATATGCCGAACCACAAGCCTAGTGC
>DATARP010000246.1:0-10644 GCA_036264075.1 Gemmatimonadaceae bacterium
GCGTTTGCAGCGACGCTGGCCCTGCTCATATTCGCGGGTGAAGTGATTCGTCCATTCGCCTGGGTCATGGCCTTCGGAATCGTGACCGGTACCTTCAGCTCGATTTACGTAGCAGCTCCGGTTCTCCTTTGGATCGAACGCAAATGGCCTCGCAAGACGGGCGCGCGACAAGCTTCATCGACAGCCACGCCCACCTCGCGGACGCAGCGTTCGCCGGCGACCGCGACGCGGTAATCTCCCGCGCCCGCGATGCGGGCGCGGCGGCGATCGTCTGCATCGGCGAGTCCGTCGATGCAGCCGCCATGGCGGCTGAGTACGCCGCAAAGAATCCGGGGTTCGTTTTCGCGACCGCGGGCGTTCATCCGCACGACGCTGCAACGTTCGACGCCCGCCGCGATATCCCCAAGCTGCGCGGCTTCCTTCTCAGCGGCGCAGTCGCGGTGGGTGAGTGTGGTCTCGACTACCACTACGACAACTCTCCCCGCGATCTGCAGCGCGCTGCCTTTTCGGCGCAGATCGCGCTGGCTCAGGAGACGAACCGTCCCGTGATCGTCCATACGCGCGACGCCGAGGACGACACGCGGGCCGCAATCGGCGAGGCGCGCACAGCTGGAGTCATCGGCGTGTTGCACTGCTACACCGGCACGCGATCGCTCGCAGAGTCTGCAATCGCGGCCGGATGGTACATCTCTTTCAGCGGCATCGTGACGTTCAAGAAGTGGGCGGACGACGATCTGATCAGGATGGTGCCGCGCGACCGCCTGCTGGTCGAGTCGGATTCTCCATATCTCGCGCCGGTGCCGTTTCGCGGGAAGCGAAATGAGCCCGCGTGGGTCGCGCACACTCTCAGCAAGGTCGCCGGCGCTCGCGGCGACGATTCGCGGGAGCTCGGCACTGCGACTGCTGCCAACACCAGGCGCCTGTTCGGTCTGGCCTTTCCATCGGCATAGCGACTAACATTCGCGCTTCACCCGCATTCTTCCCGTTCTCGCGTCACCCAACGGAGCTCATTAATGGCATTGAAGCAGATAACCACGGAGAAGGCGCCCGCAGCGATTGGCCCTTACTCGCAGGGAATCGTGACGAACGGCTTATTGTTTACGGCTGGTCAGATCCCACTCGATCCCGTCTCCGGGAAGATCGTCGAGGGCGGGATCGTGGATCAGACTGAGCGGGTGATGCAGAATCTGCAAGAAGTTCTGCGGGCGGCGGGCGCGTCGTGGGACGACGTCGTGAAGACGACCGTCTACCTGCACGATCTCTCTCACTTTCCGACCGTAAACGAGATCTACGCCAGGTGGCTTGGAAAGTCGCGGCCAGCCAGGTCGACGGTCCAGGTCCCCGGATTGCCGCGCGGCGCCCTGGTGGAGATCGACGCGATCGCCGTGGTTCCCTCGAAGTAGCTTCGCAGCGAATGAGCACGTCTCGAACGCGCGAAGAGCTCTTTCGCCTGACGGAGTTCGCGAGCTGCGCTGGTTGAGCGTCAAAAATGGGTCCGGGTGACCTGTCCCGCGCGCTGGCCGCGCTTCCGCTCAAGTCAGATCCACGTTTGATGGTTGGTCGCGAGACCTTCGACGACGCGGGGGTCTTTCGCGTGTCCGACGATCTCGCTCTCGTCCAGACGGTGGACTTTTTCGCGCCGATCGTCGACGATCCCTACGACTTCGGTCAAATCGCTGCTGCCAACGCGCTCTCCGACGTCTACGCGATGGGCGGCCAACCGCTCACGGCGTTGAACATCGTTGCGTTCCCGACGAAAGACCTTCCTCTCGACGTGCTCACACGGATCCTCGCCGGCGGACAGGACAAGGTGCACGAGGCTGGAGCACTGATAGTGGGCGGGCACACCGTGATCGACACAGAGCTCAAGTACGGCCTCGCCGTCACGGGGCGCGCGCATCCGGATTTTCTCCTGACAAACGCCGGCGCAAAGACCGGTGAGCAGCTGATTCTTACGAAACCAATCGGGAACGGCATTCTTGCAACGGCGGCGAAGCGCGGCAAGCTGACGCGCGAACAGCAGGCGCCGATGCTCGAATCGATGAAGACCCTCAACGGGTTGGCGAGCCGGGCAGCGCTGGCGGTGGGCTCTCGCTGCGCCACGGACGTGACCGGTTTCGGATTGCTCGGCCACATGTCGCATATCGCGCGCGCGAGCAACGTCACGCTTCGCGTGCATCTGGACGCCATCCCGGTTTTCTCCCAGGTCCGGGAGTCAGTGCGCGCCGGGTGCGTCACCGATGGCGGCAAGAGAAACGCCGAGTATCTGCGCGATCTGCTGCGCTGGAAGAAGGGAACCGACGAGGACCGCGCAATTCTTTACGATCCCCAAACCTCCGGCGGCTTGCTGGTTTGCGTGAATCGTGACCGCGCTGCTGACTATCTTTCACGCGTCGCCGGAGCAACGCTCATTGGCGAAGTCATCGACCGGGGAGACGTTGCGATCGAGGTTGAATGAAACGAATGGGGGTGGATGGGGCCTGGTGGCTTCCGTGATCTTCAAAATCATTGCGACTCTACTCAGTAGGGTCGGGTGGGTTCGATTCCCACACTCTCCCGCCACTTCGCTCGCGATCGCACTGTCGTGCGCGGTCTCGGTCGTGCCGAATGCGGCCCTCGCGCAGCAGAGAGACAGCGGGCGCGTGGGCATCACCACTCCGACGACGCAATCGCAGCAGGCGCAGCGCCCCGACACCACGCCGCATCCGCCGATGACTCCGCGCCGCGCCTTCCTTACGTCCCTCCTGTTACCGGGATACGCCCAGACGGTTTTTGGTCGTGACCGCGCGGCGATGCTGTTCACGATCATCGAAGTCGGGTCGATAGGCATGGCTCGCAAATCCGCGCTCGACCTTGCGGAGGCGAGAGCGCTGGCCCACGACAGCGTAGTGGCGACGTACAAGATCGATCCCAACACCGGACTGGCGATCAAAGATCCGAAAACGGGATTGCCTGTTCCGGACACGTGGATCGCCAGCCGCTATACGCCTGACCGCATCAAGGCGCGCAGAACGCATTACGAGGACTGGATTGCCGCGATCATCTTCAATCACCTCTTCTCCGGCGCGGACGCCTACGTCGCTGCAAACCTCTGGGACTTCAATGCGAACATCGGAGCGGTATCGAGCGCGCGATCGGTAACGGTGTACGCGAGCCTCCGCCTCAGGTGAGCAATGGCGCGCCGATAGGCGTCTTCGATTCCGGCATGGGCGGTCTCACGGTCGTCCGCGAGATCATGAGCCAGCTCCCCAACGAGAGCATCATCTATTTCGGCGATACGGCACGCGTGCCCTACGGGCCGAAGAGTCCGGATACGGTGCTTCGGTATAGCCGTGAGATCACGGCGTACCTCCGTGGTGAAGGCATCAAGGCGCTCGTCATCGCATGCAACACCGCGACTGCGCACGCCCTCCCCGCGCTGCAGCGTGAGTACGATCTCCCGATGCTGGGCGTGATCGAGCCCGGCGCGCGTGCAGCGGCAGCCGCAACGAAAACCAGGCACGTCGGAGTGATCGGCACCGCCGGCACCATCAAGTCGCGCGCGTACGAGAAAGAGATCAAGAAGATTCTGCCCGACGCGGAGGTTACGGCGCAGGCGTGCGCTCTCTTTGTGCCGCTGGTGGAAGAGGGATGGGTCGACACCGAGCCGACTCGCGCCATCGCGCGAAACTATCTCGCCCCGCTTGTATCCGCCCAGATCGATACGCTCGTCCTTGGCTGCACGCACTATCCCCTGATGAAGACGGTCATTGGGAACGTGGTGGGGAGGGAAGTGAGGCTGATCGACAGCGCCCACGAAACGGCAAAGGAAGCTGGTGAACTATTGCGCCAGCAGGATCTCGAGAACACAGAGCCGAATCAGGCGCGCTATCGGTTCATCTCCTCCGATGCGCCGGACACATTCCTCAGTCTCGGCCAGCGATTCCTGGGGTCACCGATTGACCGAGTTGAGACACTTACCCTGGGATGATCCGTCCCACTCGATCAGCTCGATCGCTTCGTCGGTCACTCTGAGGAACGTGGGCGCGTCGAGCCACGAACCGGCATTCGCGAACACGCCGCCACCCTCCATTTTTTCCAGCGCGGGCACGTGCGAGTGTCCGTAGACGAGAACGTCGAACTTTCTCGCCTTGGCCAGTTGCGCTGCCGCATAGCTGCGCAGACCTCGGCCTTCGTCCCTCGCTCTATAGGTTCTGCTCGCATTGGAGCTGCCCTGCGCGAGGCTGCTCGCCCAGTCCGGATGCACCAGACGAAAGGCCTTGATCGCGAGCGGATTGCGCATGATTGGGCGAATCAGCCGGTAGCCGCGATCTTCCTTGTCCCTCAATCCGTCGCCGTGCTCGACCCTGACTTTCCAGCCGGCGATCGTTCCTTCCCACGGCCCGACGAGATAGGAGATGCCAACGTCTTCTCGAAGGATCTCGCCGCCCCAGCAATCGTGGTTGCCGGCTACCCAGACGATGTCGACGCCGGCATCCTTCAGCTCCGCGAGCGCCGCGAGCGCGCGAAAACTCTTTCGCGGGATCACTGTCTTCCACTCGAACCAGAAATCGAAGAGATCGCCGTTGATGACGAGCGATCGCGCCTCGCCAGCGAGACCGCGCAGAAAGGCTACGAACGAGCGCTCGATCTGCGCGCTTGCGACACCGAGGTGCGCGTCAGATACGATGTAGCAGGGACCGTTGAGCACGGCACAAGTTAGCGTCTCGGCGAAGCCTTTACAAAGCAGTGCTGGAAGGGCATTTTCGAATTTCCCCCGCACATGACTTCCGAATCCAATCGTGGTACGGCTCACACCGTAGAATTCAGAGTACGGTACGCCGAAACCGATCAGATGCAGGTGGTGTATCACTCGAACTACTTGATCTGGTGCGAGATCGGCCGAACCGAGTTCATTCGCGCTTTGGGCACTCCGTACGCCGAGCTGGAGAGGCAGAATGTGACCCTCGCAGTGGTCGAGGCGAGCCTGCGATTTCATTCTGGCGCGCGATATGACAATCTGATTCGGGTGACGACGACGATCAGCGATGTGAGATCGCGCACGCTGACATTCGATTACGTGATAACGAACGCCGAAACAGGAGAAAAGTTCGTGACGGCATCTACGAAGCTCGCTTCACTCACTCGCGATTCCAGATTGACGACGTTGCCGGACTCCCTGCGCAAATTGCTGACAAATGCCGTCTCCAGGTAAAGCACTCTTTGGCGTTCTGATGCTCGCGCTCTCCGCGCGAGCCGGCGCGCAACGCCCGTCTTCAGCCGGAGCGGACGAGGTCAACCTCTACGCCCGGCTGCTCGCCATGACGGACACGCGGCAAATGGACATGCCACTCGTCGAGCGCGCGCTGTCGAGCACCTGGCAACCGTTGCGGGCGGCGGCGACGCTTGCGATCGGGCAGGTTGGCGCCGAGATCGGAAAACCCGGGGCGACCCGACTCCGAAGCCTGCTCAAGGATCCCGATGTCACCGTCGGTGGGAACGCCGCTTATGCGTTGGGACTTCTTCGTGATACCACGGCGATTGCCGATTTGAGCGCGGCGCTCGCCGGGAATCACGAGGTCGCGCGCGAATCGGCCTGGGCGCTCGGCGAGATTGGCGCGCCTGCTCGAGCGGCTATCATTGGCGGACTCAAAACAAGGCGCGGCGACGACACCGCGATCCAGCTCCTGCTCGCGGCCGCGAAGCTGCGGCCCGTTCCAATCACGGATCTCGAGCCTTATCTGCGGGAGAGTCAGCCGTCGGTAGTCTGGGCCGCGGCTTATGCGATCGCACGAACTCGGGCTCCGGCGGGTGTTCGCGACCTCATCGATCTCGAGGCCTCGCCATCAATCGCAGCGAAAGCTCAGACGCGCGATGCTCGCAGACAGCCATGGGCTCCGTACGCGGATTCTCTCAGCGGGAGTCAGCTCGTGCGAGCTGAGATCGCGCGGGGCCTCGCGAAGTCTGCTGCGGGAGATTCGCTTGGCGTCAAAGCCTTCGGTGTTCTCGCCCGACTCGTTGGCGACGCCGATGCGCACGTTCGCATCAATGCTGTTCGCTCCATCGGCACGTACGGACCGCCCGCGAAGGCTGCTCTTGTCTATGCGGCGCATGATCAGGATCCGAACGTAAGAATTGCGGCCGCGCAGAGCCTGGGCACGGTGCTGGACAAGAGCACGACTGACTTTCCGGCGTTGTGGGCCATCGATACTTCGATCGTGTACCGATCATCACTTCTTGCATCGGCCGCGCGAGCCGGAATCAGGCCGCCCGAGCTCACCGCATGGGCCTCGGCGCCGGACTGGCGTCTGCGCGCCGCTGTGGCATCAGCGGGTGGTGACACTCTCGACCGGTCGTTTGCGTTCTCGCGGGCCGCGCCGTTGACACAAGACGCCGACGCGCGGGTACGAGAGGCTGCTTACGCCGCGCTCATGCCCGCCGCTGGACTGCCGCTTGAAGACACTGTTCACGCGTTGCTCATCAATGGACTTCGTGATCCGGACTTTTACGTCAGGGCCACGGTGATTGGAGCGTTGGCGGAGAGACCATCCGCCGCCGATCTGTCTCCAGTCCTTACGAGCTACAGCCTGGCCAGCCGGGATTCGGCAAACGACGCGCGACTCGCGGCAATCCAATACGTTGGCGCGCTCTGGAAAAAAGACAGCACAGCGCTCAACGCGACGTGGCGCCAGCACCTTGCTCAAGCTCCTGTGCCCAGCGACCCGCTTGAGCGCGCCGCCGGCAAGGACTTTCCTGTCTGGGCGAAATGGTCTGCGGTGGCTGCCGCACCGAAAGCGATTGCCTGGTACGAAGGCGTCGTGCGAGCGGTCGTACTCCCGGTGTACGACGGCAAGACCGTCAACGCCACCATCAACACCGTCCGTGGGCCCATCCGCCTCGAGCTTTTCGGCGCCGATGCGCCGATCACCGTCTCCAACTTCCTTTCGCTCGCGCGGTCGGGATACTATCGCAACACACGCTTCCATCGCGTCGTCCCCAACTTCGTAGCACAGGACGGAGATCCTCGTGACGATGGAAACGGCGGCCCGGGATACGCCATACGGGACGAGATGAACCGTCATCGGTACGAGCGAGGGGCCGTCGGGATGGCGCTCTCGGGTCCGGACACGGGCGGCAGCCAATATTTCATCACGCATTCTCCACAGCCGCATCTGGACGGGCACTACACGGTGTTCGGACGCGTGGTAGGCGGATTCGACGTGCTCGACAAGATCGTGCAGGGAGATTTGATCACGAAGGTCGATCCGCAGTGAGAAAAGTCGCGATTGTTTTCCTGATCGTGTCGGGCTGCACGCCCAGCGCGGCTCCGCTCAAAGGAGTGCTCGCACCTGATCGCAGGTTGCCGTCGATCGAGATGCCGAGTGGGCATCGGCATGTCGTCTTCAGATGGGATTATCAGGAGGGCGAGATTGCCGCGCGTGGGGATGGATCCATACGCACCGCTTCGCCCGACAGTGCCCGCCTCGATTTCTTCCTTGGCGGTGGACTCGGCGCCGGCGGTGCGATCTTGATCGGAGATTCACTGCGCACTCCTCACGCGAACCTGGCGCGACGCTACATACCGCCGGCGCCCCTTATGTGGGCAGCACTAGGCCGTCTGGCGATTCCGCCGCTGCCGGACACGGTGGTCCGTGTGGACGGGGAGCTTACACGCGCCGATATCGGGCGTCCATTAGAATGGAGAGTCGCGCTCAAGGGCGACACGTTGGTCGAGCTCGACCACATCTCCGATGGCAAAATCACGGAAAGCCTGACGCGCGGTGCGAATGGAACGATGACGTTTCATGCGCCAGGCGCCCGGCGAACCTTACAGCTCACCGTCATTCGGGAGGAGCCTGGATCTTTCGATGCGTCCATTTGGAGCTTATAGTCTTGTCCTGGTGTTGTTGACTGCCTGCATCCCGTACGGCTTCACGGGAGGCGGGCTGCCCTCTCACATAAGGACGGTCGCCATCGTTCCGTTCGACAACCAGACCTCCACATCTGAGCTGCCGCGCGAGCTCACAGACGCGCTCAGAACCCGGATCCATGACCGGCTCGGGCTTCGCGACGCCTCCGAAGCAAAGGCCAACGCAATCGTTCGCGGCACCATCCAGCGCTACGAGACAGACATACCGATCGCATACAGCGCCAACAACAGGCAGACAACGACTGCGCGCCGACAATTGCAGCTGGTCGTAGACATCGAGATGATCGATCAGGTCACCGGCAAGACGCTCTGGCAGCGAAAGGGACTTCTCGCAGAGGGCCAGTATGAAGAGCGAGGCGAGCCCGCGGGCAGGAAGCAGGCGATCGACCGCATAGTGAACGACGTCATCGAGGGAGCACAGTCGCAGTGGTAAGCCGTCGCGGCGCCAGCAGACTGGGCTGCCTCCTTCCCCTCCTGGTCGTGGCGGTCGGCGTGTATTTCGCGATCGATTTCGGACAGGTCTATTTCCGCGCCTACCAGTTCAAGGACGCCATGACCTCCGAAGCGAATTTTGCCACCACGCTTTCGGATGACGCGATCACGCGCCGACTTGTAGCGCTCGCCGACTCCCTTCAGCTTCCCCCAGGAGCCGAGCTAATCACGATAACGCGGTCGCCACGATCGATCACAATCTCGAGCGACTACGACGAGGTCATCAAGCTCCCGATGAAGAAGGAGCAGGTGATCCACTTCCATCCCGAGGCGTCGGCTTCACTCCAGTGAGCGCACTCTGAAGGCTCGGGAACCCGCGACGAAAGTTGCAACGTGGGAGGAGGCGAAACGGTGGCGTGCCGGGCGAAAGGACCGGGTGGCGTTCACAAATGGCGTCTTCGATCTCCTGCATCCGGGGCACGTTGATCTTCTCGTCGCCGCCAGAGACACCGCGGACGCTCTCATCGTGGGGATCAACAGCGACGCGTCCGTGCGGCGTCTTAAAGGGCCCGATCGGCCAATCCGCACCGAGGCTGAACGAGCCTACGTTCTGGCGGCACTCGAAGCTGTAGATCGCGTTGTAGTCTTCACCGAGGACACGCCGCTCGAGCTCGTGAAGCTCCTCGAGCCGGACGTGATCGTTAAGGGCGGAGATTATACGGAGGCGACCATCGTCGGCGCATCCGAAGTGAAAAAACGCGGTGGTCGGGTGGTGGTCGTGCCGCTCACACCGGGTCAGTCCACGACTACCATCATAGGAAAGCTCAATGAAAGAAAGTAGCCCACCGCGAAAAGATCGAGCCGCCTCACAGCTACGGCCGATCAGTTTCGAGCGCGGCATCGCGCCGTATGCGGAAGGCTCGTGCCTGATCGAGTTCGGAGCGACGCGAGTCTTGTGCACGGCATCAGTTGAGGAAGGCGTCCCGGCGTGGCGGCGCGGCAAAGGGGAAGGCTGGCTGACCGCGGAGTACGCAATGCTGCCGCGCGCGACGCGGACGCGCACTTCGAGAGAGCGCGCTCAGCTCGGTGGACGCACTCAGGAGATTCAACGACTGATCGGTCGCAGCGTGCGAGCGATGCTCGACGATTTCAAGTTTGGCGAGTTCACCGTCAAACTGGATTGTGATGTCCTCGTTGCGGATGGTGGCACGCGCACGGCCGCGATCACCGGCGCGAGCGTGGCGATCGTCGACGCCTTCGACTGGATGGTCACCGCCGGCAAGCTGCCGCGCACTCCGATCAAGAGACGCGTCGCGGCAGTGAGCGTCGGCGTGATCGGCGGAGAGCCGCGGTTGGATCTCGATTACGACGAGGACGTCACCGCGGAAGTCGACATGAACGTCGTGATGAGCAGCGAAGGCGAATTCGTGGAAGTGCAGGGAACCGGGGAGCATGGGACGTTTGATCGTGCGCAGCTCGATCAGCTCCTCGAGCTGGCGATCGCCGGAATTCGGCAGCTCGATGCGGCACAGACCAAAGCGCTATCGGAGTGAGCGATCAGGTCTTTCTTCTCGCGACACGCAGCGCCGGCAAGCTTCGCGAGCTGCACGAGATCTTCGCCGAGTTCGGCCTGCAGGTCACCGATGTGACGAGCCTCGGCATTCCCGAAACGCTGGCAGAGGATCAGCTGGAGCGTTTTGAGACGTTCGAGGAGAATGCGCTGGCTAAGGCGCGCTACTTCTTTGACATCTCCGGCGGAATGCCGACGTTCGGCGACGACTCGGGAATGTGCGTGGATGCGCTCGGGGGAGAGCCGGGCGTCTACAGCAAGCGATGGTCTGGCAGCGAAGGACTGGAGCGTGAGGCGCTCGATGCGGCGAACAACGCAAAGCTCGTCGCCCGGATGGCCGTCGCCCGGCAGATCGAGGGGTTCACCGACACTGCCCGCTACGTGAGCGTCGCCGCCTTCGCGGACCACCTCGGCGTGGAAATGCGCCGCGGAGAGATCGAGGGTCGGGTGCTCCAGAATCCGCGAGGGAGCGGAGGATTCGGCTACGATCCGTACTTCGAGGCGCCGGAGCTCGGGGGAACGTTCGCAGAGTCGAGCATCGAGAACACGGCGCGCAACAGCCACAGGAGTCGCGCATTTCGTGCGCTGCTGAATGCGTTGCGCGCTCGAGGCCGGATATAGTAACTTGGGCGGACCTCGGGGCGTAGCGTAGCCCGGTATCGCGCCTGCTTTGGGAGCAGGAGGTCCCCGGTTCAAATCCGGGCGCCCCGACTCTGTAAACGACAGCCTGACA
>DATARP010000249.1:0-2875 GCA_036264075.1 Gemmatimonadaceae bacterium
CAACGCCAGTATTCCTGGATCGGCTCATTACTCGTGTCGGACGTCGGTGGAACACCGTCAGCTATCGATCTGACGGAGCAATCGAGCGCTCACTACTTCCAACGACCGGACCGCAGAGTCACTACCGACGGGCTCTTCACCGCGAAGCACGATCCCAACGCGACATCGCTCCAGGGGTATGGCTTCTACACTCGACTGGCGAAGGACCAAGGGAACTGGTTCTGGGAGGCGGCCCAGAACTGGCGGAGTCCCGGTTTCGAAGTGAACGATCTGTCGTTCCTGAGTCGCGCGGATTACAAGTGGATGAATGCCAACGTGGGTAGGTCATGGAGCACTCCTGGACGCTGGTATCGCAATGCGGTGATCCTTGGCGGCGGTCAACAGCAGTTCAACTATGACGGCGACAAGACCGATCTCCAGACGCAGATATACGCCGGCGCCCAGTTCCTGAACTACTGGAATTTGCGGAGCTTCGCCATCCACCATCCCACTGTGCTGGATGATCGACTGACGCGGGGTGGTCCAGTGGTGATGCGCACAGGTTACAACTTCGGAGAGATGGAGATCTCTACTGACGCGAGGCAGCGGGCGGTCTTTGATTTCACGGTTCAGGTTTCCAGAGGAATCGGATCCGGTACGCATACGCTGATCCTCCAGCCAGGTGTGGCGCTCAAGCCAGCGGCGAACGTGTTCATCAGCCTGTCGCCGAGCTACATCTCAGATGAGGATCCCGCGCAGTACGTGGAAACGGTGGCGGATGCGACTGCGACTTCCTTTTACGGGAACCGGTACGTCTTCGCGTTCATCAAAACGCACACCTTGTCGCTCGATACGCGGGTGAACTGGACGTTCACTCCGGATCTCACGCTGCAGCTCTTCGCGCAGCCGTTCATCGCCAGCGGAGCGTACTCGTCATTCCGGGAATTCGCTGCGCCACGAACTGCGCGGAAATTGATCTACGGCCAGGATGTCGGCACGATAGTGCGAACTCCTGCCACGGCCACCAGTGGTGCAACCTATACGGTCGATCCCGATGGCGCGGCCGGGCCAGCATTACCGTTTACGTTTGGAGACCCGGATTTCACCTTCCGCTCTCTGATAGGCAACGCCGTGCTGCGTTGGGAATATCGCCCCGGCTCGACAGTGTTTTTCGTCTGGACGCAAAACCGGACGGGTAGTGACACGAACGGCGAATTCGATTTCGGTAGACAGCGCTCACAGATTTTCCGCGATCGTCCGACGAACGTATTCCAGATCAAGGTCAACTACTGGCTCGGCAGATAGTCGCCGGGCAATCGGCGACGCCTCTTGTAGATAACACGCGCTGCTCCGAAGTTTCGGGCCATGCTCACCCTGATCGGGGTCGTCATTGTAGTCGTTGGATTTGTCCTGCGGCTGAATCCGTTACTGGTAGTAACAGTCGCGGGCCTCGCTACCGGAATTGCGAGTGGTCTTGGGCCGCTCGCCGTCGTGGCAGCGTTCGGCAAAGCGTTCATAAGCAGCCGCTATGTCGCCATCGTCTGGCTGGTTCTTCCGGTGATCGGATTGCTCGAGCACGCGGGCCTCAAGGAACGCGCACGGTCGGTGGTTGCCGAGCTTCGGAGGGCAACTGCATCACGGATCCTGCTTGCGTACTTTGCCATTCGGCAAATCACTGCCGCACTCGGACTCACGTCGCTGGGCGGACACCCACAGATGGTGCGGCCTCTCATCGCACCCATGGCGGAGGGTGCGGCCGAAAATCAGTACGGCGAGCTCCCGGACCCGGTGCGGCACAAGATCCGCGCCCACGCGGCTGCAGTAGACAACATCGCGCTCTTCTTTGGTGAAGACATCTTCATCGCGATCGGATCGATCCTGCTGATCAAGGGGTTTCTCGATCAGAATGGAATTCACGTCGAGCCGACGCAGCTCGCCATCTGGGCGATACCCACGGCGATATGCGCATTCCTCATTCACGGTACCAGACTGCTCCTGCTGGATCGACAGCTGCGCAGCGGACTCACTCGGACAGAAGCCGAGCCGTGATCACACTCGAGCACATCTACTGGCTCATGGGTCTGATGATGGCAGGGGTCGCAATCGTGAATCTGCGCGATCCCAGCAATCCGCGGCGCTTCAACAACACTGCGTTCTGGGGCATTTACGCGGTCACGTTTCTGATCGGCTCACATCTCTCGGATCTGGCGAACGGATTTCTGATGATTGCGATGGCTCTTGTCGCGAGCATCCGAGGACTTGGACAGGGAAAGAAGGAAGGCAACACGCGCGCTGAGCGAGAGGCGAGCGCGCAGCGCTGGGGCAGCAAGCTCTTCATACCTGCCCTCGCGATTCCGCTCGTGACGGTACTGGGCACCTTCCTCTTCAAGAGGGTCACCGTCGGCGGCTCGCCGCTCGTCGACGTCAAGCAAGTCACGGTGATCTCGTTGGCGATCGCGACACTGGTTGCGCTCGCTGTGGGGACGGCGATGCTTAAGCCGCCGTTGTCAGCCCCAATCAGAGAGGCGCGCAGGCTCCTCGATGCAGTCGGCTGGGCGGCGGTGTTGCCACAGATGCTCGCGGCACTCGGCGCGTTGTTCGCAATCGCCGGCGTTGGAACCGTCGTCAGTGGACTGGCACAGCGCTGGATCCCGCTCGACACTCCTTTCGTAGTCGTCATCACCTACACGGTTGGTATGGCGGTATTCACCATGATCATGGGGAATGCATTCGCCGCGTTTCCGGTGATGACGGCCGGGATCGGACTTCCGCTGATAGTCCACCGTTTCGGTGGCGACCCCACGATCATGGCGGCGATTGGGATGCTGTCCGGCTTCTGCGGAACGCTGATGACTCCGATGGCGGCGAACTTCAACATCGTGCCGACGGCGCTGCT
>DATARP010000069.1:0-1918 GCA_036264075.1 Gemmatimonadaceae bacterium
GATGATCGAGGCATCGCACTTCGATCCTGGCACTGCGTACGCGAGCGTCGACCGCCATCAGCTCCAGGATTTTGATCCGTACATCTACCGCACGCGCGACATGGGCAAGACGTGGCAGAAGATCACCAAAGGTCTGCCCGCTGGCGTCTACGTCCATTCGGTGAAGGAAGATCCAATGCGGCGCGGCTTGCTGGTCGCCGGAACGGAGCGCGGAGCGCACATCTCTTTCGACGATGGAGACAACTGGCAGTCGCTGCAGCTCAATCTGCCGGTGACATCGATGCGCGACTTCGAGATTTACGGGAATGATCTCATACTCGCTACGCACGGGCGCGGCTTCTGGGTGATCGATGACATCAGCTCGCTTCGGCAATTGACCGACGCAGTCGCACGGGAGGATGCCCACCTGTTCAGGCCCGCCGACACGATCAACTTCATCGAGGGGACCGACAACGGAACCCCGCTGCAGAAAGACGAGCCGCATGCGGAGAATCCACCGGCAGGCGTGCCGATCGATTACTATCTCAAAAGCGCGTCGAGCACGCCTGTTGTGATCGAGATTCTCGATGCGAGTGGGGCAGTTGTGCAGACACTGTCGAGCGACCCCAACGCGCAACGCGCATCCGGTGGCGGAGCGCCGACGCAAGCATCCGGAATCCCGCGCGTTTCTCCGCTGTGGCAGACTCGCCCCGAGCTACCATCTACGGCCGCTGGCATGCATCGGGTGACGTGGAGCGCGTTGCGTCCACGAGTGCGCGGCGCGCCACCTCCGGAAGAGGGCGGCCCGCCGGACCGTCACTACATCGGTGCGTTCACTGCGAGGCTTACGGTAAATGGTAAGACCTACACCCAGCCGTTCACGGTAAAACCAGACCCGAGAGAGCCGCGAACCTGATCGTCCGCAGTCCGCAGCCTATTTGATCACCGGCGCAATCAACGCCCGCCAAATGGCGTATCCCGCGGGCGTCATGTGCAGCCCATCCTCGAGGTACAGCTCGCGCCTCGGCTGACCAGATGCGTCGAGCATCGGAGTAAAGACATCGACGTAAGTGAGTCTGTCGTCCGTACCCACGTAGTCGCGAACGAGCTGATTCGCCGCGCGCATCTTGTCGACGATGTTCCACCTCGCCAGGCTGGGCTTGATCGACACGAACACGATGTGCGTGCGCGGCAGGTCACGATGCATGATCGCGACGAATGACTTGAAGGAGGCGAGCACTTGCGCTGGAGTCTTGCCCGCCGCCAGATCGTTGTCGCCAGCATAAAAGACCACCACCGGCGGCTTGTACGGCACCACGATTCGCTCTGCGAACTGCGCGACATCACCCGCCTCGGACCCTCCGAACCCGCGATTCAAGACCGGCACTCCAGGGAAGTCGCGATCGAGTGTCGTCCACATCCGGATCGAAGAGCTGCCGACGAAGACAATGCTCCCCAGCGGCGGCGGGCTCGCTCGATCCTGGGCTTCGAACTGGGCGATGTCCGGCTCCCATTGGCTCGGAGCAGTGACTGATGGCGAAACGGTAACTACAGGCCGACTAACGACTTGCGGCGCGCAAGCCAGCAGCCAGATCGCGACGGAAAAACGGAGCGTGAAGCGCATGGGGATACCGTTAGTTCGAGTGAAACAGGTTGGTCGGCGCCTTCATGAAACGAGAGGAAAGTCCTGCACGGAACCTGTTGCAAACTTCGCTCTTGACAATCGAAGGCGACTGTTGAATTTTCAGCAGGGTTGATTTTTCAACACTAAAACGGGCCCAGCTGTTTTTGGCTCCTTAGGCGCTTCCCATGACCGTGACACTTATGGCAAACAAATCAGAATCGGATGCCGCCAACACCGCGCTCTCGCGTCGCGAGAGACAGGTGATGGACATTCTCCACCGCCGCACCGGCGCCACTGTGGCCGAGATCATGGCCG
>DATARP010000078.1:0-6160 GCA_036264075.1 Gemmatimonadaceae bacterium
GCGCGATGCGGGTCGTGAGAACACGCGTCTTGCCCGATCCCGCTCCAGCCAGAACGAGCATCGGCCCTTCGAAGTGAAGGACGGCTTCGCGCTGCGCTGGATTGAGTCCCGCCAGCGGCTCGGCAGCCTCGGCGAGGGCAATGTTTGTCAATTCGGATGATTCGGGCATCGTCTGAAGATACCCTAGACTCCAAGGCGCTTCCAACCGAAAAAGAGACTTCGACTGGCCATCGATGCGTGTCGAAGCGGCAACCCTCAAATCATCCCAGTACCATGTCGAAAGTCGCCCCGCGCTCCGACGGGACTAGCAGCAACTCCCCGCCGTGACTGTCCCGGACGATGCGGCGCGCTAGAGACAGCCCGATCCCCCACCCTTTTTCCTTGGTCGAGAATCCGGGGTCGAAAATCTGGTGACGGATCTCGCGCGGTACGCCAGGACCATCGTCCGAGACTCGGACTCTCACTCTCCCCTCGGGGAGCGACTCCGCCGAGATCTCCACCCTCCCATCGCGCCCCGCCAGAGCGTCGATGGCATTCTTGGTCAACGACTCGAGTGCCCATTCCAGCAAAACCGGATCTCCCTGCACTACGAGGTCGCCGTGATGCGACGAGGTTACTGTCACGCGTTGGGCGAGCGTCGGGACTCGTGCACGGAAGTAGGTGGCAACATGGTCAACGAGAGATCCGAGGTCCACCGATTCCTGCCGCGGTGGGCGGCCGATACGCTCGAACCGGTGCGCCACCCGCTTGAGACGCTCGAGGTCCATCTCCATGTGGTCCAGCGCCGCCGAAGTCATCGGCTCCGGCTCGGATTCCCGTAGCAGCTCGATCCACCCACTGATGCTCGAGAGCGGAGTTCCGAGCTGATGCGCCGATTCTCGCGCCATGCCTGCCCAGATCTGCTCACGGTCGGCTCGGCCGCGCGTCCGCAATGCGTAAGCGCCGGCGAGCAGAACCATGGCGATGAGTATCGATTGCAGAACAGGAATCAGGATGAGTCCGCGGACGAGCGGAGTATTCCCATAGTGAACCGCTCCAACACCGGGCTCGACGATCGGCGCGTTCTGCCTGTCCAGCTCGAGTATGTAGTCGCGCGTCTGCTTTGAGCTGACGGAGGCAGTGAAAGGCAGGTTCGCGTTGTCCGTCGGTTTTCCCTGCTCGTCAGTAAGGATCATCGGTACGCCCGACTCGCGGATCTGCCTGGACAGATCAAACAGCGCGGCGGTGGCGGCGTCCGGATTCGGATCGGTCAGCCCCTTGTACACGCGCGCGTACATGAGGCCAACACGCGACGCTTCCTGGCGCAGCTCTCTCACCACTCCTCGCGTGTAGATGACGTACCACGTCAGAAGCGTAAGAACGCCAATGGTGATGAGCGTTACCGGAGCGAGCCGGCGCATCGCTTAAGAGAGGCGCTCGACGCCGAGATACCTGCTGAGCGCAGCGGGGACGCGCACGCTGCCATCCTCCTGCTGATGGTGCTCCAGAATTGATCCGATGATCCGGGAAAAAGCGAGAGCCGACCCGTTGAGCGTATGGACGAAGCGCGGCTTGCCACCGTCGGCGGGCTTGTACCTAATGTTGGCGCGCCGAGCCTGGAAGTCGGTGAAATTGCTGCACGACGAAACCTCGAGCCATTTGCCCACTCCCGGCGCGTAGACCTCGAGATCGTAGGTATGCGCGCTCGCGAACCCCGTGTCGCCCGACGCGAGTCGCACCACCCGGTACGGAAGCTCGAGCAGCTGAAGGATCTTTTCAGCGTGGCCGGTGAGAAGCTCCAGCTGTTTTCCGGAAGTTTCCGGCGTGACGAAGCGCACCAGCTCCACCTTGTCGAACTCGTGCACGCGCAACAGCCCGCGGGTGTCTTTCCCCGCAGCGCCTGCCTCCCGCCTGAAGCACGGAGAGTATGCGGTGAGCGCCTTCGGCAGCTCCGACTCCGGAATTATCTCGTCGCGGTACAGATTCGTGAGTGGAACTTCCGCGGTAGGAATCAGAAACATGTCGTCGCCCTTGAGCGCGTACATGTCCTCCTCGAATTTGGGGAGCTGGCCGGTGCCGACCATGCTGGCTCGGTTCACAACCACCGGAACCCACGTCTCCTCGTACCCGTGCTCGGCCGCGTGGACGTCGAGCATGAGATTTATCAGCGAGCGAACGAGACGCGCGCCTGAACGGCGAAACACGATGAATCCCGAGCCGCTGATCTTTGCTCCGCGCTCGAAATCCACGAGTCCGAGCTTCGCTCCAATTTCCCAGTGGGGCTGGACGCCGGCACCTTCGCGCGGTTTTCCCCAGCTCCGAATGACTTCGTTGCGCTCCTCTCCCCCTTCCGGCACCTCGTCGAGCGTGACGTTCGGCAACTCGAGGAGAATCGTCGAGAGCTCCGTCTCGGTCTGTGCCAGCTCTCGATCGAGCCGAGCAATTTCGTCGCCGAGATCGCGCGAGCGCTGCTGAAGATCATCGGCCGATTCTCCGGCGCGCTTGCGCTGGCCTACCTGCTGGGTGACGGCATTGCGCGCGGCCTTGCGCTCTTCAACGGCCTGAATGGTCTCGCGCCGATTTTTGTCGAGAGCCACGGCCCGGTCGATGGTGGGCGAGAGAGCGTCGAGAGCTCCGCGCCGGCGCATGCCAGCGCGAAGTGCGTCGATGTGCTCGCGCACCATCCTCAGGTCGTGCACGAGTCAGCTCGTAGGTATGCCGGCGGCGAAGGAACGGAAACCGCAGTTCGGGTCGAATCCCATTCGAAGGTAGATGACCCTCGACGCGAGATTCACGCTGTCCACGGTGATCTTGGCGTAGATGTTTGGCGAGATCGAGAATTGGCAGATGTCGCCCGACCCGTTGTGGGGCGACTCGATGGCTACGACTTCGCCCGGCGCCATCACCAGCGCAGAATCAGTCTCGAACCCGGTCTTCGGCGCCTCGAGGACGTTCTCGAAACTACCGGACACTCTCTCGAGACCAACCGCACGCGTTCCGCCCGGAACGGCGACGACAAGCTTCACCGGGTAGACGACCGTTCGTCCGTTGGCATCGATGTCCAGAGCAATGTCGAACCCTGCGAATCCGTCGACCAGCACGATCTGACGAGTCGTAATTGAGATCGCGCTCGGGTAGGATGGCGGCGTTCCCGACAGCGACCACAGAGATAGCGTGTCGACGTAGGTCGGTATCGTTGCCTTGACGCTGGCAATGTTTCCGCAGGCATTTAGAACTGTCACGACACACATCGTCGCGAGGAGGGCGAGGCGAGCTTTCATGCAATTATGAGACAGATGGGATACTGGAGGGGTTGCTTCTCGATAATACCCCGTAACTTATGACAGTTCAAGCGATTGCCCAGCTTGACTTCACTCTTTCTGCTTCCTAGCTTCGCAACTTCTCCTCTATCAAATGCCCAACATCAGAGATTTTACGAGCGCGCTTCGACAGCGTCCCGGAGTTGATGCCGTTCTCGTACTGGGGAAGGACGGCCTGTTGATAGAAGGATTCGCTGCACCCGGTCTCAACACCGAGGATCTCGCGGCCCGGGTTCCCGCGCTTGTAGCCGAGGCAGAGAGTCTCGGAAAAGGGACGCTGCAGGGTCCACTGAACACCGCCATCCTGGAACACCAGAAGGGATACGGCATCGTTGCTGCCCTCGCCGACGAGACGCTGCTGCTTGTGCTGCTGCGACCCTCCGCCGACCTGGGCGGATTGTTGTTCGACGTGAGACGCTATCGCGGCAACATCGCTTCATTGATCTGATTCATGACTGATCCGTCGACAAGACTCTGCCACATCCTCGTCGCCGACGACGAGCCGCACATCGGGCGCATCATCAAGATGAAGCTGGAGCAAGGCCCATTCAGGGTGAGCCTCGCCTACGACGGGCAGGAAGCGCTCGACTTCATCAACGCCGACCAGCAGGTAGATCTCGCATTGCTGGACCTTATGATGCCGAGATTGAGCGGCCTCGACGTGCTGCGCGAGCTTCGTGCGCAGGAGCGCTTCAAGTCTCTGCCCTGCATTATTCTCACCGCGGGTGGCGATGCGAAGCACGAACGAGATGCACTCGAGCTTGGCGCCACCCAATTTCTCACCAAGCCATTCAGCCCGAAAAAACTCTACGCGCTCGTCGCGCGTCTCACCGGAGCGCCTGACGAAGCGGGAATGATCACCGAGTGAGCCGGTGGGCGGTGGTTCTGGCCGGTGGCACCGGCTCGCGATTCTGGCCCCTAAGCACACCAGAGAAACCGAAGCAGCTTCTGCCGCTGGTGACGGAGAAGCCGTTGCTCCACGACGCCGTGTCCAGGCTCCGGCCGATCGTCGACCCGGACCACACTGTCATCCTGACGAATGCCAGTCTCACCAAGGCGATCGCCAAGTTGCTGCCGGAGCTTCCGCGGCAGAACATCATCGCCGAACCGCAGCCCGCCGGGACTGCCGCCGCACTCACCTGGGCCGCCCTCACCATCGAGCGACGCGACGGACGCAACGGAATCATGATCTGCGTCCACGCCGACTGGGCAATCGCCGATGAGGAGCAGTTCCGCGAGACTTTGCTCGAAGCCGAGAGGGTGGCACTGAAGACGGAATCGCTGGTGACAGTCGGAGTGGTTCCCACTCGCCCCGATCCGGGATTCGGCTACATCCAGCCAGCCGACCCCGCTACGGGGAAGCCATCGGCGGTGAAGCGGTTCGTGGAAAAGCCGGATAAGGCCCGCGCGGACGAGATGCGGAACGACGGCTATCTCTGGAATTCCGGCATCTTCGTGTGGCGCGTCGGCGATTTTCTCGACGAAGTAGACGAGCACACGCCTGAGCTCGCCGCTGCGATGCGTCACGGACGGGACGGTGATCCCTCGCAGTTCTTCGCGAGCGTCATCATGCCCGTTTCGGTGGACGTCGGCGTTCTGGAGCGCAGCAGCAAAGTGATGGTTGTCCCGGGCGACTTCGGCTGGGACGACGTCGGGACCTGGGGTGCCCTCAGCAGGGTGCGGAACACGGACGAGTTCGGCAACGTCACGACGGGTGACGCCCACCTGCTCGATTGCGCTGACAACGTCGTCCACGCTGATTCCGGACAGGTAGTCATGTATGGCGTGAACGACCTTGTAGTCGTCACCAAGAATGGCCTGACGTTGGTGACAACGACCGACAAGGCCTCAGATTTGAAGCGATTGATTGAATCTCTTTCTGCTGCGGAGCTGGAGAGGTCATGAGCGCTCTCTATTTCTACGACGACGTCCGCGCCCGCCAATTCGAGCCGTTCGCGCTGACGCGACCGGTGTCAGAGCTGCGCGCGGGGACTTCGCTCATCCGCAAGCGGTGGGAACGCGCGACGGGCTTCACCAGCGCGGGATTCATTAGCTCGCCTCACCTCGCGAATTTCGAGGAAGGAAGTGCGCCATCTGCAATGGCGTCGAAGTCGGAGATTCCAGCGGGGTCGGTCGTCGTGAATTCGCGCTGCATAATTCCCCTCGACATCAAGCTCGATCGCTTCGATCTGCTCATGTGCGAAGGCATGGCTGGCGCGGTGCGGCTCGCGAGATCGATGCCCGTCTCGCAGTTCGCGGACGGGTCGATCGACATTGGCTCCATTCAGACGAGCCTGGGTGGCAAGAAGATCAAGGGACGTTGGGTCAACGACGTGTGGGACTTCATCGCATCGTTGGGCGAGCAGCTGGCGGAAGACATTCCGCACCGCGCCGGCTCACTCGAGCTGCGCAACCCGCTCGACATCACAACAGTCGGCAAGCAAAAGATCTTCATCGAGGAGGGAGCCGAAATCGGCCCTCAGGTCGTCCTGGATGCTTCAGCAGGTCCGATCCTGATCCGCAAAGGAGCGATCATCGCGCCGTTTACCCATCTGGTCGGCCCGATTGCCGTCGGACGGGACTCGCAGATACTCGGTGATCGGGTTGCCAACTCGTCGATCGGCGACCACTGCAAGGTGCGCGGCGAGTTCAGCAACACCATTGTCCTAGGTCAGAGCAACAAGGGTCACGCGGGCTTTGTGGGACACTCTTATCTTGGGCGCTGGGTCAACCTCGGCGCCATGACGACGACGAGCAATCTCAAGAATACCTACGGGCCTGTTCAGCTCTGGACTCCCAGCGGGATGAGAGATACCGGGCAGCAGTTTCTCGGCACATTTTTCGGCGATCACGCCAAGACG
>DATARP010000162.1:0-4976 GCA_036264075.1 Gemmatimonadaceae bacterium
TGATCAAGTACTGGTCGATCGACACGATGGAGGGGCTCAACGATCTCGGTCGCGCGGCGCAGGAGAAGATCATGGGGATTCCGGCCCGCCTCGAGCGCATCGCGCAGGTGATGGAGCTGAAGACCAAGCCCAAGAGCTTCGCCTTCGACGTGATCTTCAATCGAGAGTTCGCCATGGAGTGAAGGTGGCGTCAGTTTTCAGATTCGCTCGTGCGGTCAGTCGGGCCGGGTCCCTTCCTCCCAACTCGCTACGCAGAACCCCGGCCTCCTTCCCTCTCTGGTGATCTCTACCTGCGCCCTCTTACTTCTGTGCGGCTCGTTTGAAGATCAGTCGACGCTCGCCTCGCACCACTTCATCTCGCTTCGCAAGTCGCTAGGAGCCGGATAGGCCGAGGTCGGCCGAGCGTGGCTGCATTGCGCCGATGACGAAGTTGATGTGCTCGTCGAGATCCACGCCCAGCTCCTGCGCGCCGTTGACCACGTCCTCGCGGCTCACGCCGCGCGCGAAGGCTTTGTCCTTCATCTTCTTCCGCACCGACTTCGCATCCACTTCGTGCACGCTCTTGGTCGGACGCACGAGCGCCGTCGCGGTGATCAGGCCCGTCAGCTCGTCGACCGCGAAGAGCGTCTTGGCCATCTTCGACTCGCGCGCGGTATTTGTGTAGTGCGCGTGGCCGAGGATCGCCTGGAGGATGTCCTCGGGATATCCTTTCGCCCTCAGGATTCGCACACCTTCCGACGGATGCTCCTCCGTCGGGGAGTGGGCGTTGTTGGGGAAGCGCTCATAGTCGAAGTCATGAATCAGCCCCGTCGTTCCCCAACGCTCTTCGTCCTCGCCGAATTTTCCGGCGTAGGCGCGCATCGCCGCTTCGACCGAGAGCATGTGCTTTCGCAGCGACTCGCTGGCGGTGTACTCGTGCATCAGTGCGAGTGTGTCGGACCGGGAGGGAAGGGCAGAGGAATCTGTCATTGATTCGCACGATTGGCGTGGATACTCGATTTACGAATGAAATCTACGAATCGTCAATCTCGTATTTGTCGAGAATAATTGCACGTTCCTAGGCTTGTGCGCCCCGATCGCTCCGCCGCGGGTCTTAGCACTTGGGCATATCCTTCATCATGATCCTCGCGACGTCGACTGCCAGCTGGAGCACCAACAGAGCGCCAAGCATTACCGAGACGTCCAACCACGGCCGTTTTCGCGGTGGAAGCGTTTGCGCGTAGAGCGCTGCGCCGGTCACGATCACCACGGCCTCCGCCACGAAGTCCGCGATAGGATGGTCGTAGAGCTGAAGACCGATCATCGGGCCGCCGGGCCACGTCGGCTTGTAGCCGGTAATCCAGTCGAGAAGCATGTGCGACGCTATCACCGCGGCGACGACGAGCGCTGCTCTCCAGTCGCGCGTTGCTCCCGAGTAGATCGCAAATCCGATCAGGGCGAACAGAGCAACCGCGGGGATGGAGTGCGAGAGCATTCCGAGTGGGTTGAACTGCCCGGCGAAGCAAAGCCCGGTGTCGACCCAGTCCGGCACGTACGTGGCGACCAGGAGAACGAGCAGACCGATGCTCCTGCGCACGCGTTTCGCGGCGAGGGCGGCGCCCACGTGTCCGATGTACATCTATGGGCGGTTGCGGCTGGAGCGGCGGGCTCGGAGATCGATCAGAAGCGGTACCAGTGTCGCCAGGAGTAGTGCCCCAACGAGGCGCAGCCCGGAGAGCAAGAGATGGATCGGGATGGCATCCCTGCGGCGAAGGGTTGGAGGCGCATGTAACTTTTCGTAAAGCTATATCGCGCGCATCGGCCCGCCCACTCCTTCCGCCCCGCGAGTTCTGAATGCACGTAAAGAATCTCGAGTGCTCATTCTGCCGCCGCGAGTACGAGGCGAGGCGACTCCACAACGTTTGCACTGAGTGTGGCAAGCCGCTGCTGGTGCGCTACGACCTGAAGCGCATTGCAAAGTTCATGACGCGGCAGTCGCTCTTCGCGCGGAGGGCGGACATCTGGCGCTACCGGGAGCTGCTTCCCGTTCGCCGCGAGGACAACATAGTCACCCTCGGCGAAGGCTGGACCCCGCTCATACATGCCAAGAGCCTCGGCGAGTCCGTCGGAATGGGCGAGCTGTACGTGAAAGATGAATCGCTCAATCCCACCCAGAGCTTCAAGGCTCGCGGAATGTCGGTGGCCGTTTCGATGGCGAAGGAGCTGGGCGCGAGGAAGCTGGCGGCGCCGTCGGCCGGAAACGCTGCCGGAGCGCTTGCCGCCTACTGCGCGCACGCACGCATCGGCGCCTACCTGATCATGCCGAGGGATACGCCGCGGGCCAACATCATCGAATGCGAAGTGGCGGGCGCCCACGTGAGACTGCTGGACGGTCTCATCACCGACTGCGGAGCCGAAGTCGCGCGGCTGAAGGAGAGCGAAGGATGGTTCGATGTCTCCACGCTCAAGGAACCATACCGCGTGGAAGGAAAGAAAACTCTCGGCTACGAGATCGCGGAGCAGATGTCGTGGACGCTTCCCGACGTGATCGTCTATCCGACGGGCGGAGGAACGGGACTCGTTGGAATGTGGAAGGCCTTCGACGAGCTGCAGCAGCTCGGCTGGATCAGTGAGAAGCGGCCGCGGATGATCTCGGTGCAGGCTTCCGGATGCGCGCCGATCGTTCGCGCGTTTCAGAAGGGCGAGCGATTCGCCGAGGAATTCGAGAACGCGGCGACGGTGGCGTCTGGACTCCGCGTTCCGAAGGCCATCGGCGATTTCCTGATTCTCGATGCCATCCGCGAATCGGGCGGCACAGCAGTCACCGTCACCGACGAAGAGCTGATTGCGGGGGCGAGAGAGCTCGCGCGGAGCGAAGGCATTTTCGCGTCTCCAGAAGGTGGCGCGTGCGTGCCGGCCCTCCGTCAGCTCCTGGATTGCGGCGACGTGAAACCAGATGACAAGGTCGTGCTCTTCAACACCGGCTCGGGGATCAAGTATCTCGAGTTGTTCGAGACGCAAACGAAGACGAGAAAAACTCCGCGCAAGAGCGCGCTGGGTCCGGCGATGCGCCCGTGAGAGCTACCTGATTCCAACCAGCTTGTGCGTCTGGATGCTGAGCCGCCAGCTGGGATTCCTCAGACAATACTCGATCGCTTTCTCGGTGTTCAGCGCGACATCGGGCCCATCCATCGGCTGAAGAAAGAAGTGCTTGAAATCGAGACGCGCGAAGGTCTCGGGCTGCGCATTCTCCTGCGGATAAACCAGCTTTAGCTCGCTGCCACTCGTTTGGACGAATGGCGCTCCCGCCTTCGGACTGACGCAAATCCAGTCGATCGACGGCGGGGCGGGTCGCGTGCCGTTTGTCTCCACCGCCACCTCGAAGCCACGGTCGTGCAGCGCGTCGATCAACTCTTCATCGAGCTGAAGCAGTGGTTCTCCTCCGGTGCAGACGACGTATTTCTTGCCTGGACGGGCAACACGCTCGGAGGCTCCTCCCCAGCACCGATCGATTGCGGCTGCAAGCTCTTCGTGGCTGGAGAACCTGCCGCCGTCTGGTCCCGTGCCGACGAAATCGGTGTCGCAGAACTGGCACACCGCGCGCGACCGGTCTTCCTCCCGGCCCGACCAGAGATTGCATCCCGAGAACCGGCAGAAAACCGCTGCTCTGCCGCTCTGGGCTCCTTCACCCTGGAGCGTGTAAAAAATCTCCTTCACGGTGTATGTCATCGGGCCGCCTTGCCCGCGCGTTTCCGCTGGCGGGGCGCCGCATACGTGAGCGGGTCTTCGAGTCCGGCTTCGGCGAACCCCTTCAGCCGCAGCTGGCACGCGTCGCATCTGCCGCATGCGTCGCCATGCTGGGGATCGTAGCAGCTCGTAGTAGCCGAATAGTCGACGCCGAGCGACGTTCCGAGCCTGATGATGGCGGCCTTGGTGAGCGAGATGAGGGGCGTGCGGATTGTCAGTCGAGTGTCGCCCTCGACACCAGCCCGTGTGGCAAGATTCGCCATGTCCTGGAAGGCACGTATGTACTCCGGCCTGCAATCGGGGTAGCCGCTGTAGTCGAGCGCGTTGACGCCGATGAAGATGTCGGTCGCGCCCACGACTTCGGCGAACGCAAGGGCGTACGAAAGGAATATCGTGTTTCGAGCCGGAACATACGTGACCGGAATCTCCGTTCCATGACGTGAATGGTCGGAGAGATCGCGATCTTTCGGCACCGGGGACCCCGTGGTTAGCGCTGAGCCGCCGAACACGGTGAGATCGATGTCGATGACGCGATGCTCCACAACGCCTGCCTTCCGCGCGATTCTCCTCGCTGCCTCGATCTCCGTTGCGTGGCGTTGCCCGTAAGTGAAGCTGAGAGCGTGCACGGCGAAGCCCTCGTGCTGCGCGACTGCGAGCACGGTGGTGGAATCCAGCCCGCCACTGAGGAGAAGGACGGCGGGCCGGGCAGCGGAGGAGGAAGGAGATTTCAACGCAGGCCTCTGCGCTGAAATCTAAGGCACGCCCGGTCTCAGAGCGCGAAGAAGGCTGGTCGTTCCAGTGTGACGGCAAGTATCTTCCGCGTCACGGCATCGTCTTCGGCAACCAGAATTTTCGTATTCGGCCTGCGCCGCGTGCATCAACGGTTCTCGGATGGATCGCGGCAACGCAGGATTGTGCAGCGGGATCGACCGCGCTGCGGCTGGAACCAGCGAAGTCGAGTGTATATGAGCAAGTTCATCACAAGATCGTGATGATCGTCTTTATTTTCCCATTGGGACCAGCGTTCACCTTTAGAGCCGAGAGGAGTACCCTTGTACATCTCGAAGAAGACCTACCCGATCGCTGCGACGCTCATGATTGCGTGCGCGACAGCCATGCAGAGCGTTCCGGGCGACCCAACCAGCCCGGCGATCACCGCACAGGATCTCAAAACCCGTCTGTACATTTTCTCTGACGACTCGATGATGGGTCGTCAGTTCGGAACCGAAGGCAATCTCAAGGGCACACAG
>DATARP010000207.1:0-10363 GCA_036264075.1 Gemmatimonadaceae bacterium
CCTGTGGGAGGTCGACGAATCTGAAGCGCGGCGCCGGTTGCTCGCTAGTGACATGAGTAAAGTCCTGGAGCTTGACGGCTCCTTTGCGCTGGTGGCCCAGGAAGGCGAGCGGGTATTGCTGGCGCGCAGTCTCGACCGGCCTATGCGATACTTTCTGGCGAAGTCAGCCGATGGGCCGGTGTTGATCGTAGCCGAGCGCATCGACGAGATAGCGGCGGAGCTGGGACGGCGTGGTTGGGCTGACCAGTTCCATCCGAGCTATTCCCGCATGGTCCCGGCGCATCACGTGACGACGTTGCGCTTGATAGGATGCCCGGACCCCAATCCCGTGCACCGGCGGTTTTTCGATCCGCTTCGTGGGACGCTTCCGATGGACCTCGATGTGATAGGCCGGCACTATATCGAAGCCGTTTATAGCGAGCTCGCTAAATGGCTCGCCGTCCATGATCCAGCCGCGCCAGTCGGCGTTCCGTTTTCGGGAGGCATCGACAGCGGTGCGGTTCTGCTCTGCCTGTACAAGCTGCTCTTGAACGAAGGGCGCTCTCCCGCGCGCCTCAAGGCATTCACGCTGTCGATCGACAGTGAAGGACAGGATGCGCGGCAGGCCAGAGATTTCCTGCATCGCACCGAGCTCGAGATGCTCGGCGAGATCATCGATGTGCCGTCGAGAGCGCTGGATCCGCTGCGCGCAGTGGCCGTGATCGAAGACTACAAGGCGCTCGACGTCGAATGCGCCGCGGTGAACCTCGCCCTTCTGGCGTCGATTCGAGAGCGCTACCCGGACTGGCGTCTTCTAGTTGATGGCGACGGCGGTGACGAGAACCTCAAGGATTATCCCATCGAGGAGAACAGCGAGCTCACCATTCGCAGCGTCGTCAACAACCGCATGCTCTACCAGGAGGGTTGGGGCGTCGAGTCGATCAAGCACTCGCTCACCTATTCGGGTGGCTACAGTCGGGCCTGCGTCCGCAGCTACGCCTGCGCGCGCGAGTACGGGTTCGAGGGCTTCAGTCCGTACGCTCGTCCGTCCGTCATAGCGGTGGCCGAAGCGATTCCCTTTGCAGATCTGACCCAAGGCTCGCACGAGCGACTGTATGCTCTCAAGGGAGAGATCGTCTCGCGCGGGATTCGCTCGGTGCTGGGAATAGAGATGCCGGTCTTTCCCAAACGCCGGTTCCAGCACGGCTCGGTTTCGGCCACGCAAGTCGCGCGCATGTTCCCCCGGAACGAGGCCCGCTACCGCCGCCACTTCGAGACGCTGCACACCGCGGCGGTGTGAGCGCGTCTGCAACCGATCGGCGGATTCGGAGCCTTCGCCCGCCGAAGCCGCTCGTCGATCCGTACAAGGCGCACGCTTCTTTGATCGAGGAAGAGCGCCGGCCCGACGGCAGTGTCGAGCGGGCACTCACGGTCTTTCTCGCCGGCGCCGAATGTCCGTTCACGTGCACGTTCTGCGACTTGTGGCGGTTTACGATCGACGGTCCAACTCCACCTGGCGCTTTGGCCGCACAGCTGGATGGTGTCCTGAGAACACTTGCCGAACCGTTGCCGGAGCGTCTCAAGTTGTACAACGCGAGCAATTTCTTCGACCGGCGAGCCGTTCCACCGGAGGACCTTCTCGGCATCGCCACACGCTCGGCGCCTTTCGCCGGTGTTACCGTCGAATCGCACGCGAACACCATCGGACCGAAGTCGCTCGCGTTCTCACGACAGATTCAGGGACGACTGGAAGTTGCGGTCGGGCTCGAGACGATTCATCCCCTTGCCGTGGAGCGACTCAATAAGCGTTTCGATCTCGCGCAATTCGATTGGGCGGCCCGATTTCTGGTCGATAACGACATCGACCTGCGAGTGTTCGTCCTCCTAGGCGCACCGCACGCTCCCTTCCATGAATCCGTCGAGTGGACTGTTCGCACAGTCGAATATGCTGTGGAGCGTGGAGCGTCCGTCGTCTCGATAATCCCGGTGCGTGGTGGAAATGGCGAGATGGAGCGACTGCAGTCCCTGGGTCATTTCACGGCCCCCACTCTCTCACAACTCGAGCACACACTCGACCTGTGCATGCCGTTCACGAGCACGGTCGTAACCGCCGATCTCTGGGATGTCGAACGGCTGCCGGCGTGCGAACAATGCAGGGAAGTGCGTATCGCGCGCATGCGACGGCTGAACGCGACGGGCCTCGCGGAGCCGGTCATCACCTGCGCGGAGTGCGGTCCGTCGTGACCCAGTCGTGCGAAGTGGTAATCGTCGGCAGCGGGTTCGCGGGATCGATCCTCGCCCGCGTGCTGGCGGTGCTGGGCTACGACGTCGTGCTCCTCGAGCGGGGAACGCACCCGCGCTTCGCGATCGGCGAGTCCTCAACACCGCTGGCCAACTTGTCGCTGGAGCGGATCGGAATTCGTTACGGGCTTCGGGATTGTTATAACCTCGCGACGCACGGACGATGGCTCGCAGAATTCCCAGAGGTAATGCGCGGGCTGAAACGCGGATTCACCTACTATAGACATCACCCCGACCAATCATTCGCCAACCGGGGCCTCGAATGCGAGAGACTCCTCGTCGCGGCCAGTCCGCAGGACTCGCTTTCTGACTCGCATTGGCTGCGGGCGGATGTAGACCATCATTTCGTCCGCGAGGCGATCGCCGCTGGGGTCGACTACCGCGACCGCGTTGAAGTCGCGAGCGCGGAATTGGAGGCGGAGTCTGTGCTGCTCGCCGGGCACCGAGAAGGCGAGCCGTTCGAGCTTCGCGCGAAGTTCATCGTCGATGCCTCCGGGCCCGGCGGTTTTCTTGCTCGTCAGCTATCGATTCCGTCGCGTCTCGACTTCATGGAGACCAACTCCGCCATCGTATTCAGCCATTTCGACAACGTGCGGTTGATGGAAGACGCTGTGCCGAACATGCCGGCCGGTCCGTATCCGGATGATTGGGCCGCCGTCCACCATCTGATCGACGAGGGCTGGATGTATTCGCTGCGGTTCGACGACGGCGTGACCAGCGCGGGGTTTCTGCTTTCGCCACGCCGGCTCGCGTCGCTCGCGCCGCTCGACAGTGCTGACCCCGCCGCGCTCTGGCGTGCCCTGGTCATGCGTTATCCGACGCTCGCAGAAGCGTTTGACGGGGCGAAACCACTGATGCCGATTGCGTTTCGAGCCAGGATTCAGCACCGTCTCGCCAGTGCCGCCGGCGAGCGGTGGGCACTGATGCCCCACGCCTTTGCGTTCGTGGATCCGCTGTTCTCCACCGGGATTGCCTGGAGCCTACGTGCAATCGAGCGACTGGCCCTGGCGTTCGAGTCCGCCGCGAGCGGACGGCGCGTACCTGATTCCGATGTGCTCGCCCGCTACGACGCCGCGCTCGCCGCTGAGGCGGATCAGATCGATCTCGTTGTCGCCGGCGCGTATGAGGCGATGGCGCACTTCGATCTGTTCGCGGCGCACGCGATGCTTTATTTCGCGACCGTCTCATTCGCGGAAGTGAGCCAGCGACTCAAGCCCAGCGATGCCGTCGCGTGGGGCGGATTCCTCGGCATTGGCGATGCCGTGTTGGAGCCGTTGGCGAAAAAGGCGCTCGACAGGCTTAGAGAGATCACGCAGCGAAAGGGAGAAGCGGGCTCCCCGGAAGATCGGCGCGCGTTTTCAGCATGGATTACCCGGGAAATCGCCTCTCGCAACATCGCTGGCCTCGCTGATCCCGGTCGAAAGAACCTGTATCCGGTCGACTTCGACGCGCTCATCGAAGGGCACAATCTCCTCGGGATGAGTCGGGATCAGGTCGTGGCCGGCTTGCCGGCGCTCCGAGGAATGAGTCCCGGACCGACATTTTCTTCCCGACGGCCCGCTTCGCTGAGAGAGAGCCGTCTTGCGCCTTGAGGACGAAGCGAAAGGGCTTGCACCAGACACGCTTCAGCCGCATCGTAAGCGCGCTGGAAAACGACGATCACACCCGTAATAACCTAAAAAAAGGGAACAGCCAATGGCGCAGGCCACAACCAGGAATCAGCTGAAGATCATGACGAACCAGAGGAAGATCGTCGCCAACCAGAACAAGATCCTGCGGCACCAGGACCTGCTGCCGACGATCGTCTCAAATCAGATCAAGATCATTCGCAACCAGAAGGCAATCGTAAAGAACCAGAGGAAAATCCTGGCCGCCGGCGCCAGAGCTCGCCGGAAGTAGGACTCCTAGCGCGCCTCGATGACGAGCTCGACGGCGCTCGTGTAGGAGCGCCAACGTGTGATTTCCTCCGCGAGCGCGTGTCTCCCCGCCGCGGTTAGCTCGTAATACCTCGCTATCCGGTTGTTTTCGGTTGTGCGCCAATATGAATTGACCCAGGCGCGCTTCTCGAATCGATGGAGCGCCGGGTACAGCGACCCTTGTCCGATCTGGAACGCGTCGCGTGACATCGCTCGAATGTGACTGCTGATCCCCCACCCGTGCATGGGTTCCAGCGCGAGCGCTTTGAGAATCAACAGATCCAGCGTCCCCTGAATCACATCTGACGGTTTTGTCAAATCCGGCCGCTCCTGTCGAAGCAAAAGGGGAATATCGCACTTGTTTGTTGTTGCGCAAGACAAAACCGCGCCTTACATTGGCGCACCTTTCCGACGGTGGGGGAGCGCCGCGGATTGAAGAAGCGCGACTCCATCACCTCTCATCACCGCCCTAGCCCGCGAGCCCACATGCTCAGACTAACAGTGCGAATGTTGGTTCTCGCTGCGGTCAGTGCCGTGCCTGCCGCTGCTCAAATCGACGACGGAACGATGATGCCGAAGCGAACTTTGAGCGCCGGCGTTTTCTATTCCCACGACAGCTGGGATCAGTATTGGGAAGGCACCCTGAAGCGGACCAACGGCAACATCGGTACGCTGACTACGAGAAGCCTCACCTTCGAGACCGGTTATTCGGTCAACGATAGGCTCGCGCTCATGGCTTCGCTGCCCTACATCTGGACGCACGCGAGCCAGGGCGTTCTCCACGACATGAGCGGCGTCCAGGACCTTGCACTGGCAGCCAAATTCCGAGTCTTGAGCACCGGAGCCAGCGCGCACGGCGCGTTCAGTGCCTTCGTCGCTGGCGTCGCCGCGCTACCGACGAGCAATTACACGCCGGACTTCTTCCCGCTGTCCATCGGAACAGCCGGACGTCGCGCCGCGGGCCACCTCGTTCTCGACTTCAAGTCCAACTCCGTCTGGTTTGCCAGCGCGGCAGCCTCGTACATGTGGTGCAGCAACGTGACGCTCAACCGAAATGCGTATTACACCAACGGCCAGCTGTATCTGACCAACGAAGTCGTGATGCCGAACGTGGTCGATTACACGGTCAGTGCAGGCCTCGACAAAGGGAACTGGCGAGTTCCCATCTCTCTCGTGCAGCAGCGCACACTCGGCGGCGGCGACATTCGCCGGCAGGATATGCCGTTCGTCTCTAACAGAATGGACTTCGTCAGGCTCGGTGGCAGTGTGCTCTACGCGCTCCCAAAAAACCTGTCCGCGAGCTTCGGCGCCGCGCACGTACTGTCTGGAAGAAATGTCGGCCAGTCCACCACCTTCACCTCTGGATTGGCTTATGCGCTCCATATCTAGCCGCTGGCCCCGGTCCCTACCGCTGCTGAACAGACGCTCGCTCCTCGTCGTTGGGGGCGCTGCCGTCTTCGTCGCGGCGGGGTGCGACAAGACTATCGGACCCACCGAGGTGCTTCCGCCGCTCCAGCCATCGAGTCTCGAGCCGACGGCTGGCTCGTGGAGCATGATTCTCCTGACTGGCCCGAGCCAGATTGCTGTTGCAGCGCCGGCGGCGACGACGTCCGCTGCATACCTCGCCGAGTTGGATGCCATCAGAACGAGTCAGGCGAATCTCAACTCGAGCCAGCGGAATGCGATTGCGTACTGGAGTGGTGGGGGAGTGATGCGCTGGAACCAGATTCTCCGCGAGCTGGTTGCGAGGTACAATCTTCCGCCCGCACCGAAGGACGAAGGCGGATACCCCGTTCCCGATGCGGAGAATCCGTTCGGCGATCCAGCGTTTCCTTTCGCCAACCCCGTCTACGCTGCGCGCGCTTACAGCTATGTGAGCGCCGCGCAATACGACGCGCTGAAGTCCGCATGGTACTGGAAGTTTCAGTACAACCGGCTGTCTCCGGCTAAGAACGACAACACGATCAGCGCGCTGATGCCGGTAACTGATCTGCCGTCGTATCCGTCCGAGGACGCGGTGATATCCGGCGTGACCGTCGAGATGCTGAAGTCACTCTTTCCTGCTGCGGTCGAGGAAATCACGCTGAAGGCGGCCGAGCAGCGCAACGCGGCGCTCTGGTCTGGAAAGGCCACCGCGAGCGATCTCGCCGCCGGCCTCGCACTCGGGAAATCTGTCGCCGCTGTCTTTCTCGCCCGTGCGGCAGGCGATGGAATGAAGACCGCCGGTGGCTCGGCCGTGCTGTGGAAGGCTCTCGCTGACTCCGCCACAGCACGGGGAGAAGTCGCCTGGGTCAGCCAGGATATTCCTGCGCGCCCACCGATGCTTCCATTGTTTGGCCAGGTACGCGCGTGGAACCTCACGCCCGCTGACATCGTCGCCGAGCGTCCCCCACCACCGCCTTCTACCGCCTCGCAGCAGATGAACGACGAGCTGGCTGAAGTGAAGCGAACGGTCGACCACCTCACGAATGCGCAGCTCGCCATCGCTCAAAAATGGAATGACGGCGCCGGCACGTATTCGCCGCCAGGCCACTGGAACGATGTTGCGTTGGAATATGTGCGCGATGCTCAGCTGAGCGAAGTCCGCGCGGCCCGGGTATTCGCGTTGCTGAACATGGCTATGCACGATGCGGCGGTCGGATGCTGGGAAGCCAAGTTCCACTACTTCAATCCGCGTCCCTCACAGCTCGATCCGAGCATCAAGACGCAGATCGGACTTCCCAATTTTCCGTCGTACACTTCCGGCCATTCCACTTTCTCGTCGGCGGCCGCCGAGGTTCTCTCGTATCTGTTCCCGTCGGGAGCGCCGGCGTTCGCCGCCATGCGCGATGAGGCGGGGATATCACGGCTATATGGTGGAATTCACTATCGAAGTGACATAGAAGCCGGCAAAGCGCATGGGGCGCGCATTGCTGCCCATACGCTGACTTTCGCGAAGGGCGACGGCGCGAACTAACCGAGCGCGACCTTCTTTCGTGGCGCGCCGAGCTGCTCGGCGGTGATTTCCTCGAGCTGACGCTTTCGCGTCTCCGCTCCAAAGAAACCGACGGCAAGTGCCGCGAGCGCCATTGGGATGGCTCCAATGAGCGCCGTGTCGGCGATCGACGGTGGCGACACTGCAATCGCCACCAGCGCAATTATCAGGACTCCGCCGGCCTTGCTGAACCCGGCCGCGAGTCCGCTGCCGCGCGAGCGCAGCCGTGTCGGAAATATTTCCGCGCTGTAGGCGGACAGCACGGCGACCACCGAGCTGATCCCCCAGATGGGCATGATGAGAAGCGCGTACAGCAAGCCCTTGTTCGTCGCCACCGAGTTGCCGGCGACGACAAACCCGAACAGCGACAGCGCGGTCAGGCCCGTGAGAAGAACCAGAGTTCGCTTGCTGCTCCAGAAACCGTAGAGCCAGGCGACCAGAAAATTGAGTGGAAATCCGATCAGCGCTGAGTTGCGGAGCAAGCGATTCGCCTCCGCCTCGCCGAATCCCAGCTTTTGCAGATTTGACGGGATCCAGAGCTGAAATCCGAACGAGACCAGACCAATTCCCAGGCCCAGCAGAACGACCACGACTGTTGGACGCAGAAAGGGCCCGCGAAAAAGCTCGGCCAGCGTCCTTCCCGTGCGGGCTTCCGCATCTATCTGTGCTTTCGGCTCCCGCACTATTGTGGCGCCGTAGCGTTTCATGATGGCGACGGCTTCGTCCGTTCGGCCGCGAGCGAGCAGGAAACGCGGTGATTCTGGAATCCAGCGGTTCAGAAGAATGAGAAACACACCAGTCGGGAGGCCGAGCAGCCAAAGGATTCGCCAGCTGAGCGTGGGGACCAGAGTCGCGGCGAGCCAGCTCGTGAGGATGTATGCCCCGGCGACGTCTCCACCGATCAGCACCAGCAGCCAACCCCGGTGCCTCGCAGGAATCGTCTCGGCCATTATCGTGAACATGATCGGCAGCATTCCGCCCACGCCGAGACCCATCACGAAGCACATCACCATGTTCAACGAGAACAGTGGCATCGACCCACAGATGCTGGTCGCAATGAAGGTCATTGCGGCGATGAGGATTGACGGCCGACGGCCCAGCCTATCGCCCATCCAGCCCCAGAGAAACGAGCCGAGCACGGTACCAGTGATTCCGGAGAGAGGCAACAGCGCCGCCGGGATCGTTCCCGAGGGGTGAAGGGGCGATCTCAGTCCGTACTCGTGCGTCATCCCGGGCAGTACGAACGAAAGGGTCGCGGGCTTCATTACATCGATCGTGACGGCGGCCGCCATCACCAGCATGAGCGCGACGTGCGCCTTGCTGATGGACACTTCGTCGAGCGCGCGCACGCGCACGTGCACATCGGACTCGTGCGCGTGTGAATGGTCGCGGGGAAGGAGTCCCCACACGGTCGCGGCCAACCCGGTCACGATCAACACCATTCCGATGATCATGGGCGAGTCGACCGGCATTCCCACCAGGCGAAACCCCATGTCCCGGCCTTCGAAGTACATCGGCAGGTGCAGGATCACGCCGAGGGTTACGGCGACTACCCCCGTCCAATAGATCCCGGGGCGCTCGAAATTGCTTCCTCGATCGGTCAGCTCCATAGGGGGAAATTATCCCGCGGTACGAGACGTCCGCAAAGCTGCCTGGCGATGAAGATCGAGCCATTTTGCGACCGGACCGACGAGCGCGAGGGCCAGAAAGGCCGGGGCGACGTTAAACGCGGTCGGCAGCGGCCATCCCTTGTCGGACGCGAATCGGATCAAAGCTTCCATCACCGCGATCGTCACGGCTACGACAATCTGGCGCCGCTTGCCGCGTACGATCGTTCGCGGGTCGGTGATCATGAAGAAAACGAACAGCTGGTACATCGGTCCAGTGATCGGAGCTATCTCGGGCAGGAGGGGCTGGCCGAGTATCATGGCGCGTGCGCTGTTCAGCAGCAGAAAGCTCGCCACATAGGTAAGAGTGATATGAAGCACGCCGACGCGCGCGGCGATGATCAGTCCAAAAATCCAGATTACCAGGTTCGTCGTCAGGTCGTTGCCGAATTGGTGACTGAGCACCGAGACCCTATCGGGTGCGAGCAGCAACAGCGCAGCTACCGCAAAATTCGTGGGATTCCAGAGATGATTGTCGCGGTAGCGTAAGACGTACTTGGACGAGATCGCGAGAAAGCCACCGAGCGCGAAGGGCCACAGCAATCCGCCCTGCGGCTTTACCAGGAGCGTGAGACTGATGCCGCTGATGTACGCGCTCAGCAGATTGATGACCCTCCCACGATCGAACCATGAGAGGAGCGCCTCGGTCGCGACGCAAACTCCCAGAGCCACGACGAGTCGGTCGTAACTGCCGAGCATGTGATAGCGCAGCTGTGCCGCAATCAGGACCAGTGTAATGAGGAACGCGATGAGATGGCGCGGATCGATCTTGCTCGCCCGCTCCCACGAGCGAGACAACGCGTTCCGGTCAGTGGCTGCCGCTTGCATTGTGTCGCTCATGGCGTCAACGCTCCGGCTCGGTGATTGTGACGAAGCGGTCGATCGCGGGGCGAAGCACTACCTGGCGAGTTCCGGATGGCCAGAAGATCACGACGCGATCCACCCACTCGTGAGATCCCAAACCGAAGTGCAAGCGCCGCTCATTCTGACTGGCGAACCCGGAGCCGCCGTCGATGATGCGCCGTTGCCTGAGATCCCCCGCCTCGAGCACAACCTCCGCTCCGATCGCGCTGCGGTTGCTTCGCGTCCCGATCAGCTTGAACGCGATCCAATGATTGGCGCTGTCGGGATAATCGCGATACAACACAGCGGGCTGATTCTGGTTGGCGACGATCACGTCCACCTCGCCACGACTCCAGAGATCGGCCAGTGCGACCGCTCGGCCATCGTACAAATCGGTAGCGCCAACTTTCTTTGCAACGTCGATCCAACCCGCGGCTCCGCGATTGATGTAGACGCGTGACGGCTCGTATCCCGACAGACTCGCGTCGCCAAACGCCGGCCAGGTGGCGGCGTCCTCGAAAAGCCGGCCGTTCGCGCCAGCGATCTTCGACATCGCGTACCAGTAATTCCTGGTGCGATCTGCCGATATGAACCCGTTCGCGACGAAGAGCTCGTTTGCGCCGTCGTTGTTGAAATCACCGAACTGCGCGCCCCACGCCCAGCCGGCGTCGGCGATGGCCCCT
>DATARP010000215.1:0-18412 GCA_036264075.1 Gemmatimonadaceae bacterium
AAAGGAATCCGTCGCATCGCGATGGAGGCCGCACACCCGATGTCGTGGTACCGGTGGGTCGGCGATGACGGAGTCATACTCGGCCTCGAGCGTTTCGGCGCATCGGCACCGGCAGCAACCATCTACACGCACCTCGGCCTCACTGTGGATCGGATAGTAGACACCGCGAAACAGCTCGTTGGTAAAAGTTGACCCCAGTATGAAAGCTCCCAGCTCCCAGCTGCAAAGCTGTCGGCTCCCCGCTTTAGTTTTGTGGATGCCTGAGGTGCCTTCGCGATCCAAACGCCGAGGCAGTTCGTGAACGGCAACGAGCCAACTCTTCGCGACATCAGCGTGATGCTCAACCCCGACACCCCCGAGTGGCCGGGCGATACGCCATTCACCTGTGGCTGGGCTTCGTTGATCAGCGCGGGCGCGAGCGTGAACGTTTCTTCATTCAGCTCCAGCCCGCACGTCGGCACGCACGCTGACGCGCCGATCCATGTCCGCGAGGGCTGGTCGGGCTCGCACGAGCTGTCGCTGGACGCCTACTTCGGGCCCGCGATTGTCGTTGACATTTCGAGCCTCAGCAAAGAAATCGAGATCGAAGAGCTGGAGAAAATCCAGTCGCTGCCGTTTGTGGAGCGCCTTCTCCTTCGTACCGGGCGCACGATCGCCAGCGGTGCGTTTCCCGAGGACTGGCCCACATTGGCAGAATCCTGTGTTCGAACTCTTCTGGGTCGAGGTCTGCGCTTGCTCGGCGTCGATGCACCCTCAGTCGATTCGAGGGAGAGCAAGAACCTTCCCGTTCATCACATGCTCTTCTCGGAAAATGCCGGGATCCTCGAGAATCTCGATCTCCGGAGAGTGACGCCAACGATGTACGAGCTGATGGCCTTTCCTCTCAAGCTCATGGCTCTCGATGCGGCGCCCGTCCGCGCGGTGCTTCGCCAGATCGTTGGGTGACGCCCTGGCGTCACCGGATGCATGGATGACGCGCGTCGTCAAACGACCCGCCGGAGCAGTCAGAAATCATCGACATTCGTCCTGACCCTCGAACGGCCGGCGACCCATAACAATGCTCAAACGTACGTTGATTGTCGTAGTCATTATGGTATCGTTGGCCTTCTTCATCGAGGCGCAGCAGAACCGGTCCCATCGAGGAAAGAAAGGCAGGCTTCTAAGCCGGCGTGCAGGACCCAAACCCCCGCTCCCGCGAGTCACCAGCTTTGTAAATGATTCTGGCGGTCGTGAGCTGATCGTCCGGCTGCTGGATGTCGGCCAGGGGGATGCGACTTACATAAGGAATGGATCGAGCAGAGTTGTCATCGATGGAGGACCCAGCATGGCGACGTTCGGCCGCTATCTGGATTCACTGAAACTCAACAACTCGACCATCGACGTCGTCATCCTGTCCCACCAGCACCTCGATCACTACAGCGGACTCCGTGAGCTCTTCAGGACCTCACGCCACATTCGCGTGCGCTACTTCTTCGAGAACAAGGATCCAGCTCCTGCAGTGACGTTGGCAATTCTGCGCGACTCCATTCTATCGCGGATGGACCATGACACCCTGATCTATCGCGACACCGACGACCCGTGCTCGGATGGACGGAGGATGTGCACCATCACGATGACGGGTGGAGCGAAGTTGCACATCATGGCGCCGATGCCTAATGGCGACAAACCGAACAATCGCTCGACCGCGGTTAAGGTGATTGGACCGGACTCAGCATCGTTCACGATGTGGCTCGCCGGCGACGCTGAGCGCGAGGAGATTGATTGGTTCGAGAGCGCCGGTTACGATCGCGATCCCGGAATGCACGTGAACGTTCTCAAGGCGGACCATCACGGAAGCTGTAATGGAGTGACGCCACGTTATCTCTCTTACATCACCCCACAGTGGCTGGTCGCATCACTGGGCGCCAGGAATGACTACGGCCACATGCACACGCAAGCAAAGAACCTCTACAAGCGCAGCGGTGTCCCCTGGTATCGCACGGATCAGAACGGAACGCTCACGATTCGCTCGCCGGGAACACCCGGCGGTAGCTTTACGATCGAGACGGAGCGACGTGGAGTCGATCTGGACGGACCGAGTGATCGTGTTTCATCGCAATCGGATTGCGGGATCCCTTGACCACTGGTTGCGCCGTTTTGATCACAAATTGACGTCCCCGCCGCCATCGTTCTTCGTTTTCCTCGAGACCTGTTTCACCGACCTGCCGAGCGCTTTCTTCTTCGCTTCGGGGTCGGTCTCGATGAGAAGCGCCGATTTTCCCTCTGCTCGGTCGTGAGTGACCGCCAGCACATCGCCTTCTCTTACGCCTTCCGGCAACATCCATTGAGGAACCGGCGTCACCGTACGACCATCTACTTCTATGGACGCTGAGCCGTCCTCGATCACATCGACGATCCACGTATGCCTGGAATGTTTACTCATTGATTCTCCATCGTCCGATATCGCCAGATTCTAGAGTAGCACATGGCATGTCCTATGCGCCATTGCCTCGCTCCCTGGCAGCATTACCTGCACCAACCACCCCCAGATAAGATCTATGCACAGCGACTCAGGTCATACGACCTCCGTCTGGATGGCCAATACCGAAGTTCCGCAATTCCAGCCGCTCAATCAGGATCTGCGCACGAATGTGTGCGTAATCGGTGCTGGAATAGCAGGAATGACCACGGCTTACCTTCTCGCGCGCGCCGGTCGCGCGGTTGTGCTCATAGATGATGGACCGATCGGGGGTGGCGAAACGGGTCGCACCACGGCTCATCTAACGGCCGCCCTGGACGACCGCTACTACAACATTGCCAGACTCCACGGCGAAGAAGGCGCTCGGCTTGCCGCGGAGAGTCACATGTCGGCGATTCACCGCATCGAGACGATCGCCTCGATGGAGGACATCGATTGCGATTTTGAGCGAGTCGAAGGCTTTCTCTTCCTCGGCGGCGATAAACAACGGAAGGAGCTCGAACGGGAGCTCGAGGCAACCCATCGCGCTGGAATCAACGACACCCAGCTGATCGATCGCATTCCGTTCAGCTTCTGGGACAGTGGTCCGGCGCTTCGCTTTCCGCGGCAGGCAACTTTTCATCCCCTCAAATACCTGAAAGGTCTGGCTCGGGCGATTCTCCGCGACGGCGGGAAAATCTATTCCGGCGTCCACGCGGAAAAGATCGTGGACGGTGAGCCGGCGCGAATTACGACGAGCACAGGACACGTGATCAGCGCAGATAACGTTGTCGTCTGCACCAACACTCCGGTGAACGACTGGCTGATCATCCACAGCAAACAGGCCGCGTACCGTACATATGTCATCGGGGCGCGTGTGCCGCGCGGGTCCGTTCCTCACGGGTTGTACTGGGACACGCTCGATCCTTATCACTACGTTCGCTTGCAGCTGGCCGAGGACAGCGCCGGCAACGAGCTCGATTACGAGATTCTCATCGTCGGCGGCGAGGACCACAAGACCGGGCAGGCCGACGACATGGGGGAGCGTTTTACACGGCTCGAGGCGTGGACCCGTGAGCGTTTCCCGATGGTCGAGCGCATCGAGTATCAATGGTCGGGGCAGGTTATGGAGCCGGTCGACTGTCTGGCTTACATAGGCAGGAATCCCGGCGGAGACGAACACATCTACGTCGCCACCGGCGATTCAGGCAACGGAATGACTCACGGAACTATCGCCGGAATAATTCTCAACGAGCTGGTGCAGGGTCGAAAGCACCAGTGGGCAAAGCTCTACGATCCTTCCCGCGTTTCATTTCGAGCGACACCGGAATATCTCAGAGAGAACATCAACGTCGCCGAACAGTACAAGGACTATTTCACGACAGGCGATGTCGGCGATGTCACCACCATCCAGCCGGGTGAAGGAGCAGTAGTCGGTCGCGGTCGCGGCAAGATCGCCGTATATCGCGATGACCGCGGCGGCATCCACCAGCACTCAGCCATCTGCCCTCATCTGTACTGTGTCGTTCACTGGAACGGCACCGAGAAAACCTGGGACTGTCCTTGCCATGGATCGCGTTTCGATCCTTATGGCAGGGTTGTCAACGGTCCCGCTATAGTCGGGCTTTCTCCTGTTGGCTCGGAGCCGAAGAAGGAGGAGACGGAGGGGCAGGGGGAACGGGAGAAGAAGTCGAAGCGGGCCTCATCGAAGCGGTGACGTTGTGAGTTTTCCCGTCATCGGCAAGTGAAACGGCTTTCTCCACTCGGCGACCGTCTACGGTCAACTCCGTAAGTCCGCGCTGCAGACCATCCGGATTCTCCACCCGTATCACGTATGTCGATGACTTGAACCGGTATTCGACCGTGAATTCCTTCCAGCTCGCCGGAATGCACGGCTCGATGTGCAGAAGCTCTCCCCGTTGGTGGAACCCGAGAATCGCTTCGAGCGCGGTCCGATACATCCAGCTGGCCGACCCCGTGTACCACGTCCACCCACCGCGGCCAAGGTGTCCCTTTGCCGTGTACACATCCGCGGCCACCACATACGGCTCGACTTTATAGATATCGACGGCTGCAGGAGTATCCGAGTGAGTGATCGGGTTGAGCATTTGGAACAGCTCCAGCGCGCGGTCTCCGTCCCCCTGCAACGCGGTCGCCAGCACTGCCCATAGTGCGGCATGCGTGTATTGCGCCCCGTTCTCGCGCACACCTGGCAGGTACCCTTGAATGTATCCGGGGTCGTGCGTCGTCTTGTCGAACGGCGGCGTCAGCAGCATGATGAGACGAGCATCTTCGCGCACGAGATGCTTGTTGAGCGATTGCATCGCGGTGCGGGAGCGCTCAGGCTGTGCCGCGCCCGAGATTACGCTCCAGCTCTGTGCGATCGAGTCGATCTTGCATTCATCGCTGGTGCGCGATCCAAGCGGCGAGCCATCGTCGAAGTATGCGCGGCGATACCATTCGCCATCCCACGCTGTTCCCTCGACGGCTTCAGTGTATTCGTCGGCTTTGGTCATCAACTCGTCGCGAACGGCCAGATCTCCCTTCTGCTCCGCGTGCGCCGCGAACTTCCGAAGAGTGGTGATGATGAACCAGGCCAGCCATACGCTCTCTCCTTTCCCCTCGATGCCCACCCGGTTCATTCCATCGTTCCAATCGCCGCTGCCGATCAACGGAAGCCCGTGCACTCCCTTCGTGCACGCTCTTCTCAGCGCGCGCACGCAATGATCGTAAACGCTCCCTGTTTCGCCCGACGCCTTCGGTAGATCGTAGATCTCGTGCTCGTCGGGATTGAGCTGCCGCATCGTGAGGTACGGTACCTCTACGTCCAGTATCTCGCGGTCGGCCGCGACATTCATGTAATGGTCGATCACGTATGGAAGCCACACGAGATCGTCTGAAAAACGGGTTCGCACTCCGCGGCCGCTGTGCGGATGCCACCAGTGCTGTACATCACCTTCCACGAACTGCCGGGATGCCGCGCGAATGATGTGCTCCCTTGCTATTCCGGGCTCGGAATAGACGAAGGCCATCACGTCCTGCAGCTGATCGCGGAAACCGAACGCCCCGCTCGATTGATAAAGCGCGGAGCGCGCCCACATCCTGCACGACAGCGCCTGGTACAGCGCCCAGCGGTTGACCATCAGGTCGAACGTTGGCTCGGGTGTTCTGACCTTGATCGTGTCTAGCCTGCGCTCCCAGTTCGCGTTGTTCGCATCCACACTCTGTTTTGCCGCCGCAGGCTCCCGATGCCGGGATATTATCTCGCGCACGGCATCCTCCCCATCGGCGGCGCCAAGCAGCATCACAATGTCACGTGATTCGCCGGGCTCGATCGTTATGCTCACCTGCATCGCGCAGCACGGATCTATCGTAGCGCCGATCGCCCCCGACAACCCAGCTCGCTCGAGACCGGCCGGACTCGAGATAGTTCCGTTTCTACCCAGGAATTCGCGCCGGTCAGCTGTGTAGTACGCCACACGCTCGCTGATCGAGGCGAACGCCACGGTCTCCGCGAATTCCGTGTCGAAGTAATTGCGCGCGAACATCGACTGCGTGCCTTCGTCGAATTCCGTACGCACCTGATATTGCGTCAGCTCGCGAGTGACGCCTAGCACCCACTCCAGGTACCATGTCAACGTCAGCTTCTTGCGCGTCACTCCTTCATTGCGAAGCGTCAAAACGCTGATCTTGACCGGATCGTTCTGATCCACTCCCAGGCGGAGCGAGCTCGCGAGCCCCTTGTGGGTGTGATCGAATACGGAATAGCCGGCACCGTGCCGCACACGGTACGGTGTAGGCTCGCGAATCGGGCACGGCGTAGCGGTCCACAGATCTCCGTTGGCGTCATCGCGGAGAAAAACGCAATCGCTCGACGGATCACGCACTGGATCGTTGTGCCACGGCGTAATGCGGTAGAAGAAGCTGTTCTTCGTCCACGTTACTCCGCTTCCCCCCTCGCTCACGCAGAATCCGCCGACGGGATTCCCGACGACGTTGATCCACGGCGCAGGCGGAAGATCGCTGCCCGTCAGGTGAATCTCGTACTCGCCTTCCTTGTTGAAGCCGCCCAATCCGTTGAACGACTGAAGACCGGTCCCCGGATCCGGCGTCTGTGCATGAATCGCCACGGCACCGAGAGGGACAATGTCGCGATTCATGATTTCGAGCTTGGGCGGATACCTGTCCTCGACCCCAGGGAACTCGAGGAAATTCCCGAGCCCCAAGCCGTCACAGTTCACCTGAACGCGGGCCATCGCCTTGAGGAGCGTGATCTCTTCCGCATTCAGCAGATCCGAGCGCCTGATGAAGACGCCGCCCGGTCTATCGAGCAAGCCTGCCTCGCTCGACGCCATCGTCGTCGCCAGCAGCTCGTCACTCAGCTCCTGCATGTAACTGGCTGGATGCATGTTGAGAATCACGAGGTCGCAGCTGATTCCCTTCAGTCTCCAGTAGTGGTGGGTTCTCAGCAATTGGCGAATGCTCGGCATTCCAACCGGGCTTTCGATCGTGGCGAGAAGGATCGGCCAGTCACCGGAAATGCCGAGACTCCACAACGCTTGCTGTCCCAGCTTGTTTTCCTCGACAGCGCTCTGTGCCGGACGGAATCCCGGGTGCGGGAACATCAAATGCCCCGCCAGATCCTGATACAGCGCGGCGTCTGCTGGCGCGATTCCGAGATCCCGGAGCTCCGCCTGCGCTTGCGCCCACGAAAGATCCAGCGCGCGCCTCGCGCTGTATGGATCGTGATAAAGATCGGCAAGCTCTACCGCCCGCTCCTTGTTCTCGGCGATGAAAGTCGTGAATGCGACGTGTGCCGACGCACCAGGTGGAATCCGCACGCGCACGCGCAGCGAGAAGATCGGATCGAGCACCGCTCCCACAGTACCACTCAGCTCCGCGCCTTCATCGAGGGCCTGGGCGTTCCTCACGGAGCGACCTCTCCCGACGAACTTTGCCCGATCGGTTTCGCAGGTGACGCTGCCGACGATCTCCGGTCCAACCGCCACGACGTGCGCACACCAGATTGCGGCCTCCGTCGCAGACCGCGACCGGCGCGTCGCTAGCAGCGCTGCATTCGGAGCGAGGAACTCCGTCTGCACGAAAAGATTCTGGAACGCTGGATGCGCGCGATCCGCCTCGGGGGGAGCGAGCACGACTTCCGAATAACTCGTCAGCTCAATTTCCTTGGGCTGGAGCGACCTGTTCGTGAGAATTATCCGCCTGACTTCCGCCGCGTCGTCCGAGGCGACGGCGATCTCTGTCACCGTGTCGATCTCGCCGTCGCGGCGAATGAAGGTGATTCGGTCGCTGGCAAACAGCACACGATACCACTGTGGCTCTGTTCCTGAGGGCTGGTGCGCGGTGGACCAGACGTGCCCGCTACCGAGATCCTTTACGTAGCACCACTGTCCATAGTTGTCGCGCGTCGAATCGTGACGCCACCGCGTGACAGCAAGGTTTCCGTAACGGCTGAAACCCCCGCCGGCGTTCGTGATCAGCACTGTGTATGGGACGTTGCCGAGAATTCCCACAACCGGCTGCGGAGTGTGCGGCGTTTCGATCTCTCGCACCGCCGGTTTCTCCGTTTCGCTCGGCACACGGGCGGCGTCCGTTCCCGACACATCCTGCATGACCAGGCGCCGTGGAATCCTCTCCTGCAGCACCAGCTCCGCGGACCGCACCAGCGGGTCGGTGTGGAATCGGCGCGGCCATATTTGTTGATTGAGCGCGTTGTTCAGAGCGACGATGCTCATTCCAATGTGGTGCGCCATGAAGGTGCACACGATTGTCTTTCTCGATCCCGGCGACGGGCGCGTGTAATCGAGCGCGTCGCGAAAACCGAAGGGCCCGAGCGCGCCTTCGGCTTCGAGCGTCGTGAGATTCTTGAGAGCCTGCCTCGGCTCGACTATCATCGCGAGCAGCGTGGCGTATGGAGCGATGACGAGCTCCTTGCTAAGACCGCGCTTGAGGGCGAGATCCGGTACTCCGAATCCTCGGTACTGGTAGGTGTGCGACCTGTCACGGACCGCGTAGGCGGATTCCGAAACTCCCCACGGTACGCCCCGCTCGAGGCCGTACGCGATCTGTCGCTTGACGCATCCCTTGTGCGTCTGGTCAAGCAGAGTAAAGGGGAAGGTCTGCATCACGAGCGCTGGCATCAGGTACTCGAACATGCTCCCGCTCCACGAGAGCAGTGTCCGCGTTCCGGCGGCGGCGGTGAGGGATCGGCCAAGCCTGAACCAGTGATCAACCGAGACGTCGTCCTTGGCGACCGCCATGAAGGAGGCGAGTCGGGATTCCGAAGCCAGCAGATCGTAATACGAGTTGTCGACAGTGTTACTGCCGATGTGGTATCCGATTGTGAACAGCTTCCGCTTGTCATCGTACAGAAAACGGAAATCCATTTCGACCGCATAGGCATGGGCGCGCTCGGCAATCGCCCTCAGTCGCTTGGCATGCTCCTCCGAGCACGCCGGATCCTTCATCATCTCGTAACAGGCCTGCTTCAGCGCGATCAGATGACCGGCGAAGTTTCCGCTGTCGACCGTCGATACGTACGCTGGCTCGAGCACCCGCAGCTCGGAGAGGTCGTACCAATTGAAGAAGTGTCCGTGGAACCTCCGCATTCTCTCCAGCGACCGGAACACTTTCTCCACGCTGTCGATCATGGCCGGTCGCGTGATGAACCCGAGATCGGCCGCACTGACAGTCGACAGAAGCTGGAGGCCGATGTTGGTCGGTGATGTGCGGAGGGCAAGCACCGGCTCCGGATCTTCCTGGAAGTTGTCAGGAGCGAGCCAGTGGGTCTCCTCGGTGACGAACTTTTCGAAGTACATCCAGTGCAGCTTCGCGTATCGCAGCGATGCCTGGCGCTCGGCGTCAGTGAGGTGAACTTCTCCCAGAATGGCCGGACGGCTGAGTGCCGATGCAATGCTCGGACTCGCGAACCATGCGAGCACCAGCGGAAGCGTTCCCATGATGAACAGGAACCGGTCGGAGCTCGCAGCCCTTCCGACCGTAACGTGAAGATCGATCGCGACGATCAGCACGAGACACAGCGCGGTCACCGGCCACATCTTGCGCCATACCTCGAGCTGCGATCCCGTCCCCATTGAGCGCTCGACCTGTGATGCGGTCTGCCACTCGATGAGGTGCCGATGGCTGATGAACAGCCTGTACAGAGTTCGGAGAATCGCATCAGCCGAAACGACAGCCTGATGCGGAAGAAAGACGAGCGCCAATAGGAACTGCTGAGTGTTCGTTACGGCGTCACGGCCGACCGCTAGGTAATAGGCGAGCCACGACTGATCGCGTGGTGGCCGCAGCAGCGAGATGGTAAGCGAGAAGAGCCACGGGAACGCGATGGCTACCATGACGATGCCCGTCCACCGGATCACCGAGCCGGGAATTATGAACCAGCCGACGATGAACATCACCAGCTGCGCGATCTCCACGGTGCTGCGGCGCAGGTTGTCGAAGATTTTCCACCGGGAGATGGCTGATAGCCTGTTCGGCACAGGCCCGTCTGGACCTGGGACAATTCCCTTCAGCCAGCCGATCAGCTGCCAGTCGCCGCGAATCCAGCGGTGCTTGCGACGCGTAAAGGTCAGATATCTCGCCGGATAGTCGTCGTAGACCTCGATGTCCGTGGCGAGCCCGGCGCGCGCGTACGTCCCCTCTATTAGATCGTGGCTGAGGAGAGTGTTTTCCGGGAATCTCCCGTGCGTCGCGTCCTCGAACGCATCGACATCGTATATCCCCTTTCCGGTGAAGCTCCCTTCGCCGAACAGATCCTGATAGACATCGGATACCGCCGTCGTGTACGGGTCGACACCCGGATGCCCGGAGTGAATCGCCGCGAACAGCGAGCGGTGCGCGCTGGTGAGCGACACTCCGACCCGAGGCTGAATGATTCCGTATCCCTCTACTACTCGACCGGCGGCCGGATCGTACTGCGCGCGATTGAGCGGATGCGCGATCGTGCCGACGAGGAGCTGCGCCGCGTCGCGTGGCAGCACCGTATCGGAATCGAGCGTGATCACATAGCGCACCAAGCCCAAACGGCTCGTATCGCCGACGATCGTCGAGAAGGCGTCCTTGGCAGCCCCCCGCAAAAACTTGTTGAACTGCGCGAGCTTGCCACGTTTGCGCTCCCAGCCCATCCAGACATTCTGCTTCGCATTCCACAAGCGCGGCCGGTGAAACAGAAAGAACACATCGGCGCCGCCGTTTCTGTATTTCGCGTTCAGGGCGCGAATCCCCGACGTTGCGGCGGTCAGAATGCCTTCGTCGTCCGGCCTGTGCTCGGTGGGAGAGTCGGTAAAGTCGCTGAGTATGGCGAACTGGAGATTCGGATCTCGGTTGGCGAGATACTGAACTTCGATGTGCTCGAGCGCCTCTTCCACCCCGTGCACGCTGCTGAGAAGAGTCGGCACCACCACGGCGGTCATGTACTCTTCGGGAATGCCGTCGTCCCGTAGCTCGAGCTTCGAAAGAAGACGCGGAGGCAACAGCAGCGTTATCAACTGGTTGATGACGCCGATCCCGATCTCGCTCGCCGGTATTAGAGCGAGAACGGCGATGATGAGCTGCACGATCGCGGGGGCGGTTTCCGCCACCTCGAGTATCACCGCCAGCGCGAGCGCCGTGAACGCCGTTATGCCGCCGAAGTACAACGTGTTCGGATGGCGCTGCGTCCAGCGATACAGCCATTCGCCCGGCGGCGGAGTGTACGCAACTTTCTCTTCGAGAACTGTCCTCCCCTTCTCGACGAGGAAGTAGCCGACGTGCGCATGCCTCGCGTCGCTCGGGTCAGCAAGCTTGGCCAGCGCCAGTACTTCTCCTGCAATCTCTTCTTCCGGCCGCTTCACGCGTTTCGCTACGTGCTCGACAACGTGGCGGTAGTGATCGCGCGTTCCGAACGTCATCGACGCATAGTGGCCGCTCGGGTCCTGCCGGAGCAGCTTCTCGGTGGCACTCTGCGATTCGACGAAGTCCTTCCAGTCCAGCCGCGAGATCGTGCGAAGACTCGTAATGCTGTTGGCGACCGTTACCTGAGTGAGTGCGACACGACGATTCGATCGCGTTGCCGCCTCTTCAGCGCTCGGTCCATCTTCGGCGATCCACTGCTCGAGCCAGATCAGCGGTGTGAAGTTCGTCTGGTACGAGCGTACCTGCTGGAGGAAACGGGCAACCCACGTTGGAGTGAACGGAGGGTGTTCATCCACGAAGGCGGCAAGCGCAATCGCCAGCGCCTGGGATGACTCTTCGCTCGCTTCGCGCAACACCGTCGCTGCCCTGTCCGCGGACTCTACTTCCTTGAGGCGAGCGGCAACCCGCAGCGCCATCCGCCGGATGTTCTCGACGAGTCCGAGCCTGAGCATCGTGGGTATCGCCCACAGCTCGCCCATTCGGAGAGAAGTGACCGTCTGATATTCGCGGACGAACAGCGTGATGTTGTCGAGGTCCAGGTGGCCCTCGGTGTGCGCGATCAGCTCGATCGCAACCTCGTACGCGCGTGGATACCCCGCCAGCGAGCCGGTCGAGAGCTTTGGAAGCTCCTCGTAATAGCCCTTTGGAAGATTTGTACGAATCTCCCGGATGTGCTCCTGAACAATGTAGAAGTTGTCCAAGAGCCAGTCGCCGGCGGGACTGATGTCGAGTCCACGCTCGGCTCCATGATTCAGCTCCTGATAGACTCGATCGAGAACCAGCTTGGTATCATCGAGGCGGAGCAGCAGCGGGCCGGGGCCGCGTTGTTTCTGCGCTGGCAGCAGATGATGCCCACGGGCAACCGCGCGCGCTCTTTCGCCAAGTCGCTCCGCGCCCAGTACCTCACCGCGAATCGGACCAACCAGTTCTTCGCTGGCTGCTCCATCGCGGGAACGGCGAAATAAACGACTCAGACTTGTTGCGGGGCTCTTGGGAGGAATCGCTGTTGCCACGTCACTTACTCAACGCCAAAGACATGCCGCTCCCGAATGGAGCATTCGCAAAATATCCCCGTTCGCTACTTGGCGTAGTAGGCCTGAATACAGAGCGTCACCAGGCGTTGACGGACAAGGTCGTATTGATCCGGATTCTGCGGACGTAACGACTCGGCGAGAGAGTTCCAGAGTTGCTTGAAGATTATTATGAGTTGCTCGGGCTTGATGTCCTTGTCGTGGGCTTCCTGACCCACCTTCCGGAGCAGGATCGAGAGCTCCTGCGTTGGACCATCCGGTCTTTTTAGCTGCTCGATGAGCGCGGTCCGCAACTCCTTCATTGTGCTCTCCGATAGTGCGTTCACGGGCCGCCGCGGCAATGGTTTTCCCCTCTCGCCGTGAAGTGCGGAGAGCTGAGGACATTTGTTCCTAAAATATCTAGGGGACCCCTGCGGTACGCCAGATAACCCGAAGGTCCACAAGTTGCCGGGTGTGTTCGACTCTTTTGGCCGAGCTGAGTGCGTAATATTCTGATTCTCGCGCGCGAAGAAGTGGTCGCCGCGCTGCTGGGTTTGATGGTGGAGCTCCACGGTTACCAGCCGAAGATCGTCGACAGATCGCAAAACGTCGAAGATACGATGCTGCAGGAGCGTCCCGGTGCTGTGTTGATCGATTGCGATCACCCGGACTGCAGCGATGCGCTCATAGCAGCCATCAAGCGGCTCGATTCAACGCCGATTCTGTTCAGTCCGTTCAGAATGCACCACGAGGTCAAGGCGGTGGCGACACGTCACGGAGTGCGGTCGTTCACGCTCCCCACGGATCCGGGTACCTTCAGAAAAATCCTCGATACCTGATCTCTGAGCTGCCTAGTCCTTCCGTGATTTGTTTTTCTTCCCCGACTGCGGAATCGGACCTGGATCTTTTGCGCTTTCCTTCAAATGAAGCTTGTCCTGCTCGTGAAGGTGCTCGTCCTCGTTGCGAAATTTCTGATCAGTGGTCATCGCATCTTTTTGGAACTTCCCGTTTGGCTTCATGCGTCCTCTCTGGGTGTATGCGCTTGGAGCGTACACGAAGCGTGCCCGAGCATGGCTCGCCCTGAGTCGGAAATGCCCGTCCCAAGAGGCCAGCTCTAGCGGAAGCGAATTCCTCCCATCAGGCGGAAGAGCGTTACATCGGACGGCACCGAGTATATCTGGGCGCCTACGTCGAGAATCCTCCGCACGATGGCAGTAACGCCGCCAAAAACCGTCGCGCGAACGAGGGGCGATGCAAGCTCCACCTGGGTCCTGTCGACATTGCCGTTTGCATCCGTGAATCCGACCTGAAAGTGGGGATCGATCCGATTGGCGCCTCCTCCAACGTAGAATGACAGACCCCCGGATCCGGGCGCAAATCCGGCGGCTATTTCACCCCCGAACATATCGGGATGGAAAGTGTCCTTCGACGGATTCGTTCCGTAACAAGGACTTAAAGGAGATGTCTGCTGCAGCGATGATCTCGGACACGTGATTGCCCCCTTCACATTTCCGAACGTGCCGTGCACCCGAAGCATCAGCGTCGTACCGGTCGCGACCGGGCCTGTTGTGAAGTGATGTGCCTGGGATACTCCGAAGCTGAAAAGGTTTGGCGTGGCCCTGGCGATTGTGACTGGCGGGAGATATGCCGCCTCGAGCACAAGTCCGAAGGGACCGCCGATCGTAAGCCTCGGCCGCCCAAAGACCGGTGAGAGAGACGTATGCTCGCTCTTCTGGGTGAAGCACGCGCCGGTCTGTTCGATCGCCGAATTTGGTTTCGGTATGTACTCTCCCTCCGCGCCGATTCGGATGCTGCCGGGATTCATGACTTCCGGTGTGGTCGCCATCGAAAACGCGATTGGTGCCGTGTAGAAAGCCAGCAATTTCCCTTCGTTGCTGCTCGGAGCGACCTTGCACTGCGCTGCCGCCACATACGGCAGAGTGCACAGGGATCCGGCGATGACAAGAGCTTGACGCATTCTCGCTCCATTTGTGGTGAACGTACTGCCGACCTCTCTAAACTAGGATTCGGACACCGTCGCGGCGAGAAAGCTTCGGCAAGCGCAGTTGCCCGGGGTGTCAGTGTACGTCTGGGACAGGCGAGCGTACAGCGTACGTGCGCTCCATGCATTGCGAGTAGAATGCGCGATGTTCCCGATAAGCGCTCCACGTCTGATTGACCGCCATCATTTCTCGATCGTAGGCGAGCAGGAGCGTTGTTTTTGCCTGGACCTGGCCGGTCGACCGGTTGGGAGCCCGGGTGGCTAGTGCATAGCCGAGGTAGTACATGGCGGCGACCCGGTGTTGCTTGCGTAAGTCCTGGACCAGCAAGCCAGTTATCCTGTGATCGAAGTGATCGTGCGGGTTCCGCCTGATGCTCGGGTCGCTCGTATGGACCGTGACCGCTGTCGAATCCAGCTGGGCAATCTCGCCGACTGTGGTCATCAGGTCAGTCAATCCTCGATACGTGGTACTGGCATCGATCGCGCTTATTTCTGAGCGTGGCTTCGCGCGTAGTTTCCGCAGGCTCTGATGGCCGTAACGTGAGAACCCTTTCCCGTTTCGTTTCCCGTCTGGAAGCCGGAGGAAGTACGACTCGATATCCCTGTCGACGCATCTCTTTATCGGATGTTGGTGGATCTCGACCACCGAACATGATAACGGCTGGCCGATCGACAGACCGGCCGCGATTCGCGTTGACTGCAGTGCTGCGCGCTCCCTTGTCTGCCAGTATGTGGAATCTCGGCCATCATCACCCGCAGTGAGGTACACAAAAACGCCTCGATTTCCCAAGCGGAGTCGAGTCGTCAGTATGTCACCCATGAATAGCTGCCAATCATCTTCGTGAGCGACCACAATCACATCGACTGGGCGGCCGTAGTTAGGTAATAATCTAATATCACCGGGAATTCGCCCCGTTCCGGGAGTCTGGCCTGCAAAGAACAGCGCCAGCGTCCGCAGGATCGATATGGCTTTGAGTTCCACGTCGTAAAGTTAGTGGTCCTACCCGGGATACACAAAAAGGCGGGCGCTGGATCGCACCCGCCTTATGATTAGATTCTTATTGAACTTGCTGCCTAGACCTTAACGGCCTGCACCTCTAGGCTGATCTTGATCTCATTCCCAACCATTACACCACCGGTCTCCAACGCCTGATTCCAGGTGAGTCCAAAATCTCTGCGATCGATCTTCCCGGCCGCACTAAAGCCAACCCGCTCTCCTCCCCACGGATCCTTCTGCTTTCCCTCGAACTCCACGTCCAAAGTCACCGGCTGGGTGACGTCCCGAATCGTCAGATCGCCCGTAAGCTTGAAATGATCCTTCTCGCCCTCTATGCGGGTACTGCGGAACGTGATCTCGGGATATACCTCGGCGTTCAGGAAGTCAGCGGAGCGGAGATGCTGGTCGCGCTGGTCCGTTCTCGTATCGAGGCTTGCTGCCTTGAGCGTCGCCTCGACGGTGGATTTCCTCGGATCTTTTTCATCGGTGTAAATCGTCCCGGTGACATCCCCAATCCGACCTTTTACGGTCGTAATCATTAGATGCTTCGCGGAAAATTCGACCAGGGTATGAGTGGGGTCGATCTTCCATGCTGTTTTCGCCCCGGCTGTGGGAGCGGCTGTCGCGGCTGCGGTCATTCTGATTCCTCGGCGGCTTTCGGTGAACACTTTCCCCATCAAACTGCTCATAATGGGGACTGGACTTACTATTGATTGGCAAGTATACTTTAGTAAGGTGCTTGTGTCAAGCGTCCGTCTTTCCAAAATTTCTCCATGGCCCGAAACGAACTGCCTGCCCCCGTTTGCGCCCGCTTCCATCAGGCCGTCGAGCTGATCGGTGGACGATGGACCGGTGCGATCATCCAGACCCTGCTTCAGGGAAAAACCCGCTATGCGGCCATCAAGGCTGCCATCCCCGACATCACCGATCGGATGTTGTCGGAACGCCTTCGCTTCCTCGAATCCGAGGAGCTGGTGATCCGAAGAGTCGTTCCACAGAGCCCAGTGCGCGTCGAATACGAGCTCACCGAGAAAGGCGCGACACTTCATAGTGCGCTGCGCGAGATCGGTGCCTGGGCCGAGCGGTGGATTTCGCTCGAATCGGACGTACCAGCAAAGGGCAGACGTAAAGCCGCTGGCTGAAACCAACGAAAACCGCGAACACCCAACCACTCTCCTCCCAAGAAAATGCGAAAGCTCCTCTCGTCGCTCCTCATCTGTGCGACCGGGCTAGCCCTCACGCCTGCTCCATCCGATACGTCATTGCGTGGTTTTTTTCCGCAATCGGTTCAAGCCCAGCGCGATCTCGAAGCGCGGTTCAAGGCGATGCCCGATCCGGGGAGAATGAGAGAGGCGATGCGTCGTCTGAGCGCGCGTCCGCATCACGTCGGCTCACCGTACGACAAGGACAACGCCGAATGGATTCTCGGCCAGTTCAAGTCCTATGGATGGGACGCGCACATTGAAAACTTCGATGTGCTCTTCCCAACTCCCGTCGAGCGAATCGTGGAGCTCGTTTCCCCCACGACGTTCAAGGCATCGCTGCAGGAGATAGCGCTTCAGGGAGATCCGACATCGAATCAGCAGCCGGAACAGCTTCCGTCGTACAACGCCTACTCTATCGATGGAGATGTCACCGGTCCGCTCGTTTTCGTGAATTACGGAGTGCCCGCCGACTACGAGGAGCTCGAGCAGCGTGGAGTGTCGGTCAAGGGCGCGATTGTGATCGCCAAGTACGGCGGCTCCTGGCGCGGCATCAAGCCTAAGGTCGCCGCTGAACACGGGGCAATTGGATGTCTCATCTACTCGGACCCGAGAGACGACGGCTACGCAGGTGGAGATGTTTTTCCCGCCGGTCCCATGCGTCCCGCCCAGGGAGTGCAGCGCGGCTCCGTCGCGGACATGCCGGTCTATCCCGGAGATCCCCTAACGCCGGGCGTCGGCGCGACGAAGGACGCGAAGCGTCTCCCGATCGCTCAAGCGCGGACGATTACAAAAATTCCCGTGCTGCCGATTTCCTACGGTGATGCACAGCCGCTTCTCGCCGCCCTCGGCGGCCCAATTGCTCCCCCGTCATGGCGTGGCGGATTGCCAATTACATATCGCCTGGGATCGGGGCCAGCAAAAGTTCATTTACGCGTAAAATCCGATTGGAGCCTCAAGACGCTTTATGACGTGATCGCGAAGCTGCCGGGTTCGACTGAGGCGGATCAATGGGTCATTCGCGGCAATCATCATGATGCCTGGGTGAATGGCGCTGAAGATCCAATCTCCGGTCTTGTCGCCGAGCTCGAGGAAGCGCGTGCACTCGGCACGTTGTACCAGCAGGGATGGCGGCCGAAGCGAACCATCATCTACGCTGCATGGGATGGAGAAGAACCCGGATTGCTCGGCTCTACGGAGTGGGTTGAAACGCACGCCGACGAGCTCAAGGCACACGCCGTCGCCTACCTGAATAGTGACAGCAATGGCAGAGGATATCTCGGCATCGAGGGATCTCATTCGCTCGAGAAATTCATGAACGGCGTTTCACAGGATGTGGAAGACCCTGAATCGGGCGCGAGCTCCTGGAAGCGAATGCAGGCTTCGAGAATTCTCGATGGCTCCCCCGAAAGCCGCCGCGATGCACGCGACCGCGAAGATCTTCGTATTGGCGCTCTCGGATCGGGATCCGACTACTCGTCTTTCCTCGATCACCTGGGCGTTGCATCGCTGAATATCGGATACGGTGGCGAAGACAATGGCGGTATCTATCACTCGATCTACGACGATTTCTACTGGTTCACTCACTTCAGCGACACATCTTTCGTTTACGAGCGAGCCCTCGCACAAGTAGGCGGACTTACCGTGCTCCGTTTGGCCGATGCCGACCTCCTGCCCTTTGCGTTCTCCAATCTCGGAGAAACGGTGCAAGGCTACGTGAAGGATCTCCAATCCCTGCGCGACAGGCGCTCGGATCAAATCGCAGAGCGCAACAGGCAGATCGAAGAAGGTTTATTCAAGCTCGCCAGTGATCCACGTGATCCGGTGACG
>DATARP010000235.1:0-5966 GCA_036264075.1 Gemmatimonadaceae bacterium
CTCGGCGTTGAAGGGTTATGACGCCGGAGGCTACGCAGAAACCGCGTATTCACCGGTTGAGGAATTCGAGATTCGCACTGGGATCAGGTACGACGCCCACAATGCGCCCTTCGCCGGCACTCAGTCGCAGTGGAGTCCGCGGATCCGTCTGAACTTTTACCCGAATCCGGCGAATACTTTTTATCTCTATTACGGCCGGCTGTTCATACCGACTAACGTCGAAGATCTGCGCGCCATCACCAGTGTGGCCCTCGGTGGAACCGTCGCCGAGCCCACGCTCCCAGAGCGCGACAACTTCTACGAGGCAGGTTTCGTCCACAGGTTCCCGTTTGGTCTGGTATCGAAGTTCGCCGCGTACCATAAGCAGAGCACTCCTGGCATCGACGACAATACCGTTCCCGGGTCGGCGATCGTAACCTCCGTGAACATCGCGAAAGTAAAGATCACCGGAGTTGAAATGGTCCAGGAGATCAGGCCGCCCGGTCCATTTTCAGCCTACATCAACGTCGCCCTGAACCATGCTTACGGCATTGGGCCAATCACCGGAGGCTTCTTCCCCGACAATCCGCCGCAGGGCTACTTCGACCTCGATCACGACCAGCGGCTTAGCGCAGTCGTATCCGGGACTTACTCTTACAAGCAGGCGTATGCCAGCCTGTCGGGAACGTACGGGTCGGGTCTCACCAACGGCGTGGCTCCAGCTGACTGCGGATGCAGCTACGGAACCGGGCTTTTCGATTTCAACCGAGGCGTCAAGGTGAATCCAAGCTTCATAATCAACGGCAGCGCGGGATATTCTTTCGCGATCGGCCGCGCTCTAGTTCGGCCGGAGGTCTACGTGGATAACATCTTCGACAAGAAGTATCTGCTCAAGGGCGCGTTCTTCAGCGGCAGATCAGTTGGACGGCCGCGCAGCATTCAGTTCAGACTGAACATCGCGCAATAAAGCGCAAAGAGGGAATCAGGAAGCGATGGCCCTCGCAGCGAACCTGCTGCGAGGGCCATCGCTTTTCCGACCTATGTAGCGGTTGCTCGTGAACCGGTCTGCTGGGTAAGCGCAATGACAATGAGCAAGACCGCGCCCGCCACGAACATGATCATCGAGAGCAGCTGACCCATCGACAGCGCGCCGATGACGAGGCCGAGCTGGGCATCAGGCTGCCGTGTGAACTCGAGAGAGAATCGCACGACGGCATAGCCCACAAGAAACAATCCCGTTATCAGTCCTGGACGATCGTAGCCATGGGCCCTCGCAAAGCGGTCCGCCCACCACAGCACCGCACTCAGGAGAATTCCTTCGGAGAACGCCTCGTAGAGCTGTGAGGGATGCCGCGGCAGGTGTAGCCGGTCCCCGGGAAAGATCATCGCCCAGGGAACCGTGGTCGGTCGGCCGTACAGCTCACCGTTGATGAAATTTCCGATTCTCCCAAAGAAAAGGCCCGGGGTTCCGCACAGCGCGACAAGGTCGGTCACCGAGAAAATCGGGAATCGATACCGACGTGCGAAAAGAATGATCGCGACGGCCATCCCCAGAACGGCGCCGTGAAATGAGAGTCCGCCCTGCCAGACCGCTAAGACGTCGAGTGGATGCGCCGCGTATTCACCGCGCCCGTAGACAGTAACATAGATCAGGCGCGCGCCGAGCAGCATCCCGACGACCAGGTACCAGATAAGGTTGTCGAGGTCAGCCCTTGTCAGAGTGGTCCGCCCAGCTTCGATGCGCTTCAGCACCAGGCGATAACCCAGGAAGTACCCGACGACGTACATCAGGCTGTACCATCGGAGCGCAAACGGGCCCACCGACACGATGGTCGGTGGGATTCGTGGATAGGGGATTACCATGCTCGGGTAAATGTAAGGCAGCGGCGAATTTGCTACCGTTGGACTCGCAGCTTCTGCACTCGCGTAGATTATCGCTGAGCAAATCTTCGTCCGCGCCCGTATTTCATGCGCGGACACTACGAATGAGGATACGATGCGATTCATGATGGTACTGTGTGCGATGGCCACCATCGGCGCAGGTGTGGGCGCGCAGGTCCCGGCGGCAGCACGCGACAGCGCAGCGAGAGCAAAGGCGAAGGCGGACAGCATTGCCGCCGCCGATTCGATCGCAATCGTCAAGGAGCTCGAGAGGATGCAGGGAGCAAAGCCGGACACCACTCCGGGCCCGGTAACGGGGCCGCAGGGATCCACCAATCCGCGCCTTCTCCCGGACTTCAGCGCGGTAGGTGATTTCATCGCCGATCTCTCGCCGCAAGGCAGCACGCAGGCGGACAGTAGCCGGATCGGAGTGCGCGAAGTGGAGCTCGCCGTGCAGGCGGCGGTCGATCCCTATTTCCGCGGCGACGTCTTCCTCGGCATCAGCGATCTCGAGGGAATCTCTATCGAGCAGGCGTTTCTCACCACGACAGCGCTGCCGAATGAGCTCGAGTTGAAGATCGGCCGGTTTCTAATGCCGTTCGGCAAACAGAACACCACCCACCGCCACGATCTGCACACGATCGAATATCCTTATGTGATTCAGAGGTTTTTCGCGCCCGACGGTTACAAGGGAACCGGATTCTGGCTAAGCCGCGTGATCGCGCCCCTCGGTTTCTACCAGGAGATTCAAGTCACGGCGGTCGACCGTCTCGCAGACAGAGACGCCTCACTCCAGACCGGAGATCCTGTGAACCGCAAGCTGAGCGGACTTGGGTACTCGGCGAGGCTGCGAAATTACTGGGACCTCAACCAGAGCACGAACCTGGAGCTTTCCGGAACTGCGCTGACCGGAGTCCGCGAGGAGGCGATCGCCGCAGCGGTGGGCCCGATCAATGCACTCAACGCGCGCCAGAACACTTTCGGCGCCGACCTGACGTTTCGCTGGCGTCCGTTGCAGCAGGGACTCTACAAATCGTTCATTCTCCAGGCTGAGCTGATGCACCAGACAACTCCGGCCGTATCGGCGATGGTTCCGGGTCCGATATGCCGTCAGCTCTGCGCGGGGTCTCCAATCACGCCAACCAGCGTCAGCACAACCGCAAGCCACTACACGGGAGGATACGTCTTCTCTCGCTACCAGATCACCACACGCGGGTTCCTCGGGGGCCGTTACGACCAGCTGCAGGATCCGCTCTACGGGGGCCTTACTACGCGCGCTGCATCCGTCGATCTGGAGTTCTTCCCGAGTGAGTTCTCCAAGATCACTGCTGAATATGAACGTTATATCCCGCCCACGGGTATAGAACGAATCAATCGAATACTCCTCCAGGCGACATTCTCGCTTGGCCCTCACAAACCGCATCCTTTCTGATAATTCCGGCCATCGTGCCGGGGGAATACATAATGTTCAGCAAGTTGGGACTAATGCTCGTATCCCTCGCCGGGCCAGCCGTGATCGCGGCTCCAGCGAGTGCGCAGCTCAAGGTCGTTACGAGCACCACCGACCTCTATGACATCGCGAAGGCGGTCGGCGGGAATCGCATCACCGCTACGCACATCGGTGAAGGGTATCAGGACCCCCACTTCATCGAGGCGAAGCCCAGCTTCGTTTTGCAGCTGCGTAACGCCGACGTCTGGGCCTTCGTCGGGCTCGACCTGGAGATCGGCTGGATGCCGCTCCTTCTGGATGGCGCGCGCAATCCGAACATCAAGCAGGGCGCTCCTGGATACCTTGACGTCTCCAAGGCAATCCCGCTCCTCGACGTGCCGAGCGGAAATGTCGACCGGAGTCAGGGCGACGTGCACCCACTCGGCAATCCGCACTACTGGCTGGATCCGGAAAATGGCAGGCGCATTGCCCGGCTCTTCAAGAACAAGTTCACCGAGCTCGATCCCGCCGGCGCAGCCGTCTATGCCACGAACGAAAAGAATTTCGAGGCGCGACTGAACAACGTCGAGCGCACGTGGACCGACGAGCTCGCCAAGATCAAGGGACAGCCCGTGGTGGCGTGGCATACCAGCTGGCGCTATTTCGCAGAGTACACGAAGATGAACATCGTCGGCTTCATGGAGCCGAAGCCGGGAGTTCCGCCTTCGCCCTCGCACCTGGCCGGCCTGATTCAGACGATGCGAAGAACCGGCGCCAAGGTTATAGTCATGGAGCCGTTCTACGATCAGAAGACGGCGGACTTTGTCGCCGCGCGCACCGGCGCGAAGGTTCTGATTCTTCCTCCGTCGGTTGGCGGTGTGAAGGGAGTCGGCGATTACATCTCAGTGATGGACTACGACATCAAGCAGCTTGCCGCCGCTTTGTAATGACTAATCTGGTTTCGTTCGATCACGCGACGCTCGGCTACGGGCGTCGCGTGATTCTTTCTGACCTCAATTTCGCCATCCCGGAAGGAGACTTCCTGGGCATGGTCGGTCCGAACGGCGCTGGCAAGACGACTATTCTCAGAGCGATTCTCCGGACGCTCAAGCCGACCTCCGGCACCGTCACGCACACGCCGGGCATCCGGTTCGGTTACGTCCCCCAGCGCGATCAGGTCGACTACAATTTTCCGCTCAACGTCATCGACGTCGTGATGATGGGTCGCTACGACCGCATTGGCCTTGGGCGCAGACCTGGTGCAAAAGACCGCGCGCTGGCTTGCGCCTCGCTGGACCACGTCGGAATTCTGGATCTCGCGGACCAGCCGCTCAGTGCACTCTCTGGGGGACAGAAGCAGCGCACACTTATCGCCCGCGCGCTGGTGGGACAGCCGAATGTGCTCGTCCTCGACGAGCCTACCAACGGCATGGATCTCGTTTCGACAACTCAGATACTTGGGCTCGTCCGCGAGCTGCACGAGCGCGACAAGCTCACGGTTCTGATGGTGAGTCACGCGCTCAACGAAGTAGCCAACTACGTCGAGCGAATTGCGCTTGTCGTGAACGGCGGCTTCCGCATCGGCACCGTCGACGAGATCATGACCGAGTCGGTGCTCAGCGACATGTATCGGATTCCGGTCGAAGTCGCGAATCTGAACGGCCACCGGATTGTGGTCGCTCGCCGCGATGGCCAGATAGTCCCCGTCGCCGATGTTTGACGCCGTTCTGCTGTTCAAGGATGCGCTCTACGGAGCGCTCGTCATCGGGCTGGCGTGCTCGGTGCTCGGCGTCTACGTGGTGCTGCGCCGGATCGTGTTCGTCGGAGCCGCCCTCGCTGAGCTTTCCTCCGCGGGCATCGCACTCGCCCTATGGCTCGCGGGCAGAGGGTGGATGCTGGGAATTGCGACGCACCCCATCGCGATGGCGCTCATTCTCACGATCGCCGGAGTGCTTTTCTTCGGCGCGGGAGGAGGGCGCGGCCGCATTCCACCCGACGCGACTATCGGCGTGACGTACGCGGTAGCGGCGGCGATGGGAATCATCCTCATCTCCAAGGCGAAGACCGGCGAAGCCCACGACATTTTCCTTCAGGGCAATATCCTCGGCATCACGCAAGCGGACACGCTCGTATTGCTCGCTGTGGCGGTCCCGGTGCTGCTGGTGCACGCGTTGTTCTACAAGGAGTTTCTGTTCGTCTCGTTCGATCGCGAGACCGCCCGCACGCTCGGCTACCGCGTCAATTTCTGGAACCTTCTGCTCTACTTCACGCTGGGGCTCGTGATCGCGTTTGCCATGCAGTTCGCGGGCGTGATGCTCGTATTCAATTTTCTCGTGCTGCCGGCAGTGACGGGTTTGTTGCTGTCCAGAAGCATGGCGGGCACTTTCTTCTGGTCGATCGTGTCGGCGCTCGTAGCTGCAGTAATTGGGTTTTCGATTTCTGTTCCATTCGATCTTCCTTCTGGTCCCGCCATCATCGCGGTGTCGGGAGTGCTTGCCTTCCTCGCGTTCCTCGTTCGTCTGGCGCAGCGACGCTGACCCGCCTATCTGCGAGGGTGGCACTCACCCTGCGCCGGTGGCATTTTTCCATGTTCAATGAAGCGTGAAGATGCCCTCGACTACCACGCGTCCGGCCGCCCCGGAAAGATCGCGGTAGTACCGACAAAGCCCCTCAACAA
>DATARP010000243.1:0-11117 GCA_036264075.1 Gemmatimonadaceae bacterium
TCGCATACACCGGTTCCGGACCCCGACGCGCTTGCCGTGCAGAAGGCGCGTCCAGTTTCTCCAAAAAGCGTGAACGACGTCTTGTCGATGAAAACCGGAATGAATCGGTAGCCGCGCGAGGGCGCCGACAAAGGAACCCGATACTCCAGCGCCGCCGAATAGGCGCGAATTCCGCCCTCGGCGCCAGCCGGATATCCTCGAACGCCGAACGTGCGCCTTTGCTCGCCAAGGGGCACGCCGGGAAATACTTCCAGCGTAGTTCCGCTGATTCCGCCGGCCGAGAATCGATCGGGACTCCGCTCGTCCGTCAGCCCGCCTGCTCCGCGAAGTGCGAGCACGTGGTGCGCGAAACCCGGGAGGTCGAGCGACTTGTACAGACTGCTCACGCCAACCACGCTCCGCGTGGAGCTTCCCGAGGTACCGCTCTGCCACCGCTGTCGTCCCTGCACACTGACGCTGACCCCGTCCTCGGAAGAAATACTCAATCCGGGCCTTTGCGAGTTGGACCAGCCCCACGACGCAACGATCGCCGGAAAAGTGGGCGACGTTGTGTAGAACGACGAGAGGTGGCGCAACAGCGTGTCGGGTGAGGTCGAGAATCCAAAACTCTCGACCTCGCCTCCAATCGAAGCGATCGAATAGCTGCGGAATCGTGGGCGTATGAACGTCGCCAGGAGCGAGACGATACGATCGCGCTGAATGAAGTACCCGACGTCGGTAAAGTTTCCGGCCGTTCCCGTATAGAGGACGTCGTGAGAGAAGTCCTGACTCGCCGACAGGTCGAGCAGCGGCAAGCCGAAACCAGCGTAGCGGTACCAGAGCCACGCGGAGTTTTCGTGAAACCGGGTGTTGCGATGGACCTCGATCAGATAGTTGTGCCGGCTGATGATGTCATATCCGCTCGTGGCCGCGCCGAAATAGCTTCCATCGGTGCTCGTGCTGCCGAACACCGGCAACCAGTAGCGGGGCAGAAGTGAGAGCCAGGGCGAATACGGGGTCGCTTTCGACGTGTCGGCCGTGCCCGGCGCCGGAGCTCCCTCCAACAGCGCCACGCAATTCGCACATCCCGCGCGGGGACTCACTGGAGCGCTGTCGATCTCGGAGTAACTCGCCGGCTCGGGAATCGGCGCGACGCCGATGTGATCACCGTCGGCCAGAAAAAGAACCGTCGCGATTCTCGTTTTGTCGGGCGACACTTCGGGCGAGAAGACTCCGGTGGCCGCGTCGGTAAGGCGCGCGAGTCGGATTGGCGTGGCGGTGATGTCCGCGACGTAGATCTGCGGCATCCCGTTCCGCTCCGACGAGAAATAGACGCGCGCTCCGTCTGGAGACCAGCTCGGCTGAGAGTTGATCGAGCGTGACGCCCCGAAGGACATCAGCCGCCCACCGTTCTCGTCGAGTATGACTATCTGCGAAATCCCGCGGGTCTGCTCGACAGCAACGATTCGCGATCCCTGAGGCGACCAACGCGGATCCATCCACTGCGTGTCGATCGTCGCCGAAGTGATGGGAGTGATCTTTCCGCCGCGTGAGGATAGCCGCACCAGACGCGTCGTCGCTGGAACATCCTGGACTGCGACCACTTCGCCATCGGTCCGGACGTCCACGGATGAAAGTCTGGCTCCGTACGTCAGCCGGATCTGGTCATCGCCCTGCTGCACGTACAGGTCCTGGCGCAGATGGTAGGGATCGAGATAGTCCGGCTGGGAGAAGAGGATGCTTCCGTCGGGAAGCTTCACGTTCACGCCGGTGCCATTTCGCCGGCCGAGGTTCTTTTCTCGCCCGCTCAGGGAGACCTGGTAGGCGGCTGGCATTTCCCGGCCTTTGTCGCCGGCGTAGAGTAGCGCGGTATCCCCCAGCCATCTCGGAAAAGCCGCAACGCGTCCTGTGGCGGTGATCTGCTGCCAACTCGGCATCACCTCGTGCGGCGTTTTTTTCATTTCCCTGACCAGCGAGTCGCGCCACTTCACCCAGGCCGTCTGGAACGATTCTCCGAACGCACCGCGAGAAGTCCCGGTGAGCACGAACGGAAACAGAGTCTTCGCGCCGCGCTCGACAAAATCTCTGATGCTGGCGGGTCCCCGCGTGCGCGAGAGGTAGTCGAACAGCAGCGAACCGTACACGTACACGACTTCTCCGCCTGGAAAGCGCGATGTACCGGGCGCGAGCTCCTGCAGCGTCGGAATTCGATTGGCGAGCGCGGCTGCCCGCGCGATCATCGAATGCTCGGAGCTCTCCAGCCGCCCGACTCCGGTGAGCCTGGACTCGTAGTAAACCGCGAGCCCTTCGAGAACCCAGCGCGGTTCGTAAAGATTCGGAAAGAGCAACGGGTTCCTTCCGAAGATCGCCTGAGCGCCACGCCAGAAACCGCGCGACCGGTCCAAATGGAAAATGTGCGTGAGCTCGTGGGTGACAACGAGCGCGTTCCAATCCGCGTAGTTGCGCAGTCCCGACGCGTCGGAGGGCGGGTGCGCGAACAGGACGATCCGATTGGATGGAAAGGGCGTCGCGTAGCCATTCACGTAGTCGACGTTGTCCGACACGACGAGATCGATTGTGCCCCGCGGAGGCACGAGCTCCGTCGACAGCTCCTCGTAAGCCCTCTCCGCGTTGACTGCGGCCCTCCGGGCCTCAGCCTCCAGTGGCGGCGTGAAATGAATCCGAAAATGACGCGTGTGCAGCGTCTGCCAGGACTCGTTGGGCGGAAGCTGCGCACTCGTCGCCCGCACCGCGCCGAGGAGGAGCGCGGCCACGAGCCCGATTCGTCTCACGGACTCTGGGCTAACGAAGCGAAGTAGCTCTGGAGTCCGCGAAGGATGGCAGTGGCGTACGCTTCCTGGATCGCTGGAGTTCTCATCGCCGCTTCCTGGTCGGGCATTATCACGAACGCTCCCTCAGTGAGTATGGACGGCATCCACGTTCCGCGAGCGACCGCGATATTCTGGAACTTCGTGCCGTTGTCGCGCAACCCCAGCTCGTCCAGCAATGCCGCCTGAGTGAGGACGCCGAGCGGTATGGAGTGCGGCCAGAAGTACAGCGTCAGCGACCCGTTGTTCACGAACGGGTTCACGCCGTCGGGGAAGGCATTGAGGTGGATCGAGACGAAGGCGTGTGCATTGGCGCGCCGACTGATTATCGGACGCAGCCCGAGATCGACTGGATCCGGGGTGGTGCGTGTCATCACCACGTTAGCCCCGGCCTGGGTGAGAAGGTCTCGAAGTTTGAAACCCACCTGAAGCACTGCGTCGCCTTCGTAGAGATTCGTCGGTCCGGTCGCGCCAGCAGGCGGATGACCAGGATCGACCGTGATGGTAAGACCGCGAAGTGGATTGGCCCGGTCCGCTATTCTCGGCGGACGACGCACTCTGAATGTGAGTGTGTCTTTCTGCCAGAGCGCGAGATATCCGTATGGGGGACGGTTGAGATTGATTTCATACCGAACCCTCGTGGGCTCCGGCGTGGGAGTGCTGACACTATTGAGATAGGAATCCGCCGGCTGTGGCATCGTCGAAACCACCGGAGCTCCGGTCACTCCGTAGACAAGGAGCGAGAGCGAGCGACCCGATTCCTCGACCAGATACGGCGGGGGCGGGCCCGTAATGGGGATCAGAATATCGATCCACTCCGGCGCCGTTCGAATGCGGACATCGCCGACGCGACGGACCGGAGCAATCGTATCGCCGGTGATCCTGTGCAGCGAGTCGGCCGAAACGTACCTTGCCTGGAGCTCGCTTCTGAGCACCCACGCCACCTGTCCAGAGTCGAGCTCAATGCGCACAAAATCATCCCCACTCGCGCGCTGTGAGCCGGTGACTTTGACAATGGTACCGGGAAACAAAAACCACTTGTACTCCTGGCCATTTCCCGGCGCGGGACGAGCGATCGTGACACGATCCGTGTCGTCTACATTCGGGTCGGGCGCGCCAACAGCAACATAGACGTTTCCGGAAATCGGAGTCAGAGTGTCGGGTGAGGCAACCGGTCTCAGAGTATCGCCGACAAGCTTGTTCCGGTTGGTCGTGTCGGGAGCGGGTGGAATCTTGATCGGCAAAACCAGTCGAGCGGTTCCTGTCGAATTGCCCGCGATCAATTCGTAGCGCGGAGCGCTGTCGGGTGGCACGGGTAACCATCCCATGAATGCGCCGTTGGGCCAGACTGGAACGGACACGCCGTTGATACGAAGAGCGGCATCGCCGCTACCGACACTGCCGAAAATGAAATTCGAATCGCGAACGGTGAGCATCTGCTCCGGCTTCGGATACACGACGCTGATCTGAACCGGCCCGCGCACCGCTGGCACTGGTGGAAGTTTTGCATTCGGCGCCGGAAGCGGCGCCGGCACAAGAGGAGGTACAGGCGCGGGAGGCGGAGGCAAAGGGCGGGTCGGTGCAGTAGCGCAGGAGGCTGCGACCAACAACAGGGCACAGGCAGAAACCCTTATTAGCGAAGCGTTCATCGTCGGAATGTAGGTTGCATGGAGATTACATCACCAGTCTATCACGTGCGGATCGTTTCAATACGCATGGGTAGTGCCTTTCATGGTTTGCTTCTATCTTTGAAGCCCGGGAGTGCGACCAGCTCCTGTGACCACATAACTCGCTCTTTTCGAGCCACAATTGCTTGCAGAGATTTTCGGGAGTTCGAATGTCGGGCTGATCAGGCACGACAATCAGGACTCCTTTATGATTGCGAATCTGGAAACGGGCGACATCGCGACGATGAGCGCGCCCACGCTCGTCTCGGTCCACACCGCTCCTTTCATTCTCATCGTCGCTGACGGCGTGGGTGGAGCAGCCTCCGGAGCGCTTGCAAGCTCGATCGCTACCGAGACGATACTGAGCGAGATGCACCGATGGTGGCACAAAGTGCCCAAGCGCACGGTCGAGTCGATCGAGGGAGCGCTTAAGCGCGGGATCGAGGTCGCCAACAAGGCGATCTTCCAAAAGGCGAATTCATCGCCCGAGCACCACGGGATGGGCACCACGACCACCCTGGCTCTCGTGCTCGACGGCGAGGCCTTCATCGCCCAGGTCGGGGACAGCAGAGCATATCTGGTGCGAAACGGCACGGCGAAGCAACTGACGAAGGATCAGTCTTTCGTGCAGCGGCTGATCGATGCGGGCCGCATGACCCAAAAGGAAGCCGCGCAGAGCGAACACCGGAACATCATCCTGCAGGCTCTTGGACCCGAGGAAAAGGTCGTGACCGACCTATACCGGTGTAAACTCGAGAACGACGATTTCCTGGTGCTCTGTAGCGACGGGCTCTCGAACCAGGTTTCTGCGGAAGACCTCGCGCGCATCACGCGCGGCGCCGGACGACCGGAAGAGGTCTGCGAGGCGTTGATCGAGGAAGCCATGCATACCGGAGCGCCCGACAATGTCACGGTGATCGCGGCACGCCTCCGGACGCCTGAAGCAGATCAGGCTCGCACCGCTGGCGGCTGAGCCGCTTTAGCCGGTACTGTCTCGCCGGTGTGAGGTGCGGCGCCGATCGGGACATCGCGCGACCAGGGCGCGACAAACGGCAACAGCAGCAGCGGCGGGATCGCCATCGAGACGGTGATCAGGAAGAACGACGGCCAGCCCAGTGACTCGGCGATTTTTCCCGCAGGTGCCACGAGCAAATCGCGGCTCGCCGCCATGAGACTCGAGAGCAGCGCAAACTGTGTGGCGGTGAACCGCTTGTCGCACATGCTCATGAGAAATGCCGTCATGGCCGCCGTCACGAGACCAAGGCCGAAATTCTCGACGACTACCGCGGTCGTCATGAAAGCATGGCTCTCGCTGGAAAGTGCGAGAGCGTAGTAGGTGAGATTGCTCAAGCCCTGAAAAACCACGAACACCCAGAGCGATCGGTTGATTCCCCACTTTCCGATCGCGGCTCCCCCGGTCAGCGTTCCCACGATCGTTGCAATCAACCCCGCCCCGCCGAATACCGCTCCGACCTCCTTCTGCGAGAAGCCTGTCTTGAGCAGAAACGGCGTCGTCATGCTTCCGGCGAGGCTGTCCGAGTACTTGTACAAAACGATGAAGAGGAGAACGATGAGCGCGCGTCCAGCGCCGGTCCGCTGAAAAAACTCTCTGAAAGGAAGTACGACCGCGTCGGCGAGCGTCCTCGGTGGCAGCTCCCTGAGGACCGGTTCCGATGCAAGGAACGTCGCGATGATGCCGATCACCATGAGGAACGCGAGGAGCAGATACACCGTTGGCCACGAAATCGAATCGGCTAGATAGAGCGCCAGGCCACCAGTCACGAGAAGCGCGACGCGATACCCCATCACGAACACCGCGGCACCCGCTCCCATCTCGCGATCCTGCAGCACGTCGGTTCGATACGCGTCGAGCGAGATGTCCTGCGACGCGCTGAAGAAGGCAATCGCGATGGCGTTCACTGCGAGCATTCGCAAGCCGACCCGCGGGTCGTGGAGCGACATCGCTGCAATTGCGAGGAGCAATAGAACCTGTGTAATGAGAACCCACCCGCGCCGGCGCCCGAGAAAAGGCGGGATGTAGCGGTCCATGATTGGCGCCCATACGAACTTGAGCGAATACGGCAGGGTGACGAGGCTGAAGAAACCAATCGTGGCGAGGTCAACCTTCGCCGTGGTCATCCACGCCTGAAGAGTCTTGCTCGTCAGGTAAAACGGGAGGCCCGAGGAGAATCCAAGCACCAGGAGCGTTGCCATCTTCGGCTGCCCGAAAATGCGCAGCGGCGAACTCTTCACAGCGGTCTCGCTCATCGAACTTCCCCCGGGTTCAGGCGACTATCGTGCGGTACCGATACTCCGCTCCATTCGCGCCGGCGCAGCTTCGCGGAGCAGTACTCGCGCCGCTGCCCGCTGCATCACGGCTTCCCCGCCCCACGCGCAGAGGATCGGAGCGTCGACGTCGAGCGCGTCGGCGAGCCGCGGATGGCTGAACGCGACAATCAGCTGGTCTGTTCTCGCTCCTTTGCTCAACGCCTCCCGCACAGCGTCCTTTGCGGCCGCTGAATATCCGGGTCGTCCCTTCCAGGCGCGGATGTCTCCAAAGAGGGCGACGACGGTCGATCCGGATTCGTCGAGTGCGGGATCGGCGTCGAGGACGACATCGATTCCACCAGCTCGCAGTGCAGATATCAGAGGATCGCGCGATGGCGCCGGATACGGACCACCGATATCGTCGTCTACGATGCTGACATGCCACGGCTGCGGCAGCCGGGGCACCCTGTCTTTCACCATCTGAACGACGCGTTCGGCGAGCTGACTCGACCATCCACTTTCGTCGCGCGTCGGACGATTTGTCTCCTTCGACAGCGCCGCCCACCGAGCCCACCTTCGCCGCCGCTCGAGAGATAGCTGAATGCGGTCGGCGTCCAGACGCTTGTCGTCGATCGCCTTCTTCACGGCGATGACCGAGTTCGCGAGATCCGTCGGATATAGAAGGCAATCGCATCCCGCGTAGAGCGCACGGACGACTGCTTCGGCTTCTCCTCCGGCGAGAACGCCTTCCATTATGAGCGCGTCGGTGACGAGGAGGCCCGTGAACTCCATCTCGTTCCGAAGGAGATCGGTCAGAATGGGCCGGGATAGTGTTGCTGGGGCGCCGGTTGGATCGAACGCCGGAAACGCGACGTGCGCCGACATGATCGATGCGACGCCACGCTCGATAGCGCGCTGGAATGGAACGAGGTCCGTCTGGCGGAGCGTCTCCGCCGATTCTTCGACCCGCGGAGTCTCCCTGTGCGAGTCGACGGTTGTGCGGCCGTGTCCGGGAAAATGCTTCGCGCAGGCGAGCACACCCTCGGCCTGACACGCGTCGATCCAGGCGGCAGCGTAGTCGGCGACGCGCTCGGGGTCACTTCCGAATGAGCGCGTGCCGATGATCGGATTGTCGGGCTCGACATCTATGTCGGCGTCGGGTGCGTAGATCCAGTTGATCCCCAGCGACCGCGCCTCGATGGCTGTCACCGAAGCTGACCGGCGGATCGATTGCACATCCTCGAGGGACGCAATCGCGGCGAGGGGAGGAAGTGCGGTCTGACCCGCGAACTGCTGTCCCGCCCCACGCTCGAGATCCGCGCCTATGAGAAGCGCGTTGCGGGATTTCGAGTGCAGATCCTCCGTGAGCGACGCGACGTGCTCGGACGGGCCTCCAAAGAGTATGAATCCGCCGACGCCGAGCTTGAGCGCTTCGTCGATCGCCTCGCGCTGGCTCTCGAACCCGTGCGTCGCGTCCCAGCGGATGGCCGGATAAAAGAGCTCGGCGATCTCAGTCATGCAGGCGTGAGCTTTCCGAGAATGCGCTGTCCGCGCGCCCCAGTTGCGGTTGGGACATTTCCTGGACGTCTGGTCACGTGGAGATATCCAAGCAATGCAAAGGCCACCGCCTCTTTCGCTTCGCCGTCGAAATAGACTTCGTCGAAGTGCCGAACGCGAATCGGCGCCGCGGCTTTGACGATTGCGGCGAACAGCACGGGATTTCTGGCGCCGCCACCTGAAACGAGGACTTCGGTGATCGGCTCGGGGATGAAGCGCCGATACGCGTCGCCGACGCTTTCGGCGGTCAGCTGAACGGCCGTTGCGATGATGTCCCCGTCGCTGGCGCCGTCGGCGCGGCAGCGCGCGATGAGCTTTGTGAAATAATCCGTGTTGAATAGCTCGCGTCCCGTCGATTTCGGCGGAGGAGACTCGAAGTACGGTGCCGCCATCAGCTCCTGTACGACAGTCAGGCTCGGCTGCCCCGCGCTGGCAAGCTTGCCATCCACGTCATAAGAGAGATCCGGACGCAGAGCGTGTGTCACGCCATCGATTACCGCGACGCCAGGTCCGGTGTCGAACGCCCGGACTCCCTCGATCTCGCCGTGCGGTGGCACGACGGTGATGTTGCCGATGCCGCCCAGATTCTGCAGCCCACGCCATTCTGAGCCCGAGGCGAAAAGCATTGCATCCGCGGCCGAGACGAGCGGCGCGCCCTGGCCGCCCGCTGCGACGTCGCGCACGCGAAAATCGCTGACGACGTCGATCCCCGTCCGTTCCGCTATCACGGAGGCTTCGCCGGTCTGCCAGGTGGAGTGACCCGGCTCGTGCCAGATAGTCTGGCCGTGCGAGGCGATCGCGGAGATGTCGTCGCGCGCGACACCTGCCTCCGCCATCACTTCGATCGCAGCTTCCGCGAGCCATCCGCCGAGATCGAAGTTGAGCCGACAGTATTCGGCGGGCGTCCCTCCGCCGAGGGCGGCGCCTAACCGCGAGCGTTGCGCAGTCGTGTAGGGGTGCGATGTGTACGCGAGCAGCTCGACCTCGATTCTTCCGTCGGCAGAATCACTGAAACGCGCGACCGCGGCGCTGATACCGTCGAGCGATGTGCCGGACATCAAGCCAACGACAACGCGCGCCGTCATTGTTCAGCCCTCTCGGATTGGGGGAGGCTCGTCCTTCGTGATGCGCCGGATCACGCCGCCGTTCTCCGCGAGAAGTCGCTTGGCCTCGTCGCGAGAAACGCCCCGCTTCTGCATCACGATCGCGGTCTTGACGCTCTTGTCGGCCTGCTCGAGGAGCTTCTTCGCCTCATCGCGCGAAATTCCACATACCTCCATCACGATCCGCTGGCTTCGATCGATGAGCTTGTTGTTCGTCGCGCGGAGATCGACCATGAGATTGCCGTACGTCTTGCCGAGCCGGATCATCGCGCCGGTAGTGATCGTGTTGAGCACGAGTTTGGTCGCAGTTCCTGCTTTCATGCGCGTCGAACCGGTGACTGCTTCCGGTCCCACGATCGGCAGCATCGTCACGTCGACCTTGGCGACGAGGTCAGCGGGTGGTGGCGAGCAGGCGAGAACGCCCGTCTTGGCTCCGAGCTCAGCGGCACGCTCAAGAGCGGCGCGCACGTACGGAGTAGTCCCGGACGCCGCGATTCCGATCACGAAATCCTTTTTGCCGATTCCATGCTCATCGATGGCGCGGGCGCCGTTGCCGACGACGTCTTCAGCGCCCTCCTGCGAACGCGTCAGAGCAGGCAACCCTCCCGCGATGATCCCCTGTACCATCTCAGGCTTCACCCCGAAGGTTGGCGGGCATTCGCTTGCGTCGAGCACTCCCAGTCGTCCTGAAGTACCGGCTCCGACATAGAACAATCTTCCTCCCGAGCGAAACGTCGCTTCGGCAAGCTCGATTGCGCGCGCGATCTGCTCGCGCTGTGTCGCAACGGCCTCTGGAACTCTGCGATCTTCCGCGTTTATCAAGTCAACGATCTCCAGCGGGGACGCAAGGTCGATCGCAGCGGTACGCGGGTTGCGGCGCTCCGTTTCTCGAGGATCCAACATCAATGCGCTGCCGAGCGGTGAGCCACGATCTAACTTACCCGACGCATCGCGCGAATCGCAAGACAACTTGGAGCAAGATGATGAGACGTTTTTTCTTTGCGTTATTGATGTTGATGTTTGCCGCCGGCTCTCTCAGCGCGCAGATGCGGCGCGCGCCCAGAGCTTACGCGACCAACGATCCGGATTGGTGGATTTCTGCGGGAGTGGGCGGCTTCCGGGGAAATGGCGTCAATGACGGCGTGACGGCGAGCAGCTGGGATTTCGGCAACGCTACCAACCTTCAGTATCGAGCTTCTCTGGAAAAGGCGATGGACAACGGCGCCTCGTTCGGCCTAGCCGGAAGTTATTCCAGAGTTCCGTTCACCTATTCGTCGAACCTCGCTACGCCCCTGCCGGCCGGCGAAAATGGAACGCGGTGTTTGAGCTGCAACGCCCATCTCGACATGACGACGCTCGTCGTCGGGTTCCACTCCGGATCGGGAGTTGGATTCCACCAGGTCGTAGAGCTGAACGGCGGAGTAGCCATGTACAGAAACCTGAAGGAAGACGCCGGCGGCGCGAGCCTCGCCCCAAGCAAGGGAAACATCGATCCGCTCTTCTCGCTTGCTTACGGATTCGGCTATGGCATCAGCAACCGCATGAACATCGACTTCATCTTCCCGGCCTATTCCGTCGCGATCCACGAGCGGAAGGGTCTCGCCAACGGGACGAGCAACACGAACAGCATGCCTTCGCTGAGGGTTGCACTGCGCATGGGATTCGGGTCACACACGATCACGCGATAGCACGCCCCACGATGGAATGGTCTTGAA
>DATARP010000052.1:0-21286 GCA_036264075.1 Gemmatimonadaceae bacterium
GAGCGCAGGGACGGCTTCGGCGAAAGCGGTAGGAACGATAGCCAGTGGGTCGGAGATCTCGCTCTATTCCGGGCAGCGGGTGTGCACAAACACCTACGCTGTCGGAGATCGGTTCACCGCCAGTGTGGCTGAATCGGTGCAAGGCTCGAACGGTGTCGCCATTCCAGCCGGCGCGACGGCAGTGATCGAGGTGACCTCACTCAAGCGCAGCGAAAACGCAAACGACAACATCACGATGGAATTTGTGGTGCGATCGATTGCCTTCAACGGCACGACGTATCCGGTCAGCTCCACGGTGACGTCGGCGCAGGTGGACAAGGTGCGCAATGGTGACGCGAGCAACGACGCGAGAAAGGTGGCGACAGGTGCTGTAATCGGGGCGATCGCCGGACAGATCTTCGGACACCACACCAAATCAACTGTGATCGGAGCCGCCACCGGCGCTGCCGCAGGTGCAGTAGTCGCAGGCGCCACGGGCAAATACGATGGGTGCGTTCCGAACGGTGGGCGGATATCGCTCAAGCTCACCCAGCCGATGCAGGTTCAGCAGTCGGTCTGATTCGATAAGGAGAGACTAAAAAGGCGCGCTCATCTGAGCGCGCCTTTTTTGTTATTCGAAGTAGTTCCTGGCGAGCTGGCGGCCGAAGTACATGCCTATGCCGGTCCCGACCATGCTCACCGCGAAAGCCGTATACAGGCCCACGGGCGCCCCGATTGCCCAACCGGCGTAACTGCCGATTGTCGCCCCGACGAAAGAGAGAAGCTTGCCCATACCCAATGGACGAGTAGGGGCGAGGACCGGCACGCAATCGAAGCAATTACAAACTGAAGCCGGGAGCTCTCAGCCAACTACGATGCCAGCTGAGGGCTTTCCTGCTACGCCGCGTCCTCTGAGTACAACTTCGCCCCGGCCCAGGCCGACAAGAAAAAGTTCACGAATCCAAGGAACGCGAAGGACCACCAGAGGCCCGTCGACATCATTCCCATCTGCATGTAACCCGAGTAGAAAATCGAGGCAAGCACCCAGAACAGTAGCGCGGCATAAGTTGCCGTGCGCAGACCCGGGCCAAAACGCGGACGGATTGCCGCGTAGGTCCACACCAGCGCTATTCCAAGTAGGAGGTCCAGGATGATAGAGGTTGCCATCGCCGACCCGGTCATCATCGCGTCAGCCATTCCCGGCTTGAACGCGTCCGATTCTGCTTTCATGCGGGCGCCGAGGAGGAAATGCACCGCAAAATCCACCACGTTCATCACGACACCAGCAACGATGCCTCCGATCAGCACCTTCTTGGTGTTAATGGCCATGCTATCCTCGGGCGAGAAATGTGGGATGCGAGCCGCGTCACTGCGGGAGGAGTGTCGGTGCCCTTTGCCGTGGCGTCAAGAGGAAACTGCAGTATCCACTTGGCATCTCGGTTGACCTGGATCTGACTGCAACAGAACGGGTGCGAGACGTTAGTAGCATAGCGCCGGGCTGCAAGTTCGCGACGTCGGGACGTGATTCGTGGCGCGAGGGCACACCCACTATGCTTTGCCCTGATCTACGACAATAGCGTCCCGAGTCGTGAACCTCGACTAGCCACTATACTGCTAACCTCTCGCACCCGTTGTGTTGCGGTTCCCAGACTCTCCAGCATTAGATTGTTAATAAGACAGGGGTGCCGACGCCTTGTATCGCAGCCTCGCCAAGAGGCCGCAGCGCCGGCTGAGAAAGTCCCTCAGAACCTGATCCGGTTAGTACCGGCGTAGGGAGTCGAAGAATGACCACGCAAATGCATTACGCGCGTCGCGGAGAGATCACCGACGCGATGCGCTTCGTCGCCGAGCGCGAAGAGCTCTCCCCCGAGCTGGTGCGCGACGAGATCACAATCGGACGTCTCATCATTCCCGCCAACATTCACCACCTCGCCGGCGCGCTGAAGCCGATGGCGATCGGCAAGGTCTCGCGGGTGAAGATCAACGCCAATATCGGGAACTCCCAGGTCTCGTCCGATGTGAATGGCGAGATCGACAAGCTGCAGATCGCCGTGAAATACGGCGCCGATACGGTGATGGATCTCTCGACGGGCGGAAACATCGATGGAATCCGCCGCGCGATCATCGCCGCCTCCCCGGTTCCCATCGGCACGGTGCCGATCTACCAGGCTGTGCAGGGCGGACCTGACGGCAAGTGGGACAAGCAGCTCGAGGAGCTCACCGCCAACGACTTGCTCGACATGATCGAGCACCAGGCAAAGCAGGGCGTCGATTACATGACGCTGCACGCGGGTATTCTGATCGAGCACCTCCCGTTGGTTCACGGGCGGATCACCGGAATCGTGAGTCGCGGCGGATCCCTGCACGCCGTGTGGATGATGGCGCACCGCAAACAGAATCCGCTCTACGAGCGATTCGACGATGTGCTCGAAATTCTACGCGAGTACGACGTCACCGTTTCGCTGGGGGACAGTCTCCGCCCGGGTTGCATTGCCGACGCCAGCGACCGGGCGCAATTCGCCGAGCTCGACACGCTCGGCGAGCTGACGAAGCGAGCGTGGGAGAAAGACGTGCAGGTGATGGTCGAGGGTCCCGGGCACATTCCGATGGACCAGATCGAGATGAACGTCCGGCGCATGAAGGAAGTCTGCAGCGAGGCGCCATTCTACACGCTCGGGCCGCTCGTCACCGACATCTCCCCGGGGTACGACCACATCTCGAGCGCCATCGGCGCAGCGATGATCGGCTGGTTCGGGTCGGACATGCTGTGCTACGTCACGCCCAAGGAGCACCTTGGTCTCCCGAACGCCGAAGATGTCCGTCAGGGCGTGATCGCGTACAAAATCGCCGCACATTCGGCGGATGTTGCGCGCGGAAGGAAGGGCGCACGCGATCGCGACGATGCACTGTCCCGCGCGCGCTACAACTTCGACTGGAAGGAGCAATTCCGGCTGAGTCTCGATCCGGAGCGCGCGCAGGAGTATCACGACGAAACTTTGCCGGCGGAGTACTTCAAGAGCGCGGAGTTCTGCGCAATGTGCGGTCCCAAGTTCTGCTCGATGCACCATTCCAGAACCATCGAGGAGGGCATCGCGAAGATGGCAGCGGAGCTGGCGGCGGCGGAAGGGAAGCAGCTGGAGCACGAACAACAGCTGGCTGGTGCTTCAGCGAGCTGAGCTCGAGCGCTTTTGCGCGCGGTGCAACAGTGTCGCTCGCATCTCGCGCGTGTGCGCCACGCTCTTCTGCGCCGTTGTCGGCGGAACGATGTGCGTGAATCTGCGCGCGCCCAGTGACGCCACTCCGCGCAAAATGCCTCCGGTCGTAGTTGGTGGACCCGGGGCGGATGCGCCCGTGCGCCCGGACATGAGACCGATGCTCGCGACGGACTCGGCGTATTTTCGCGCGCATCCGCTGATGGTGCCCGTCGAGGGAGTGGATCCGTCGCAGCTAACCGATACGTTTCACGAGGCACGGAGCGGCGGCAGGATCCACATGGCCACCGACATTATGGCGATGCGTGGAACGCCCGTGCTGGCCGCCGCGAACGGGCGCATCATCAAGCTCGCAAACGGAGGAGCTGGCGGAATAACGATCTACATCGCCGACGCGAGCGGACGATATGTTCACTACTACGCGCACCTGATGGGTTACGCGCCGAACGTGATCGAAGGTCTGGCAGTTCGGGAAGGCGACGTAATCGGGTTCGTCGGCACGACCGGAAACGCGCCGCCGAATGCGCCGCACCTTCATTTTCAGGTGATGCGGAGCGATGCCAACTACTGGAACGGTACGCCCATTGATGTACGAGGCTTCATGACGAAGCCGGGACGGATGAGAAATTGAAAGGCCGCGAGCGGGCCGGACTCCGCGCCGAGGCGCACCATTTGAACCCGACGGTCCACGTGGGCCAGCACGGGCTAACGCCGTCGGTGATAGGCTCGCTCGACGATGCGCTGCGCACCCGCGAGCTCGTGAAGGTGAAGCTGGGAAACAAGGACGACGCAAAGCCGAAGGATGTGGCTAATTCTCTGGCTGCGGCGACGAACTCCGCTGTCGTGCAGGTGATTGGACACACTGCTACGTTTTTCCGCGAGAATCCGGACTTCGACAAGAAACGCGGCGCAGTACCGCCGTGGCGAAAGTAGAATCGCGTTGAGACAACTACTTCAACGGAGAGACTGAGATGGGCGCAGCGGCAGCCATTGCAATCATGAGAATGAAGGAGCGCGAGGTCGTCGACGACTTTCGCGCCGCGGGCGCGCTCACTCCTTCAACCGCGCAATCGTACACCGCGATGGGCTTCGGAGAATCCCGGGCGGTCAAGCGGCTGCATAGAGAGGCGGTGATTCGTGAAGCCTCGCCGGGTCTTTACTATCTCGACGAAGAAGTCTGGAACGCGGTGCGCAGCAACCGCCGGCGTCGCGCGCTCATGGTCGGGTCGCTTCTCGTCCTCATCTTCCTCGGCCTTGCAGTAGGATTTCTCAAGTGGTAAAGCCTGCTGTTGATATTCAACCACGCGAGTCTATTTTTCGCAAAGGAAACACCCCTGGCGCCGCTGAAGTCGCCGCCGCACAATCGGGAAAGAGATGCCTTACGTCATAACCGAAGCCTGCAAGAACACAAAGGATCGCGCCTGCGTAGATGTATGCCCGGTGGACTGCATCTACGAGGGAGCAGACCAGTTGTACATCCATCCGGACGAGTGCATCGATTGCGGCGCCTGCGAGCCCGAATGCCCGGTGACGGCGATCTTCCCTGAAGAGGATGTGCCGGCGAACCTGAAGGAATACGTTCAGATCAATCGCGAAGTGTTCAAGGGCGAGAACCCTCCCGGACGACCCAACCGGTAGCCAATTCAGTGCGGGCGACTGGCACAATCCACTGCCCGCACTCATTATCGTGATCCCATGACTCCTCCAATCGTTCCCGGAAAAAACGGAATGCCCACCGTTCTGCTGTCGCACCCTTCGGGCAGTTCGGCGGACGTGTATCTCAATGGTGCACACGTTACGTCCTGGATTCCGGCGGGAGGCAAGGAAGTGCTCTTCATGGGCAAGACGGCCACGTTTGCGACGGGAGACCCGATCCGCGGCGGAATTCCGGTCGTCTTTCCACAGTTCGCGAACACGGGCCCACTTCCGCAGCATGGTTTCGCGCGGAAGACCGAGTGGCAGCTGGCGGAGAACGCAGACTCATCGGACGATCCGTCCTCCGTGAAGCTGGTGCTCGTCGACGATCATCGGAGCCGCGAGCTGTGGCCGTTTCACTTCCGGACGGAGCTCATGGCGACGATCGACGAGAAGTCGCTTCAGGTGCAGCTCGAGGTGTTCAATACCGGCGACGAGGTGTTCAGCTTCACTTCAGCGTTGCATACATACCTTGCGGTCGCTGACATCCGTGAATCAGCGATCCGCGGATTCACCGGCAAGTGGTACCTGGACAAGACGCAGGGCGGAAACGAGACGAAGGACGAGGCGAAGAAGCTGGTGATTTCCGACGAGACCGATCGTGTGTACCTCAAAGCGCCGAAAAAAGTCGAAGTCGAAGATCGCGGCAATGATCGCCGCATCGAAGTGCGGGCGGACGGATTCAAGGACGCCGTCGTCTGGAATCCGTGGGCCGAGAAGGTCACCGGGTTCATCGGACTCGACCCGACTGACTATCTGAAGATGGTCTGCGTCGAAGCCGCGCAGATCGGTTCGCCGGTGGAGCTCAAGCCCGGCGGATCATGGGTCGGCTCTCAGACTCTGGCGCTAGTGTAGGTGCCGATCTTCCGCCCGTCCGCATTCAAGTGGCAATGCGACAAGTGCGGAGTCTTTTTCGGAGCGGGAAAGGGCGGGGTGTGCCGTCAGTGCAACCGCGCGCTGTGTGATTCGCACTTGTACGGATCGTTTTTCGAGAAGATGAGGGCGAGATTCTCCAGTGAGCGGGCAGTCTGCGTCGAGTGCCGCGCGAAGGTCAACTGAACGCCTCACCTTGCTCTAGAACGTTCTGGAGATGCTGGTCGACCCCCACGCCCAGCACGAAGTCACACCATTGCCCGCCTGGCATATCATCTTGCTCTTGATCCAGAAAGCGAGCAACAGAACCGCGTACTGCAGGAAAGTGCTGATCTCGCTCTTGAACGCTTCGCCCCAGTGGTACTCGCCGACAGCTCGCTCGCCGCGCGGGGGGCGAGGGATCCAGCGTGGAGTCTCCTGCTTGTAATCCAGATACTCGCGTCCGAAAATCGTCTCGAGCACCCCTTCCTCGTAGCGGACGATCAGCTCGTACTCGAGCGCGAACAGCAGGACGGCGATCGGCAGAAACCAGAGCACGCCCGAGATGGTGACGAATCCCATCCAGATGAGAAAGTTGCCGATGTAGAGCGGATTCCTGGCCCAGGCGAAGATTCCGTAGGTGACGAGCCGCTGCACGGCGCGCGAGCGGCGGCGAGTAACGGTGCCAGCAGCTGCGACGCCAGCCAGACGGACCGCTTCACCGATCACGATCAGCGCGAGGCCCACCTCCCAGCGGAACGGAGACGTCGTACCGGGCATCACGAGCGGAATGCCGAGGAACAGAAGCGGCAGCCAACCGCGGTGACGGAACAGCACCCCGCCGATCTGGGCCGGAATGGACTGCTCGGCCGCGCTCACCGGTGTGGGAGTGGGGGCCGTCACGTTTCGACTGCGCGCACAGAATCTGAATCGGTCATCGGCGCGGAGAAGCGGGTTGTGCCTCTTCCTCCCAGGGAGGGAAGAGTGTTCGCCACTGATCGGGTACTGGGATGGGCTTTCCGTCGGGTGAGACTGTCACGTAGACGATCGACGCATCGCACACCACGATGTCGCGCTGATTCCGCACGACCTGCCGCACGATGAAGCTCGTGTTCCCGACCGAGAGAAGACCGGTGCGAATTGCCAGGTCGTCGCCGGGAAACGTCTGCGCCTGATACGATGCTTCGACCTTGCGCACGACGGCCCACAGATTCGTCTTCATGTACTCGTCGTACGACATGTGCCGCTCGAGAGCCTGCCACCGCGCACGCTCCAGCAGAACCAGCATGTGAGCGTGATTCACGTGCCCCACCGAGTCGCAGTCGCTCGGGTAGATATGAACCTTGAAATCTTCCGGCATCAGGAGTGGAAAGAGGAAATCGTCGCCCACGAAAGTTAACCCGGCGGAAGCGTGACACCATTCAGGCGCTAGATTTCGACGATGCCTCCAGCACCCGCGGATGGCGCGCTCTACCTCGACAAACCCGAGCAGGTAGACCGCTTCCTCTCTGAAATATCAGCCGTGAAAGAGCTCGCGCTCGATACAGAGGGTGCGAGCTTTCACCGCTTTCTCGACCGCATCTATCTCATCCAGCTCTCCACGCGCGAGCGGAGCGCGATCATCGATCCTCTGCCCATTGGCTCACCCAAAGGCCTGGGCGATCTACTCGAGAGCAAAGAGGTCGAAGTAGTCTTCCACGATGCCGACTACGATCTGCGGCTGCTGCACCAGGATTACGGCTGGCACGTGACGAACATCTTCGACACCCGGATCGCTTCGCAGCTGCTCGGCATCAAGTCGTTCGGTCTCGCAGCGCTGCTCGAGCAGTTCTTCGACGTGAAGCTGGACAAGAAACACCAGCGCGCCGACTGGTCAATGCGGCCGCTCACGCGCGACATGCTCGAATATGCCGCACACGACACGCGCTACCTGCTGCAGCTGAAGGATCACATGAAGGAAGCGCTGACGCGCCGCGGCAGGCTCCATTGGGCGCAGGAAGAGTTCGCCAGGCTCGAAGGCACCCGGTGGGAAGCCGAGGAAAGCATGGAGGGGTTTCTGAGGTTGAAGGGCGCGCGAGATCTGACGCGGCAGGAGCTGGCAGTGCTCCGTGAGGTCGCCAACTGGCGCGACACCGTTGCCGCGCAGCTGGATCGCGCGACGTTTCGCGTGATGGGCAACGAGGTCCTGTTCGAGCTCGCTCGGCGCCCTCCCAAGAGCGTGTCGGAGCTGGGCGCGATCAAGGGCATGCCCAAGGGAATGATCGAGCGCGCTGGTGCCGACATTGTCGCGGCAGCTCGAAGAGGTGTCGAAGTGCCCGAGGCGGAGCTGCCCAAGTTTCCGCGCGGTCAGCGCTGGAACAAGGATCGCGATTTCGACGAGCGCGTCGCGCGTCTCAAAGCCGTTCGGGATTCCGCCGCCACGCGACTGAATCTGGACCCTGGAGTATTGTGTTCGCGCGAACGGCTGGAGAACATCGCGCGCAGCGGCGCGAAAACCGTGGAGGAGCTTAAGGCTGTTCCCGACTTACGTGCCTGGCAGATCGAAGAAATGGGAGCCGGTTTCATTGCGGCGTTAGCCGCCTAGAAACCCAGGTAGGCCCTGACCCGCGGCTCCATCTTCTCGGGCGTCCAGAAGGGCATCCAGACGAGATTCACTTCCACCTTCTCCACGCCCGGCAAACTCTTCACTTCCGTCTCGGCGTTGGTCATCAGCTCGGGTCCGGAAGGGCACGCTGGCGAGGTGAGGGTCATGTCGACCTTGACGGTCGTTCCATCGACGGCGATCGCATAGACCAGCCCCAGGTCGATGATGTTGAGCTGAAGATCGGGATCCTTCACGCGCCGAAGCGCGAGCTTCACCTGGTCCTCGCTCACGACCCCTGTCGTGGTCGCGGCCGGCGCTGCCTCACCCCCGGTGATCGGCAGATGGCTCTCGTTTTCTTCGCTCATACCTGATCCTGCGGTCATTGATTGAATAATCCCCGGTAGCAGCCAGCAAAACAAGAGCGGGCGCCGTTGGGCGCCCGCTCAGTAATTCCAGCCCCGCGAGGAAGACCTTTACTTCTTCTTGCTCGACTTCTTCTTGCTCGATGTGCTCTTTTTCGCCGAGCTGCGGCTCTTCGATGTGGCGCTGGCGATCGTGTGGTGCTTCGACGACCCATGACGGCGTCTCGCGGCACGACGTGGCGCAGGATTCCAGCCCACCTCGCGATCGGCGCGGAACTTCCCGCCACGCGCCACTTCTGGCCCGTCAAGCACCGAAAGAACCGCGGCGTCCGAGAGATCCGCCCGCACGTCCGAGATCACTTTGGCGGGGCGAAGCGCCCGTGCCGCGTGAACGCGATTCGTCAGCAGAATCACGAACATCTGCCGTTCGGGATCGATCCACATCGAAGTCCCGGTAAAACCCGTGTGGCCGTACGCGGTGGGGCCGAGGTAGCGCCCCGAGCCGTAATCGCCGTCGGCGGTATCCCAGCCCAGTGCGCGGTGTCCGAATGCTCTCAGCGTGAACAAGTCGACCGTCGGCTTGCTGATGATCTGAACTCCGTTGTACTCGCCGCCATTGAGCATCATCTGCGCAAAGACAGAGAGATCGGCGGCGGTGCTGAAAAGGCCGGCGTGGCCAGCGACTCCACCCAGCGCGTAGGCGTTCTCGTCGTGCACTTCACCGCGCAGCGGGTAGCCGCGAGGAGGAGTGACTTCCGTCGGAGCGATGCGATAGCGAAGTGAATCAGCGGGGCGGTACATCGTCTCGTTCATGCCGAGCGGCTCGAAGACGCGGCGCTCGAGGAATTTGTCGAGTGGTTCGCCGGCGACGACTTCGACCAGCAGTCCGAGCACGTCGGCGCCGAGGTCGGAGTAGATGTACTGCATGCCCGGACGGCCCTCGAGCGAAGTACCCAGAACCAGCGCCCTTGCTTCGAGAGGAGTCTGCGCGATGCGCCAGATGTCGCGGCCCGCCGGCAGTCCCGAGGTGTGCGTCAGGAGCATGCGGATCGTCACCTTGTCCTTATCTCCGCCACCGAAGGTGGGGATGTAGTTCACGACGGGATCATCGAGGCCGATTTTCTTCTCGTCGTAGAGAATCATGATCGCCGTGGTGGTTCCGACTACCTTGCTCAGAGAGGCGATGTCGTAGATCGTGCGCTCCGCATCGACGGGGGTGCTGTTATCGCTCCACGAGAGCTTTCCAAACCCCTTCTCGTACACGGCAACGCCCTTCCTGCCCACCACGACGGAGGCACCGGGGTACCCACCTGCCTTGATTCCACGCTCCACCACGCGCTCGATGGCGCCGAGGCGGTTGCCGGACATGCCGACGTCTGCCGGCGGCTTGACCGGAAGGCCATCGCCCGCACGGGTCACCGTCAGTGCGGTGAGAATGACTCTAAGCAACGCTAACTCCTTTCACTACTTTGATTTATACTCTCCGCTAGAGCTAAAGTTCCGACCCGGCCGGGATTGGCTGCTGCTCCGCGGTATGGCTAGGGCGTACAGATGCAAACGATTCCGCACAACGAAAGTCACCGTGTTTCGTAAGGAAACTTTAGAGACATGGGGAGTGACCAAGGATATGACCGAGATGCCATTCGATGAGCTCGACCTCAAGCGCGCGATCGCCGGGGATGAGAGGGCAATGCAGCGGCTTTGGTCGCAGCATTCGCCCCACATCGACGCGGTCGTGCGCCGGCTTTGCGGGGATCCGGAGCTGGCAGCGGACGTGTCGCAGGAGGTCTGGATGCAGATCTTCAGGGCACTCCCAAGCTATAGAGGGGACTCGCAGTTCGGAACGTGGGCTCATAGAATCGCGGTAAATCGGACTCTCAACGCGCTGCGCAAGATCAGGCGGCTTGCAAAGCTGGAGACCGACATCGAAGACGACTCCGCGCTCACCGAGCAGGACACGGAGCGGACTTTCCTGGCGGAATCCATTGAGCAGGCGATGGCGAAGCTGTCGCCGGGGGCGAGAGCGGTGTTCGTGCTTCACGATGTTGAAGGATATACGCACGGCGAAATCGGAGAAGAGCTCGGAATCACGCCGGGCGGATCGAAATCACAGTTGTTCAAGGCTCGCGCCAAACTGAAAAAAATGCTGGCGCACCTCGTTGACGAATCAATTCCAGTAGGAAAGGGGAAGGCACATGTCGCTGTCTGAAGATCAACTCGATCAGATCATCGCCCAGGAGCGAGCGCGAGAACAGGCGCCCCTCAACAACTGGCGGACGATCGCCGCGCGGGCGCGGGAGGAAGGACTCATACGCGAGTCGCAATCGCGTTCATGGGTTGCAAGCCAGCCCTGGATGCAGGCAGCGGCCGCGGTCCTCTTGCTGGTTGGAGGAATTGCGATAGGCCGGACAACGATTGGCATACCGAGCTCGGTCCAGACTGCGGATAATTCCAGCCAGACGGGCAGCTCCGCTCCTTCCACTCTCGCGGCCATGCCGGCGAGCTCGACGAGGGACTCCAGCTTCGCTTCGGTCGATGAGGCAACGACGACCCTCGTACGGTCGCTACGGGATTATCAGAACGCAGCAGCCTACCTCGCCGCGAACTCGTCAGGCCCCACCACGGTCGACAGTTCGGCGATCTACCGCACCCGGCTCGCTGCCCTCGACAGGGTGAACACGGCGATGGACAGTGCGCTCAAGACGGCGCCGCACGACCCGGTAATCAACCAATACTATCTCGCAACGATGGGCGCCCGCGTCGCGACCCAGCAGATGGCAGCGCGGCCGGTTGGACTCGCGCTCCGGGGATTCTAGTCAGGTGAGAGGGAGAGAAGTGGTGGCTACGAGAAAAGGCCGCATGACGGCGGTGCTGGTCGCGTCGCTCGCGATCGGTGGAGCAGCAGGGGCGCAGACGTCGTCGTCGGAAGCTTCGGCGCAGTCTTCCGTAGAAACTCCGACCGGCTGGCTGGGCGTCCGGTTGTCCGATGAAGCGCTATTCAGCCAGAGCGGTGGAGCGTTCTTCGAGCGGTATCCCATCGTGAGCAACGTCGAGCCTGGATCTCCCGCGGCAAAAGCGGGCGTACTTCCGGGCGACATGATTCTGTCCTTCAACTCGCACGACATGCGCGGTGGCACCCTTCAGCTGAGCAACTGGATGAAGCCGGGCGCGGCGTTTGTGCTCCGCGTCAGGAGGAATGGGGGGAATCGTACCGTGCGTGGGGTGCTTGGACGCCGCCCGGACGGTTGGGAGCAGAAAATCGTCGTCGAGGTGACGCCCACCGAGCAGATCTTTGTGCCGGGAGGATCAGACGAAAGACCAGCGGCCGGCTTGCAGCAGTCAGGGGTTAGAATGCGCGTCGAGAATCCAATGCCGCCTCGTCTTCCGGCGCTTCTGGTTCCTGCTCTCGGACTCGGGCGCGGAGTCTATCCGTTCGCTGGCGCCGAGTTCACCGCACTCAACAGCGACCTCAGCGACGTCCTCGGCGTGAAGCCCGAAGGAGTGTTCGTGGCGAACGTCGTCGATGGGTCGATCGCGCGAGAGGCGGGGCTTCGAGGCGGTGATGTCGTCGTGATGGCCGACAAGATCAAGATCGAGAACCCGAACGACCTGGTCCGCGCGATCCGCCGCGCCGATGACCGATCTGTCACCTTGCAGGTAATCCGCAAGCACAAGCCGCAGACCGTCACGCTCAAGTGGTAGGGGCCAGTTTCCTCGTCTCGGGAATCAGCGATGCGTGAATCGCAATCGAGGCGATGGCACCACTCGCGGCGGCCGCGATAGCCATCTGCGGGCCGGGCGCGATGTCGCCAGCCGCGTAGACGTTCTTCACCGAAGTGTGATTCCGCTCGTCGATGACGAGCCGCCCCATGTTGTCGCGCTTGCATCCGAGTTGTGCGCCGAGATCGTCGGCGGGGTACTGCCCGATCGCGAAGTAGAGGCGCTCACAATCGAGTGACATTCCGCCCTCGAGCTCGATGCCAGCGATCTCGCTCGACCTCGACACGACGCATTTGATCGGCTGGTCGAGCACCGGAATGTTCAGAGCCTTGAGCTGATCGAGAAGCTTCTCATCCATGTCCGGCGGCTCCCCGTGCGTGCAGATCACGATCTGGCGCGTCCACGTGGTGAGCGCGAGCGCCATCCCTACCGCTTTGCGTCCCGTGCCTACGACGACCGTCTTCTTGTCGCGAGTCTCGTAGCCGTCGCAATCCGGGCAGACGTGAATGGTCTCGCCGTAACAGCGCTCGAGTCCGGGGATGTCGGGCCAGACATCCTTGATCCCGATGGCGAGCAGAATCCGGTGTGCCTCTATCAGCGTTCCGTCGCGGAGTCTGATCGCGAAGAGCTCGCCGGTTTCATTGATCGCCTCGTCGACGATTCCGGCCACGAACTCAACGCCGTACTTCGCTCCTTCCTCCTTGCCGATCGCGCGCAGCTCAGGAGAGCGGATGCCGGGACGGCCGAGGTAACCGTTGACGGCGCGCGTTTGCCAGTTACGCGGATCGCCCGAGTCCACCACCACTACCTTATGTAGATATCGCGCGAGCCAGAGTGCGGCGGAAAGTCCAGCCGGGCCCCCGCCGACGATTGCAACATCGTATCGTGAAACCATGCGCGACGCGGGTGCAAGTTCGATTCCCCCTTCACCTTGAGTGGGGCTACCTCTTCGCCTAGCTTCGAACTGGAGACGTTAGTCCTTTGCTCAATCCAAACAGATGAAAGTTGCGATCCTCGATCCCGCCAGCGGCATCGCCGGCGACATGTTCCTCGGCGCGCTCGTCGATGTCGGACTCGACAAGGCTTGGCTCGAGCGATTGCCGTCGACACTTGGCCTGGCCGGCGTCGAGGTTCGTATCAAGGACGTCGAGCGTTCGCACGTTCACTGCGTGAAGGTCGATTTCGAGATCCCTCCGCAACCGCATGGAAGGGCCGTTTCGGAAATCCACCGGATGATCGACGCCGTCAAGATTCCGGAAAAAGTCGCGCGCTCGGCACACTCGGCGTTCGACGCGATTGCGGCGATCGAGAGCGCAATTCATGGCGTCGCGCCCGACGAGCTGCATTTGCACGAAGTCGGCGCCGTCGATGCGATTCTCGACATCGTCGGATCCATCTGGGGCGTGGAGCTGCTCGGTATTGAGCGCATTCATAACATGAAGGTCTCGCTCGGCGAGGGCTCAGTGAAGACGGCGCATGGTGTTCTCCCTGTGCCTGCTCCAGCGACGATACGACTGCTGGAGGGATTCAACGTCCGGCACGGTCCGCCCGGATCGGGTGAGCTCACCACTCCAACCGGCGCAGCGTTGCTCAAGGTTCTGTCGAAGGGCGAGCCGCCTCACGAGTACAGACCGTTGAAGAGCGGATACGGCGCCGGGACGCGCGATATCCACGGACAGTTGAATGCACTGCGGATAATTCTTGGCGATGCAGAGGTGGCCAGCCACGATCATCACCACAGGAAGCATGTGCAAACCGAGCACCTGCATGTGCTGAGCGCCGACATCGACGATATGTCGCCAGAAGAGGTCGCCGGCGCGGCGGAAATTTTGCGCGCCGATGGCGCCCTCGATGTCGTGCTGATCCACACCATGATGAAGAAAGGGCGCCTCGGCACTCGCGTCGAGGCTCTCGTACGCCCCTCGGATCTGGCGCGCATCGAGGAGAAGATATTCCAGCATTTCTCCACGCTCGGCGTAAAAACGTTCGACGTGGTGCGAAACGCGCTTGCCCGCGAATCCACGATGGTCCGCTTCGACGGTCGGGACATTCGAGTGAAGGTGGCAACTCTGCCCGACGGCTCAAAGCGTGCGAAGCCAGAGTTCGATGATCTGCGCCGAGTGGCCGAGGAGACGTCTCGACCCTTATCGGAAATCCGCTCGGAAGTCCTGAGCGCGCTCGGCGATTCGAATGGCAAGCATGCGACTCCGCGAGGTGAGTGAAGTGGGGCTCGACCAGAAGCTTCTCGATGCAGTCAGCTCGGCCGCGCGGGACCGCGTGGCCTACGTCTGCTTCTCCGGCGGAATCGATTCCACGGTTGTTCTCGCGGCCGCGGTACGCGCCGGAGTCGACACAATCGCGCTTCTGGGCGTGAGCCCGTCGCTCGCGGCGTCCGAGCGCGCCGACGCGCACCGAATCGCGAACGAGATCGGTGTGCGTGTCGAAGAAGTGGAAACCAACGAAATGGATCTCGAGGGATACCGGAAGAACGCGGGAGACCGCTGCTACCACTGCAAGAGTGCTCTGTACGACACGGTCCAGGCTCTCGCGGCCACGAGGAATTCGGACGAAGTAATCTTTGTCGGAACCCATGTCGACGATCTCGGCGAGCACCGGCCCGGCCTGCGGGCGGCGATGGAACGGGGCGTTGTTGCGCCGCTGGTCGACGCGGGATTCTCCAAAGCCGACGTTCGTGCGTTGGCGCGCGAATGGAATCTCTCGAATGCGGAGAAGCCCGCAGCTCCCTGTCTGGCGAGCAGGGTTCCGGTCGGCGTGGAGGTTACGCCTGAGCGGCTCGCGCAGATCGAGACAGTCGAAGAATTTCTGAGGCTGAACGATATCTGGCCGGCACGCGCACGCTGGCATGAGGGCGTCGTGAGGCTGGAGATTCCCGTCGAAATGTTTGACCGGGTCGTCGCCGATCCACTGCGAGGCGAGCTACGTCGCGCCTGCAGGAAAGCCGGCTTCAAGTTCGTCGCGCTCGACCTCGGCGGACTGCAGAGCGGAAGTCTGTCGCTGCCCCTGGTGGGATCGTGAAGCAGATACGCTGGGATCGCGACCGTGAAGCGCGCACCGGAATTCCGGAAGTCGTGTATGGTCCGGGAAAAACGTCGGGCCACCTGCGAGAGATCTTCGAAGGTACGACCGAGCTGCGCATTGCATCGCGTTTGAGCGACGACCAGATGCAGGTGCTGAGTGAGTTGGCGACGATTTATCCGGAGGCGCGGATGGCCGTTCGCAACGGGCGGAAGAAGCGGAACATGCCTGTCGTCCCGGTGATCACCGCCGGCACGGCGGACATTCCGGTCGCGCTCGAGGCCGCGACGACGCTGGAAGCGATGGGCGTACCAACCGCCACTCACTTCGACGTAGGAGTAGCGGGAATCCATCGACTTCAATCGGTGCTGCCGGAGCTTTCCGCAACTCGAGTGTGCATAGTCGTAGCAGGGATGGATGGCGCCCTCCCGGCTGTGGTCGCGGGTCTGATAACCGCCGCAGTGATTGGTGTGCCGACATCTGTCGGAACCGGCGTGGCTCAAGGTGGGATGGTCGCGTTGAACACAATGCTCGCCAGCTGCAGCCCCGGGGTGGCCGTCGTGAACATCGACAATGGATTTGGCGCGGCGTGTCTCGCGCTCAAGATCCTCGGTTGCAACACGCCCGATTGAGATCTTGACTAAGCCAGGCTCCGTGGAGGCGTCCACTCCAGCCCCGCTCGGACATCGGCAGATACTGATCGCGTTCAGCGGTCTGGTGCTGGCGATGCTCCTCGCGGCGCTCGACTCAACGATCGTTTCGACAGCGCTGCCGACGATCGTGAGCGAGCTCGGGGGACTCGAGCATCTCGCCTGGGTCGTGACCGTCTATCTGCTCGCCCAGACGATCGTGACACCGATCTACGGCAAGCTCGGGGATCTCTACGGCCGCAAAATCGTCCTTCAGTCCGCGATCGTGCTGTTTCTCATCGGCTCGGCGCTGTGCGGACTGAGTCAGAACATGATGCAGCTGATCCTGTTCCGCGCGATACAGGGGCTGGGTGGCGGCGGGCTCGCCGTAACCACGCAAGCTGTTGTCGGCGACATCGTGCCGCCTAGGGATCGCGGGCGGTATCAGGGAATATTCGGCGCTGTGTTCGGTCTCTCCAGCATCGCCGGCCCGCTGCTCGGTGGATACTTCACGACGCATCTGTCGTGGCGCTGGATCTTCTACATCAATCTGCCGCTGGGAGTAGCGGCGCTCGTCGTGCTCGCCGCGACGCTGCCGTCGGCATCGCGACGCGTGGTGCGAGCCATTGACTACGTCGGTGCGGCACTCCTCGCAGTGTTGCTGAGTGCGGTGACACTTCTCTCGGATCTCGGCGGAACTGCTTATCCGTGGTCTTCACCGATGTCGATTGGATTGATCGGCGTCGCCGTGCTGTCGCTTGTGCTGTTCCTGCTGGCAGAGCGGCGCGCGGCGGAACCTGTGCTCCCTCTGCACCTGTTTCGCCAGCAGACGTTCGTGATCACTTCAGCGGTGGGGTGGATCGTTGGCTTTGCCCTCTTCGGCTCGGTGACTTACTTCCCGCTTTATCTCCAGGTCGTCAAAGGCGTGAGTCCTACCGCTTCGGGCATGCAGATGGTGCCGATGATGGGTGGGATGCTGGTTGCATCGATCGCGTCGGGCCAGCTGATAAGCCGGACGGGGCGTTACAAGATCTTTCCGCTGCTGGGAACGGGCGTGATGACGGTTGGCTTGTTCATGCTGGCGAGATTGACGCCCGGAACGAGCAACACCGTTGCGTCATTGTTGATGCTCATTCTCGGTATCGGCCTAGGAATGGTGATGCAGGTATTGGTGATCGCCGTGCAGAACGACGTGGAGTATCGCGATCTCGGCGTTGCGACTTCCGGCGCGACGCTGTTCAGGCTCATCGGGGGATCGCTCGGCACGGCAATTCTCGGTGCCGTCTTTGCCGCGCGACTGAGCGCGAATCTGGCGCATGCATTGCCGGCTGGAATGTCCACGAGTGCGGCCGCGCGCAACATGAGCGTTCAAGCGCTGCTGCAGCTGCCTGAAGCAGCGCGCGTCGCCTACTCGCAGGCGTTCACCACCGCGCTCGACACGGTGTTTCTCGTGGCGACAATCGTCTGCGGAATCGGATTCGTTCTGACCTGGCTTTTGCCGGAGCGTCCGCTTCGCGCTACAGTGGCAGCGGCCGCCGGTGACGCGGGCAACGAAGCTGGGGAAGCATTTGGCCGGCCGGCGGACGAAGATGCTGTCGCCGCGCAGATCTACGCGGCGTTGTCGTCGCTTGCCGACCGGGATGTACAGCGCCAGCACATTGTGCGAATTGTCGAACGAGCCGGCGAAACGTTGAGTCCGCTCGCCGCGTGGCTATTGGTGCAGATCGAGCGCCGTCCCGGGTACGACCCGTACGAGCTCGCGCGAAATCACGCCGTTCCATCAGAGCGAGTGACAGCGGCCCTGGACGAGCTGCGCGGACGTCACCTCGTCACCGATATCGGACCGGGAACGGGCGCGCGCGAGAAGCTGACGGCTTCGGGGTGCGAGATTCACGATCGTCTCGTCTCGGCGCGCCGGGCCCATCTCTCGGAGCTCGCAGCGGAATGGGATCCCGCCAGCGGAGCAAACGTGTCAGACTATCTGCGCAACGCGGTGAAAGATCTCATTCCCGACGCACGGAGGGCCAGCTAGAACCAATTCGTCTCTGGGAGTTGGGATCTGCCGATCCCGACCGGGTCCCTAATCGCAGTTCGCCAGGACCACTGCCGCGTTTCGCGCCAACCCACGGCGCTTGGCGCGCTTCATCGGCGAACGTCTGAAGGCCGCACGGAATTCGTCGTCGCCGATGGCGATGAGATCGCGCGCAAGAGCTTCTGGACCCTTGTCGCGGATCACAGCCCGTGCCGAGAACGCCGGTTCGCGCAGCTCGCGCGCGAATTTGACGTTGTAAGGGCAGACATCCTGACAGATGTCGCAGCCATAAATGTTCGAGCCGATTGGCTCATGAAACGCGTCGGGAATTTCTCCCTTCAATTCGATGGTGAGATACGAGATGCAGCGAGTGGCGTCGAGGACATGGGCTTCGACGAACGCATCGGTTGGACATGCGTCCAGACAGCGCGAGCAGCTTCCGCAGCGGTCTGCCTCGAATGGCGCGTCGGGCGTGAGATCCAGATCCAGCAGCAAAGATCCGATGAAGAAGAACGACCCCAGTCGCGGGTTCACCAGATTCGTATTTTTTCCGAACCAGCCCAGTCCGGCCCGCCGGGCGAGATCCCGCTCCAGGATGGGTCCGGTGTCAACGTAGGCCTTTCCGGCGACCGGGCGGCCGAGCTCGATCTGCAGCCACCGGTGCAGCTCGTTCAATCGCTCAGTCATGACTTCGTGGTAATCGTCGCCGCGCGCATACCGCGCAACCGGCCCGCTCGGCTCCCGGCCGCCGTAATCGAGTCCGACGACAATGGCACTTCTGGCGCCGGTAAACGGGAGGCGCGAGTCGCGCCGCTTGGCCTCACCACGCGGCAGATAGTCCATTTCGCCTGCGTAGCCTTTCGCAATCCACTCGTCAAACTTTCCCGAGGTCTCCATCGGGCCAAGCTTGGTGATTCCGACCAGATCGAAGCCAAGCCCATAGGCTTGCGCCTTGACCATGTTTTCGAGCGCCATGGATTCGGCAAGGGCCGCGATCCCTGCCATCATTCGCTCGTGCTGGCCCAGCGTGCGTAGCGCTCTACATCGGCGGCCGACGGTATGGCGCCGTAGTCGCCGTACGCGGTGTACATGCGCCAGCGAAGGTAGGTAGGGTCGGGCAGCGGAAGAAAAGGAAACTGCCGGTACCAGTTAGTCGCCCTGAAACGCCAGGCAACCCGTATCAGGCTGAGCGCCAGACGGGGCCGGCGTACTGCCCGGAGGCTGAGTCTGAGTGCAAGGCGTAGCCACGGCATTTCGCCAGTAATATATAGAAGGCCCTATGATGCACATTGCTCCCACCACGATCGGACTGATCTCGGACACTCACGGACTATTGAGGCCCGGAGTTCACGACGCTCTCAAGGGGGTGGCGATGATACTTCATGCAGGAGATGTAGGTGGATCCGCTATTCTCGACGAGCTCAGATTGATCGCGCCGGTCAAGGCAGTGTTCGGCAACACAGATCCGATCGGTGAGCCGGCGCTGAGCGAAAACATTCTGTTGAGCGTCGACGACGTGAGCCTTCACGTGAGTCACGGGCACGAGTGCGGAAGCCCGACACCGGAGCGGCTGGCAGGTCGTTACGATGCTGATATAGTTGTCTATGGTCACACTCACCGGCCGCTGGTGACCAAGCTCGATGGACGATTGTTCGTTAATCCGGGAGCCGCCGGCCCGAAGCGGTTCAATCTTGTGCCCAGTGTGGCGCGGTTGACCATCTCCGGTGGAAATGCAGAGGTAGAAATCGTTGAAATCGCTTGAGCTGATGACGGAGGAAGTGCAGGTGTGGGTGGCGCGGCTCGAAGTCACTGACACACGTTATGCCGATCTCGCGGGTACCCTCGCCCCAGAGGAGCGCCGGCGCGCCGAGAATCTTCCGCCGGCTCTTGCACGGCGGTTCGTGGTGGCGCGTGGAATTCTCCGCGACCTTTTGTCTGGGTTTACGGGCACGCCCGCGCAAAAGCTCAAGTTCGAATACGGGAGCGCGGGAAAGCCATCGCTGGCGGATCACGACATCAACTTCAACGTCTCACATTCCGCAGAGCTCGGGCTGTTTGCGTTCGCGCCGGACAGAGCGGTCGGTGTTGACGTCGAGAACGAGCGGCCCGTCCGGCGCCTGCTGGACGTCGCCCAGCGTTTCATGTCGGAAGACGAGGTCAGGTCGCTTGCCGCCACTGATCCGGAACAGCGCGACGCGAGCTTCCTCAGATCGTGGGTGGTGAGAGAGGCGCGCCTCAAGGCGGAAGGGAAAAGCGTGTGGTCAGGACAGGAAGGCGCGAGCAATCCTGCCAACCTCACGCACAAGCTGTTTTCACCGCGTCCGGGGTATATCGCGGCCGTCGCCGCTTCCGATTCGGATTGGCGGTTGTACACATGTGCGGTGAAGCATTGAGAGTGACTGAAGACGCTCACCCCGACGACGGTGGCGCCCGCCGACCTCAGCCATGCCCTTGCCGCGCGCGGCTTTGTCGCCGCTGTCGATCAACTCATTATTTACGCCTCTTGCCGCGTCCGCTCACCTGCGCCGACGCAAGGCACCAGTCGTTCCAGCTCGGAGGGAGAATGCGAAAGATTCATGGTCTGCTCGGTGTCCTGATTCTGTCGATCAGCTTGATGTCATGCGGTGGCGGCGGCGACAGCTCCATGAGCCCTCCTCCACCACCACCACCTCCTCCGCCACCACCGCCTACGTGTCCGAGCGGCACTTTCTGCATGGGTTCGTCGATCTTTCTGACCGCGAACTCGACTACACAGCCGGTTTCGTTGAGCGTTGCTGCAAATACTGCGGTCACATGGACGAATGATTCCGGCATTGACCACAACGTAACCTTCGACGATCCCACGACGGCGCTTGCGATTGGAACCGGGTCGAGTGGCACTTTCACGGCTCCCAACGGCAGCACGAACCAGCGTCAGTTCGCGACCAGCGGCAGCCACCCATTTCACTGCACAATACACGCGGGAATGAGCGGCGTCGTGAACGTCCAGTAAACGCCTCGGCGCCTAGAAGAACGAATCGCCGTCCAGCGTTTTCGGCGCAGCAATGCCGAGCGCAGCCAACGCGCTCGGCATCACATCCACGGTGCGGCGCGGTGTGAGGGACGGCCGGTGATTGAGGAGCAACGGCACCAACATGTGCTCGCGGTGCAGCGCTCCGTGCGACGAGACGTGCGGAATCGGCTCG
>DATARP010000093.1:0-1594 GCA_036264075.1 Gemmatimonadaceae bacterium
CAGCGACGGCTACTTCTGGATACTCGGCCGCGTAGACGATGTGTTGAACGTCGCGGGTCACCGAATCGGGACGATGGAAGTCGAGTCGGCCCTGGTGGAGCATCCGGCGGTCGCCGAAGCCGCGGTGGTTGGCAAGACCCACGAGCTGAAGGGTCAGGCGATCGCTGCGTTCGTGACGCTGCGCGACAAATCGAAGCAAAGTCCCGCGCTGCGCGACGAGCTGCGCGAATTCGTCGCGAAAAAAATCGGCGCCCTCGCTCGCCCGGACGACATCCTTTTTTCCGCAGATCTTCCCAAAACGAGATCCGGAAAAATCATGCGGAGGCTGTTGCGCGACATCGCCGAAGGGCGGGCTCTTGGCGACACTACCACTCTCGCCGATCCGAATGTCGTCGCCAGTCTTAGGGACGAGTACGAAGACAAGGAAGGTTGATTTCCTATCACCATTCCGGGGGCTGGCCCAGCAGCCCCATCCCGTTTTGGCGTAAAGCGTTAGGCCTCCCACCCGAATAAACGCCGACGCATTTTGGCGCCAGCCCGAAATGTCGAAAATCTGTCCCGGATTCGCGTTGCAGATGAGGTCGTTTCTCGTCTTATAGGGGAGTAGTACACACCCGCTTTGAAAGGACCGGTTTCGCTTCCCGTGGTGCCGGCACCGTCAAGACTTCCTGGAGAGAATAAGACAATGAGAGCGACCCGTTTACTCATGGCCGCGATGGTGCTCGGAATTGCGATCGATGCGAGCCCGGCTATTGCGCAAGGCTGCAGCGGAAACGCTGGCACCTGCAACACCACAAATACCGCGTCTGTTACCGTTGGCGCGCTGGTTAAGCTCACGATGAGCTCGGCGACGACGACTCTGACTTCCCCCACCGCCGATCAGGTCGATCTTGGCACCACGCTGTACGACGCTGGGCCGACTTTCAGTGTGAAGTCGAACCGCGGCTGGACGCTGAAGATCAAGACCACCGCTTCGCCGAACTGGAACTACGCAGGCACCGACGCTGGTGTTAAGCCAATCAGCGACCTGACGTGGTCAAACGCTGCAGCCGGCACGTACGCAGCGATCACGACCAGCGATCAGACCGTGACCTCGTCGCTCACAAGCTCGAACGGCACTCCTGCGGCCGTGCACTTCAAGACCCTCTGGACGAACGACTTCACTTCGGCGAGCAACGCTCCTGGTACGTACAGCCTGCCGATCGTGTTCACCCTGACCGCTCCGTAACCTGATGCTGAATTCTCGCTCGCGCTCGCCCGAATGGGCGGGCGTCGAGCGTAGAGGGCGAGTGCGGAGGACCGTACTCGCCCTCTACGCTTTAGGAGTGGTGGTCTCGCAGCGCGCCTCCGCGCAGCTGTTGGTAGATCCGCTCGAAGTATCGATGATCACAGCCGGCAACAACCGCGTCTCCGGGAGCTTCTCGCTCTCGAATTCGTCGGATGCTGCGGTTCAGGCAACGATCACCCGACAGGACTGGGACCGCGTCGAAAATGGCGACAATCGCTTTCTCCCTCCGGGGACGAGCGGCAGGTCGTGCGGCGCGAGCCTCACCGTGTCGCCGCTTTCGATTCGCGTCGAGCCGCACTCGTCCCG
>DATARP010000114.1:0-5305 GCA_036264075.1 Gemmatimonadaceae bacterium
CGCGCGGCGCGGAGCGAATCTTCGCGCTGACGTCTCACGCGGGCGGCAACGATACTGTCTCTCACGCCGGCTGGACCCAATGGCTTGGGCCGCCCGCGCAGATCCCAGTACGCGCGGTGAAGACCGACGCCGGCCGGGCCATTGAACGTGCGCACGGTATCGCCACGAATATTCGTAACCACAATGCGCGCGGTATCCCGTGCGGCGCCCGACGTCACGCGGTACACCAGCTCGGCGCCGTACGGCGGGTTCGCCGCGACGAAGTATTTGTTGCCGGTAAAGTTCTGTGTGTTGGCCTGCGAGTACTGATACGCGGTCTTCGGCGTGAAGAAAGTGGTGCCGCGCGCCATCAGCCCATTGTTCATCTGCTCGAGCGGCGCGACATCGACGATCCAGATGGACCGTCCGTGAGTCGCCGCGATCAGCTCGCGATCGCGGGGATGGATCTCCAGATCGTGGACGGGAACCGTCGGCAGTCCAGTCATGAAGCGCTGCCAGCTGGATCCGCGGTCGGTCGACACGTACGCGCCAACGTCGCTGCCGAGGAAAAGGAGATCGCGATTCGCCGGGTCTTCGCGAATGACGTGCACGAAATCCACGCCGCCGGTCGGAAGATTGTTGCTGATCGAGCGGAACGTTCTTCCGAAATCGTTCGAGACGTAGACGTACGGGCGGAAATCGTTCTCGCGGTGATTGTCGAACGTGACGTAGACCGTGGCCGTGTCGAAGTGCGATGGCTCGACGCGACTGACCCATGTCTTTTTCGGCACGCCGGGAAAGTGCGTCGTGATATCTGTCCACTGTCCGCCGTCGTTCGTTGTCAGCCACACGTTGCCATCGTCCGTCCATACCCAGAGTATGCCCGGCCTGATCGGCGACTCGGCTACCGTCGTGATGGTTCCGTGTGTCTCCGCGCCCGAATTGTCGCGGGTTATTCCACCCGTCGTGCGCGTGCTAACGATGATGCGAGTGGAGTCCCTCGTGGAAAGATCCGCAGAGATGGGATAGAAGTGATCGCCGCGATCGGTCGACTTGAGCAGTCGATTCCCGCCCAGGTACACCGTCGCCGGCGAGTGCGGGGACAGAAAAAACGGCGTCGACCAGTTGAACCTGTAACCGCGGGCCGAGTCGGCCGCGGCTCGGGCGCGGATCTGCTCGAGCGTACGGGTGATTTCCGGGGTCATCGGGCGCGTTGTATCACCTCGCGCGATGATCACCGAATCCTCGAAGATGCTGGTTCTGTCGCGTCCGCCGCCGCGCATGATGACCGCGCGGGTGTTCTGGGAGATGTTGAGCCGCGATGCATTTCCGCCCTGCGATTCGCTGTAAACAATGTTCGGATCTTCCGGATCCATCGCGCTGTAGAAACCGTCTCCGCCGCCGACGTTGTACCAGTCGTTATTGGAAATTCCAGCCCGATTTTTCGCGCGAGATGGTCCGCACCACGAGCCGTTGTCCTGCAATCCGCCGCACACCTTGTACGGTTTCTCCATGTTGTAGCTGACGTGGTAGAACTGACCGATCGGGAACGTATTGATGAAATCGTAAGTGCCGCCGCGATCATAGGTCACCGCGATGCCACCGTCGTCGCCGAGTATGTAGTGCTCGGGGTCCGCGGGATCGATCCACATCGCGTGCCAATCGGTGTGGACACCCAACGCGCCACGACGGACTGTCTTTCCGCCATCGTCCGACGTGCGGAACACCGATGACATCCAGTAGATGCGATCAGGATTGCGGGGATCTACACGGATCTGTGAGTAGTAGAATGGACGCGCATCACCGAGACCTCCGCCACCCTGACCAGGTGGCTCGTTGCGGTAGGTGAGGACCCACGTCGCGCCCCCATCGGACGAGCGATAGATCCCGCTGTTCGTCTTCTGCCGCTTGCTGGTGTCGGGCTTCTCACCGCGAGCCAGAGGGTGCGGCAGCGTGTCGGCTTCGACCCACGTGTAGATGATCTGCGGATTCGATGGCGACAGTGCGATGCCGATTCGGCCCTTCATGGTCTCGGGAAAACCGCCGCCACGTATCTCGTGCCAGGTTGCCCCGGCGTCGGTCGTCTTCCACAGACCGCTTCCGGGGCCGCCGCTCCTCAGAAAGTACGGGCCGCGCACCCGCTCCCAGCTCGATCCGTACAGAGTGTTGTGATCCTTGGCGTCCATCGCCAGATCGACGAATCCGGCCTTGTCGCTCACGAACTTCACCAGCTGCCACGTGGTGCCGCCGTCGGTGGACTTGTAGAGGCCGCGCTCCGGATTCGAGTTCCAGGCGTGGCCGAGTGCCGCGACGTACACAATGTTGGGATCGGTTGGATCGACGATGATGCGACCGATCTGCTGGGTCGCCTCGAGCCCGCTCAGCTTCCAGGTTCGCCCCGCGTCCGTCGACTTGTAAACCCCACCACCTGGCGAGATCGAGTTGCGCGAATCTTCCTCTCCGGTGCCGGCGTAGATGATATTGGGGTTGGAAGGCGCTATCGCGATGTCTCCCATCGAGATAACTCGCTCCTTATCGAACACGGGGAAGAACATCGTTCCGGCGTTGACGGTCTTCCAGATTCCTCCCGTCGCCGTAGCGACGTAGAAAACCTTGGGATTGCCCGGAACGGCTTCGATGTCAGTCACACGTCCAGCCATGTTGGCCGGACCAATAGAACGCCAGCGAAAGCCGGCAAGCGTGGTGGAATCGAGTGGGGTTGTGAGCTGCGCGGAGAGGGGGCCGACGCAAAGCAGCGCGCCGGCGAGAGCGGATAGGACGGGATAGGCTCGCATTGGATTGGACGGAGGTGGAACAATCGATCCAGCAGCGGGATCGCGAGACGCCTGCGAAACTAAGGTAATACGGGGGCAGGTTGAGCAGTGTTGAGCACCCGGTGCTCGAGCAGCGTACATTGAACGAGTACCGACACCGTAGTGTTTGTTCAGGGAACGAGGAATCGAGATGATGCTTTGGACCGTCAACACCGCGCAACAGGGGCCGGCGACGACACAGACGCAGCAGACCAACGCGGACGCCAAACCAGACAGGAACGTGTTTACGAAGGAAGAATTGCAGAGCCTTCGTGATCTAGGCAGGCAGAACGTGCGCGCACAGATACAGGCCGCCGAGGGCGCGGCCGCCGCTCAAGGCGCGGCCCCAACCCCTCCGTTTCCGCCGGACAGACCGATCACGATACGCGGGCCAAACGGGCAGACGACCGTTATCGGCATTCCGTCGGGCTTCAGTGCCAGGGACGTAATTCCTCAGCAGGCTGTGGACATTACCATCGCCTTCTTTCTTACGATCGCTTTCATAATCGTTGGACTACCGCTTGCTCGCGCTTTCGCGCGGCGGCTGGACCGAAGGGGGTCAGGCCCGGCGCAGGTTCCGGGTGAAATCACAGCACAGCTTGCCCAGCTCAATCAGGCCGTAGACGCGATCGCGTTGGAGGTCGAGAGAATCTCGGAAGGCCAGCGCTTCACGACGCGCTTGCTCTCCGAGCAGCGCGATAGCGCGCGCCAGACCCTTCCGTCGGCGGCTGACCGGTAGCAGCCTGGCGGTGCTGGTCAGGCTCTTTCCAGAGGCAGCGTCAGAATAAAGCTGCTGCCTTTCCCGATCTCGCTTTCCACGCGGATGTCCCCGCCTATCAAACGGGCCAGAGTGCGACTGACGCTTAGTCCGAGGCCGGTCCCTCCAACCTTTCGTGTGGAGCGTTGCTCAACTTGCCAGAACGGATCGAAAATCCTTTCGAGATTCTCCTCGGCGATTCCGATGCCCGTGTCCGTGACCGATATCTCTACCATGTCTCCGTCCAGCCGCGAACGAATGCGGATCTCGCCGCTATCGCTGAACTTGACCGCGTTGGAGAGGAGATTCAGCAAAATCTGACGGAGCTTGCTGCCATCTGTGAACAGCAGCGCCTCGTCGCCGTCCGCGCGAACTGAGAGTCCCTTAACCCCGGCGAGCGGCGCAATCATTGTGATCGCTTCGTTGACGATCGATCGGAGCGAGGTTTCTTCCCGGCGGACTTCCTCCTTCCCGGCCTCCACGCGACTGAACGTCAGCACCTCATCGATGAGGCCGAGGAGATGATCGGCGCTCGCTCGTATCCGGTTCAATTGGGTGAGCTGGGATTGGTTGAGTGGACCGTCGATCGCTTCCTTCAGCAATGACTGGTAGCCGATGATCGCATTGAGCGGGGTCCGGAGCTCGTGGCTCATGGTCGCGAGGAATGCGGACTTCGCTTCGCTCGCGGCCAGAGCGCTTCGGTAGAGCTGCGCATTGTCGATCGCGAGAGCGGCCCGGGTAGCAAGCTCAGTGGCTAGCGTGACGTCCTCGTCTCCGTACCGGCGTCCCTTGTCGGTGCTGACCAGTGTCAGAGCACCACACGTCCGACCACGCGCGATCATCGGCACGACGAGGGCCGACCTGAACCGAAGCTCGCGCATGAGGCCGAGATGATCCGCATCCCTCGCGCCGGCCACCAGCATCTCGTCCGTGATCTCCCGATAGACCTGCGCTTTGCCGGTCTTGATCACCTGCCCGACTCCGGTAGGGGCGTTGTAGTCTGGTGGATAACGTTTGTTCAGCTCTCTCGCCCACTTGATCCTGGCCTCATCGACGTGTGCGACGACGACCTGCCTGATTGCTCCTTGTGAATCGACGAGATCGACGGCGCACCAATCGGACATAGTGCCCACCGCCAGGCGCGCGACGGCGTCGAGAGTTTTCTCGTAATCGAGCGTCGACTGAAGGACGCGACTGGCGTCGCTAAGGAGCTTGGCTCCTTGTTCTTCGCGTTTTCGCCTGGTGACATCCCGGGTGAAAGTCATCACCGACCCTTCGACCGGAACGATGGTGTTCTCGAACCACAGATCGAGCTGGGGCAAGTACTCCTCGTACTGCGCCACCCGACCTTCACTCCCGGCGCGCAACGTCTCCGATTCGAACCTCGTTCCCTTGATTTGCGGAATTGTTTCCCAAAGGATTTTGCCCGTCGCGCTTTCCGCATCGATGCCGAGGTCAGTCAGAATCCGTTTGGCAGGCGCGTTCAGGTACGTCCATCGCCATTCGGAATTGAACACGCTGGCGGCGTCGGGAAGGTTCTCGAGCACTCGAGCCAGCTGCAGGCGCGCGCTTTCGGCAGCGTCCCGCGACTCTTCGGCCGTCTGCGTCGTCCGGATGAGAGCATCGTTCGTCGAACGAAGGTCCTCGCTGGTGGCCTCGAGCTCCGCCGCCTGTGACTCCATTTCCACAGCCTGCATCTCCAGCTGCTCCGACTGTCGCTCGAGATCCTCGTTCACGCGTCGAAGCTCGATGTTTG
>DATARP010000137.1:0-9454 GCA_036264075.1 Gemmatimonadaceae bacterium
CATGAGCTCGAGCTTCTCGGTGACGGCGGCGAGCGCAGCGGCGGTGGACCACGCGTCGAGAGAAGCCCCATCGATTCCCTTGATGTCGTTCATGAACAGCTCGGCGATGAGCGTGATGTCATAGCCGATCTGCTCGCTCCGTTGCGCGAGCTTTTTCACGTAGTCCCACGTCGCGCTCATCCCCTCGTCGGGCACGTTGCGGAGCCAGCCGCCGAACACGGGGAGCCAGTACCCGTATCTCACTGCCCGAATCCAGCTGGAGCGAATACCTTCGTTCTCTCGACTAGATAATCGACGAGACGCTCGAACGGATCGAATCCGACGACATTCTTCGGATCGGCAACGAAGTTGGAAAGAGCGTTGATGTCGTAGAAGTAGTGCTGTCCGTCCCGGTCGTCGACGAGGTACTCGATGCCGCCGACGTCGAGCTCGACATGCCGGGCTATCTGCTCCACCTGGCGGACGATCTCGGCTGGCGGAGTGAACTGCTCGACGCGCATCCCGTTTTTGGGCGCGTCGACAGCGCACGCTCCCCTGGAAAGCTGCTGGCCGTCAGTCGTCTGACACACATCAGCAGGGCAGAGATTGAAGGAGTTCTCGGCCGGATAGACGTTGATCGCGTAGAGGAAATGCCCGTCGAGCACTTCGACCCGCGTGATGTGCGCATCGCGCAGCGGCGCGAGCTCCTGCACGAGCGCGACGTGATCCACTCCGAGGTCGATCAATCCCACACTGGCCGCCGCGGCGAGTGACTCCGCGTTGTCGAAGCGGGTGATGCCTGCACCGCTTCCGCCGATGTTTGCCTTCACGACGACTGGGAACCGCAAATCACGCGTGGCTTCGGGAGCGAGCGCGCCATTGTTGATCACGCGTGCCCGCGGATAGGGCAGGCCGAGTTGCTCGAGCACGTCGAGCTGGAGTGCCTTCGAGATCTCCATCTGGTACGCGGCAGGTCCGTTCACGAGCGGAACTCTTATCCGCTCGAGGTGGCGCAGCCAGCTCAGAGTGTGGAAGGTTACCTGCTCGTGTCCACGCAGGTACGCCGAGGGGCTCGCACGGTTGAACACGAGCGAGTAAGGCGACTGGCTCTCCGAGGGATCGTACGAGTGCGACGACGCGTCTATCCGCTCGTACGGTATCTCGCGACGATCGAGCTCAGCGAAAAGCGGCTTGAACCAATCCGGGTGCTCGTAGTAGATCGCGATCGGTCCATCGGATGTTGCCGACATGGTGTCTCCAGACTTCGCTCACAAAGGAAAGGCCGCGTCCCGGGAGAGATGCGGCCTCCAATTCAACCTAGCACTCTGATTTAGCAGGTCAAGCGGCAGCACTTGCTGAACTCGCGCAAACAGCCGGTGCGGTTTAGCATACCAGCATGCCAACCCGCGAAACATTCCGGATTCCCACGCGCGACGTCGTCCGAATACTCTCGCTCATATTCGGATTCTACGTCGCAGTCCGGCTGCTCTGGATCGCGCACCCCGTAATTTTCCTCTTCTTTCTCGGCGTGCTGTTCGCGCTTCCGATCTCTCAGGCCGCGGACTGGCTACAGAAGCGCCGCATCCCGCGCGGTCTCGGCGTCGCGATAATTCTTACGGTATTTCTTGGCCTTCTGATCGGCGGCGGCATCGGCATGGCGCCGATTCTTCGCTCCCAGTCGAAAGAGCTGCAGGACCGCCTTCCCGAAGCCCTGGACAAGATCGACGCGTGGCTGGGTCACCGCGCCAATGGAGTGCTCGGCATCCTTTTCAACCAGGAGAGCAGCAGCGACGATACCACCACAGTGTCAGAACCCGCCAAGACAGATTCGTCGGCCACCGACACGGCAGCCGTACCGCCCACTGATTCCGCAACCAAACGGACGACCACGCGTAGCAACGAGGTTGTCGTGGGCGGCAATCTCAGACGCGAAATAACGAGGCAGGTGTCCGGCGCGCAGCACTCGTTCCTGCGCATGCTCACTTCGACGTTTGCAGTCACAGGCGCGTTCCTGCTGGTGCTCTTCATCGCGGCGTATATCGGGCTTGATCCACACCTCTATCATGGAGGTGTACTGGCGCTCGTTCCATCCCGGGAACGAGACCGCGCCGCGCTGGCGCTGGCCCGTTTGGCAACGGTGCTGCGACGCTGGCTCGTGACCCAGCTCATCGCCATGGTCGTGATCGGCGCCGTCACGACTCTTTTCCTGTTGTCGATTCACGTCAAGGCGGCGCTGCCGCTCGGCATCCTCGCGGGCGTATCGAAGTTCATCCCGATCGTCGGCTCCATCTTCGCCGCGATTCCGTCGATCGCGATGGCGTTCATCGATTCTCCACACAAGGCGCTCGTGGTAGGAATCGGCTACATCCTGATCCAGTTCGTGGAGAATCACGTGCTTGTCCCGGTGCTGATGAAGCGCGGAGTGAATCTCCCGCCTGCGATGACGCTCGGGATTCAGGCGCTGATGGCACTCCTGTTCGGCTTCCTTGGACTGCTGGTGGCGGTGCCCCTCCTCGCCGCAATTCTTACGATCGTTCGGACGATGAACGAGAAGGAGCTTCGCGAGATCTCCGAGGAGACGACGTCGCGGCTACCGGCTGGCGACGAGGCGATCGAGCGCGCGTTCGATCATCGGACCGGCGATTATCAGTGACTTCAGCGAGTGCGCTGCGAAAGGGATTACCGTATAGCCCAGGCGCGCTCCGCCCGCCGAAATAAGCTCCCTATCGGATTTGCGCTCCTTGTCGCTCGCGCCGCGGAGCAGCTCGATGTGAACTTTCGGCGGCGTGTTGCGGATCTGATCCGCGACTGAAAAGCTGCCGGGTTCTGTGGGCTCTCCGATGTTCATCTTGTCGTTGAGCGTAACCGTCGGGTGATCCCGTTTCGTAGGCCCGAGCGCAAGCACTCCAATGACGCCGGGCATCGGCGTATTTGCTTCCGCCCACAGCGCGATATCGGCGCCGAACGAATGTCCGGCGATGATCACGGGCACCGAATCGGCTCCGAGCTCGTGCATCGAGCGCCGCACAAGGATCGGCAGGCCGTGCGCGAGGACGCTGTCGCGCAGCAGCGAGGAGTCTGGAAGGCGATCCAGGAAATTCTTTACATCGAATCCGACGACGGCGTATCCCTTCGCGGCCAGGCGCTCGGCGAGCTTCTGATGCGGCTCCCAGAACCCGAGGTCGTTTCCCAGAAAAAAGACGCCAGCCTTGGGGTGCCTGACGGTTCCCTCATCCGGGTAGAAATAGAGTGGCTGCCGGAGGAGATAGGCGTCGCGCGGCACGTAGGAGGAATGCGCGGGCGTGCACCGCGTGGAGAGCAAGGCCGCCAGAATTGGGAGCACGACGCGATTGAGCCTCATCTCGACACCACTCCTGCCAACCCTCCGGAAATGAGTGAGGCGACGTTCGTAAGAATTCTTGGCAGCACCAGGCCGCCCGGAGAGGCGAGATACCTGGGCTCCCATATCGGATCGAACTTCTCCTTGTACAGCCTGAGTCCCTGAAAGTTGTAGAACGGCTCTCCGCGGCTGAAAAGCAAAGCGCCGACGCGGTTCCACAACGGCGCGAGACTTCGATTCTCGATCCCGGAAAGCGGAGCCATTCCAAGATTGAACCGCTGATAGCCGTTTGCCTTTCCCCACAGCATCAGCTCGATCAGGAGGAATTCCATCACTCCAGGCGGCGCCACGCTCGTGTAGCGCATCAGATCCACCGAAATCTCGGTCCGATCAGCGCCGAGCCACACGTTCGCGAACGCGACGACTGCGTCCCCTACGCGGATCAGCGCTGCAGGAGAGGTCCGGAGATACCGCTCGTCGAACCGACCCAGGGAGAATCCTTTTTCCTTGGTGCGTTTGGACGCGAGCCACTCATCAGATACCTGCTTGAGCACCGGGATGAAGGCGGCTGTGTCTTCCGCCGGAATCATTTCGAACGTCGCGCCGGCCTTGCATGCGTCCTTTCGGGTGCGTCGCAGCGCTTTGCGACTCCCGCCCTCGAGCGAGAAATCCGCGAGCGGAATCATCGCCTCTTCGCCGAGCTTGAAGAGAGTGAGGCCAAGGTCGATGTAGATGGGGAGATGCCGGGCGCTGACTTCGTAGAACACCGGCCACCCGCCGTGCCGGTCGGCGCTCTCGCGGAATCGCCACGCCAGCTCGCTGCGCTCGCTCTCGATCCCGATCGGATCGCCGAGGGCGATCCAGCTGCGGCCGGCGACGCCGTACATGATCATGCTCTTCCCGGAATCGCTGAAGAGCAGGGATTTGTCTCCGAGCAGCGCCAGGTTGCCAATCGTTTCCGGAGAGGACGAGGCGATGCGCGCGGCGATGTCGAGCTGGCGGGGCGATGGCACCTCTGGTTCCGCCTCGGCGTGGCGCAGCTTGCGAGTCAGCGCGAAGAGCATCAGCGCACCCAGGACGCCGATCATCGCTCGCAGCGACCGCGGCGCGTCTCCTCCACCGCCGCTGAATTGGAGCCATATCGTGCTGGTGAGATCGAGGTTGCGGTACGAGAAAAACGCGAGCCAGCTGGTGACCACTCCAACGACGACGATGGCAGCAATCCATCCGTAGCTGAAGGGCTCGCTCATGATCGCCGTCTTTCGGTAAAAGACGCGCCGCGACGGAATAAGCGCGGCAAGCACAATCGTCAGCGCAAATGCTTCTTCCCAGTCGAGCCCCTTGAGGAGCGATGTCACGATGCCGATCGCGAGCACGGCGATCGTCAGGCTGTATGCTGCGTCCAGCCTGCGTCTGATCGACCAGGCAAGAATTACCAACGCGGCTCCTGCGAGGCTCGCCGCGAAATGGGAGAGCTCGATGATCCCCAGCTGCAGAACGGCATCGAGCGCCGAGACTCTGCCGCGCGCCGCCGGTGTCGCGCCGGAGACGATGAGAATCACTCCAGCGACGAACGTCGCGATGCCAAGAATCTGCGGAAGGATCGCCGGTATCCATCGTCCCACAAACCCACCGGCAAGAGTCGCAACCTCAGCGACCCGATCGCGCTGGCGTTGCACCTCGAACGCAATCAGGAACGAGAGAGCCAGCACCAGCGGCAGGAGATAGTAAACGAACCGATAGGCGACGAGTGCCCCCACGATTGATGCGGCGGGAACACGCGATCCGAGGAGGAGCACGACGATAGCCTCGAATACGCCGAGTCCGCCCGGAACGTGACTAAGAATTCCGGCGAATTGAGCGATGAGAAAGACGCCGAGGACCGGCAGAAAAGACAATCGGTAACCCGAGGGAAGGAGCACGTAGAGCACTGCCCCCGCGGCGCTCCAGTCCACAACTGCCACGCCGAGCTGCGCGAGAGCCAGCCGCATCGAGGGCACCGGAAACTCCCACTCGAACAGACGAAACGTCTTGTATCGCGTTGTGCTGAGGACCAGATAGCCGGCGACGACCAGAAGACAGACAACTCCGAATGGCTTGAGTGTGCTCACCGGCAGGTGGAGCAGCTCGATCGTCGAGCGCGGCTCGAGCAGGAAAACTCCTCCCGCGACGGCGATCATGCCGATGATGAACGTGGCTCCGGCAAAGCTTATCGCCTGTGCGATCTCCGACGTCGAGAGTCCCCACACGCTCCAGAATCGGTATCGGACCGGACCACCGCTCAGCAGCGGGAAGCCGAGGCTGTGGCTGAGGGCGTAGGCGATGAAGGATCCGAAAGCGATGCGTCGGATCGGCAGCGGATGATCGACGTACGAGAGGGCGATCGCGTCGTACCCGGGAAGCACTGCATAGGCGACGGCGGTGAGGAGCAACGCGAGGGCGAGATGTGAATGCGGAAGCACCCAGACCTGGCGCATCAGATCGCGGTAGTGGTAAAGCTTGAGATCGCGATCGAGGAGATAGAGGGCGACGCCCACGGCGATGGTCATTGCCGCCGGTGCGATCGCGCGCGAAAGCCTAAACTTCATTGGTCGGGGCGAGTGGCGCCTTCGCGTTTGAGGTGTATATAATCCAAGCCTACAAAGATCGTTCTTACCGCTGTCACCTCGATTACAGCCGGCCAGAGGTGGCGGGCTCCAGGAGATTTCATGATTCGTTTTGTGAGTACAGTCGTTCTGTCAGCCGCATTCACCGCCTTGCCAATGGGCGCGCACGCTCAGGCACCGTGGCGCCAGGTTTATAAGGACGCCGACGTCGCGGTCATCTTCGACACGGCGAGCATCGCGCTCCAGTCGCCCGGCACGTGGACCACAGTTACCAGCTGGGATTACACCAAGCCGCGCGTTCTTGAGAACAAGAAGCAATACACCCGGCTGGTGGAAAGGGCTTACGTGAGGTGCTCCCCGGTTCGAGTGAAGCGCGTCCGAAGCACCGTCTACGCGGGGAACAACATCCTCGTCAGAGACGAAGGTGAGGTCGATCCGCGCGATCAGGCGCACATGGTCTGGGACCGCCCGAAACCGGGAACTCCGGGCCGAAATGCATTCGAATCGATGTGCGGAATTCTTACGAGAAAAGCCGGCATAAATGCGATCACTCCGGCGTCCACGAAAGCCGCCGAAGCGGCGGTAAAACCCGCTCCGAAAAAGGCTCCCGCCAGAAAGAAGACAACAAAGGGCTAGCACGGTCGAAGCGGCTCTCGAATGATCCAGGAAAGGACGCGGCTAAACCCGCGTCCTTTTTGCATTTATAGGTGCGGGCCGTCCTCGCGAATCCACTGTCTCCGAATGGTCACTCGGGAGCTCAGCAGTGGTGGAAAATCGTGCCAAATTAAGCCATTTAGGACGCCCTAAAACGGGCCACTTTGGCCAACCGTTTGCTATATAGATGGGCAGCATTTACAGGGGAGCAATATGAGACTACTCGAATCGAAACAAGAGAATAAAAAGCGGTCCCCCGGGGGGACCATATTCAGCATAGTCCTGCACCTGAGCATCCTCTTTCTCGCGATCTTTGCGACCGCCCGGGCAGGCGTCCGGCGCGCCGAGAAGCCGAAGGAGACGAAGGTCAGCTTTGTGGCCATGAAGAAGGATGTGCCGCCTCCGCCAAAGAAGGAGCCGACTCCGCCCAAAGAGGCCCCCAAGCCCAAGGCCCCTGCGCCCAAGGTCGTGAACCTGCCGAGATTGCCCAAGGAAGTGGCTCCAGCGCCTCCGAAGGGGTTCAAGGTCGTGGTTCCACCGGTCAACATTCCGACCAACCTGCCGTCAATCGATCTGTCGAAGGCGGTCACGAATGAGAATGACTTCAGTGGCAAGGGCGTCGCTGGCGGTTCCGACAAGGGTGTGAAGGGCGGAACCGGGACGGAAGGCGATATCGGCAAGTTGGCCGGTGCTGCCGACCACGGCCCATACATGGAGTTCCAGGTCGAGAAACCGGTCGTCAAGATCGGCGGCGAAGCCCCGGAATATCCAGCCTCGCTCAAGGACTCGGGCGTCGAAGGCCAGGTCCTCGCGCAGTTCGTAGTCAACGAGAGCGGCCGGTACGAAGGCGGCTCCCTGAAGGTTCTAAGCTCCAGCAATCCGGCGTTCACCGCCGCCGTGAAAGATGCGCTCCCCCGTATGAGATTCTCGGCGGCGCAGATCGGGGGCAAGAAAGTACAGCAGCTCGTGCAGATGCCGTTTCAGTTCCATCTCCAGAAGTAACGGCACCCCGATCACGACAAAGCCGCGGAGGTTTTTACTCCGCGGCTTTGGCGCGTAGGTACACCATTGCGATACCGCGTAAATTGAACGGAAGATGACCTATCGCAACCTTCTACGGGGAGCCGCGGCATTTATCGCAATCGCTCCGGCGGCGCACGGGCAAGTTCGCCCAGCTCGACCACAGCCACAGCGCCCAATAGATGTCCCGCAGGCCGTCGTGGTGCTGCCGATCGATACCACTCCTGGTGATTCGACCCGTACGATCATACAGCGCGACTTCGACTACGGCGACCGGATCCAGCCGTTGATCCTCGACAGCACCACCATGGCCGACATCTGGAAGCCTGGTGACGCCAGCATAAACTTCTCTCCACTGGCGCAGACTCGCGCCAATTTTCTTCTCCGCGCCAGACCCACCTCGAGCGGCGGACTGCGCGTCGAGGTCTTCGACCCAAAGGGAACGCTGCGGCAGCAAGGCCTTTTCCGGCTGCCAAAGCTTCCGCCCAACAGGCTTCCTGCTGTACGTGACTCGCTTTCCCGACTTCTGGGGATGCGGACGCGAGCCACCGAGGTGGCGCTGGCGGCTGACTCGGCCGCTCGTGACAGTCTCGTGCGCGAAGCCGCGCGGCCCGCACCACTCAAGCGCCCGGGACAGCGAGTCGCCGCTCGCCTCAGCGCGGCCGCTCGCGATTCGGTCGCACGCGAGCTGGACCGGCGCGATGTGATGCTCCGGGCAGCAGCCGTACAGGACACACTGCACTACGACTCGCTTTTTGCGCGGGTGGCGGCACGCGACTCTGCAATACGGGATTCGGCAGGGATCGAGCGGCGCCTCGCCATCCACGGTGTAAGCGACGAGCTGGAGCGCTGGATCACCGGGACGCGGGGGATCGCATCTACCAGGATTGCGTTCGTCGAAGGTAAAGTGATGAAGGTCGTGGACAGCGATGGAGCCAACGAGCGCATACTTCCCACGGTCGGCGCGGCGCTTTCTCCAGCCTGGCATCCGTCGGGCAAATCGATCGTTTACGTCGATGCGGACGATCGCGGTACCCGAATCGGCCAGATAGACCTGCGTACTCTGCGCCCGCGTCTTCTCTCGGCGTCGAAGCGCGGGCTCAACATCACGCCCGTCTACACCAAGGACGGGAAAAACATCGTGTGGGCTGCCGGCGGCGATTCTCCAGCGGAATTATTCCTGGCGAGCGCCACGGGTGATGATACGGTGGCGCAGCCATTCGTCGGACGGACCGGCTTCGAGACCACGTCGCCGAGCTTCAGTCCCGACGGAAAGCAGGTGGTGTTCATGTCGCCGGTGCCGCTCACGCCGCAACTGTACACGATGAACGTGAACGGCACCGGCCTGCGGCTGCTGACGCCCGTGGTGCCTGGAAAGCGGAGCTATCGCACCGGGCCGGACTGGTCGCCCCTGGGGGACGAGATCGCGTTCCAGCAGCAGAACGGCGACTTCCAGGTGTGGACGATCGGATTGAAGGATCGGGTGATGCATCAGCTCACGTCAGAAGGAGAAAACGAGGATCCTTCATGGGCACCGGACGGGCGTCACCTCTCGATCACCCGTCGTCTGGGCGCGATCGGAGAGCAGCGCAACATCTGGGTGCTCGACAAGAAGACGGGCAGGCTACGCCAGCTCACGCAATCCGGTGACGCGCGCCTCTCGGATTGGTCTCCTCCGCTCAAGCCCGTGTTCTAGTCGCCGGTCGCGGTAACGCGATGGGTGGCCACTCGTATATATAGCAGGGCTCGAGACCACCGATTCAGAGAGGGCGAATGAGCACGACGGCCGTACCGCGTAGTTCCTCGGAGCGCTACAACCCAACTACTTCGAGCGTCGCACCGGTTGCGCAAAAGC
>DATARP010000165.1:0-10928 GCA_036264075.1 Gemmatimonadaceae bacterium
ACAGCTGACGGACATCCGTCAGGGCCCGCAACCCGTCACCGATTCGGCAAAGGCCGTCGGCCAGCGGGGGAGACTCGAGCAGCAGCAGCGCGATCTGTTCGAATCGGTGCGTGACCGCATCCGGGCCGACAGCATTGCGCGCGCCGAGCGCCTGCAGCGGGATTCCCTGGGGCTCAAGCCACTTTACCTGCAGGCGGGCGAGCAGGTCTCGGATTTCTCTGTCGCGCCGACCGGGACCGCGCTTCTCATTGCCACCCGCACAGCGGTGACGGGCAACCGCACGACCGACGTTCCGCAGTACGTCACGCGAAGCGGGTATACCGAGGAGCTGAAGGTCCGGACGAAAGTCGGAGACGCGGAGCAGAAGGGACGCATCGCCCTCATCAACCTGCCAGGCGCGACTCTGACCTGGCTCAAGCCGTTCTCCTCGGACACCACCACTGGCGCCTACGACTTGCTCGGCTGGAACGACGCGGGCACTCGCGCACTGATCTACGCCTTCAGCGGTGACAACAAGTCACGCTTGCTGGAAACGGTCGACCCGACCGGAAAGATCACAACCCTCGAGGCCGCACGCGACACCGCCTGGATCGGCGGCCCGTGCAGCGAATGCGGAGGCTGGTACGACCACGGCCGGCGGATATGGTATGCATCCGAGGCCGACGGATTTTCCCATCTATACACGATTGGCCCCGACGGGACGGGCAAACAGCAGCTGACGAAGGGCAGGTGGGAAGTTCGCGGAGTTGCGCTTTCGCCGGATGAGCGATGGTTTTATCTGCAGACGAATCAGGTTTCTCCGTTCGAGCAGCACCTGTACCGGATGTCCGCGGCCGGCGGAGCGCTGGAAAAAATCACGAGCAAATCCGGGAAGCACACGGCCATCGTCTCTCCCGACGGACAGCTCGTCGCCGACGTCTACTCGTACGTCAACCGGCCGCCCGATCTCTTCCTGTTGCAGAATCGGCCTGGCGCTGAGATGTCGCAGCTCACCGTTTCACCGAGCGCCGAATGGCTTTCGTTTCCCTGGATCGTCCCGGAGCTCGTGATGATTCCGGCGTCGGACGGAGTCCAGGTGCCCGCGCACATCTACAAGCCCAGCGACATGCACGCCCAGTCCAACGGAGCGGCGGTCGTCTTCGTGCACGGCGCCGGATACCTGCACAACGTCGGCAATTTCTGGTCTGAGTATCCGCGCGAATACATGTTCAACCAGTTCCTCGCATCGAAAGGCTACACCGTCCTCGATTTGGATTACCGGGGATCAGACGGGTACGGACGGGACTGGCGAACCGCCATCTATCGTCACATGGGCGGACGCGACCTCCAGGATCAGGTCGACGCATCCCGCTACCTCAATGCGAACTACCAGATCGATCCGGAGCGGATCGGGCTATACGGCGGAAGTTACGGGGGTTTCATCACCCTCATGGCCCTCTTTACTGAGGCCAAACACTTCGGGGCAGGAGCCGCTCTCAGAAGTGTCACCGACTGGGCACATTACAATCAGGGTTATACCTCAGAGATCCTGAATTTGCCGCAAAACGATACGCTGTCGTATCGTCAGTCGTCACCTATATACTTCGCGGAAGGTCTCGAAGACCCGCTGCTGATGGCGCACGGGATGGTAGATACCAACGTCCACTTTCAGGATATCGTTCGGCTTACCGAGAGATTGATCGAGCTTGGGAAGACGCGGTGGGAGCTGGCAGCATATCCCGTGGAGGACCACGCATTCGTGAGACCTTCCTCGTGGGCAGATGAATACCGGCGGATCTTCGAGCTGTTCGAGAGATACCTCCCCAACGGCAAATCCAATCGATGATCGATTTTATCAGCACAATATTGTCGCAGTCAGTCTCGTTCGTTCGCGCAGTCGTCGGAGCGCCGGATTACGAGCGTTACCTCGCCCACATGCACAGCGCGCATCCCGGGGACAGGGTGATGACTGAGACGGAGTTCAATCACACTCGGATGAACGACCGCTACAACAAGTCCGGATCGAAGTGCTGCTAACGCGCTCTTAGCGCGCCAATTCGCGGTTGTAACGCCAGAGTGCTCGCGACAGCGCCGAGTAGCTCGTGCTGAGGTGCTGGACGCCCCAGACCATAGCTCCCACGCCACCGATGATCAGCACGGGACTCGAAGCGTTATTGGAGCTGTTCGCAGCTACGATAACTCCGATCAGCGTGGTCGTAGCGCCGATTGCGGTGACAACGGATCCGCGAAAGTTGTTGGTCTCGAAAACGCGCGCATCTGCGACCGCCGATGGAGATCTCGCGAGCAACTGCTCCAGATCGAATTCGCGAAACCAGCCCAGGTTTCCAATCACGGGCCCGTCCGCGCCACGAATGATGCTGACGTTGCCCCAGCTCGACTCGAACCGGAGCGCACCAGTGGCGTAGGTGCGAGTAGAGTCTGTCGCATGCTCGGACACAGTGGCCGGTTCATTGGCCGGAGCCGAGCCGGCTGATGTCTCTTCCTTGTTCCTGGCCTGCGCGCCTGCATCGGCGGCCACACCAGCTATGAGCGCAGCGCCGAACGTCAGCGCCCAAAAAGATCTCGAATTCATTGTCCCTCGTTGATTGCCCGAACTGTCCCGATAGAGACGATTCGGGCAACCCGAGGTGTACATCCGAACTACGTCCTCTCCTACCTCTTCAGATCCCGATTGTACCACCAGATGGACCTGGACAGCGCTGTTAAGGCGTTCCCCAGTCTCCACCCGCCGTAAGTGATAAACGACACACTGGCGATCGTCAGACCGGTCGGAACCATGCGGTTAAGGTCAGCGATCTGATTGCTCCCGATCGCAGCGCCCAGCGTGGCTATTCCAAGGGACAGGATCCATGTTCCAGCGCGATAGTCGTGCTCGAACATTTTCGCCTGCGTGACGGCGTTCGGCGACGGGCTCACGATTCCCGCGACGTTCGCTGCCCGAAAAGCTCCCACTTTCAACACGACTGTTTCTGATGTGCCCCGAACGATGCTGATTGTGCCGCCTTGACGGTCGACCCGTAACGCATTTTCGTCGTACGTTGCTTCCTGAGCGGTCATCAGAGCAGGTCCTATGGCGAGAAAGATTACTGCGCAAAAAGCCAGCATGCGTGACATGTCATTCCCCTTTTTTGCTATTGTCGGTACACGATCGTCGCGCGCCCGTTGAGCGTCGTTCCGTCCATTATCACGTGCGTGTTTCCGGCGTAGTAATAGCCCGCGCTCGCCTGGTCGACGGCGGCCCCCAGAAAATCATCGTTCGTCAGGAGCCACGGCGCTGCGTTCGAGAAAAAGGTCGCCAGGAATAAACCGGCGATAATCGGCGGCGACGCGCCCGGAAGAACCTTGATCGCCACCGTGCTGAACGCCGTTGCAGTGGATTTCAATATTTCCGTAAGCGCGTTCGAGTCGAGTTTCAGTACGCACGGCTCGTTGTCGTCCTCCCAGAAGAGCACATGAAATCCCTGCTGGAACTTGGCGAGGAACGCGGCGGTCTCGTCTTTCGAGAAGAGCAAGACTCTTCCCTCCCAGAACCCGGTGTTCTGGTCGAATACCTTCGCTGGGATCGGCGCATGCTCACCCGAGCAGGATATGTTCTCTCCATAAGTCGGAGCTAGCTGGCTGGTCGGTCCCTGGATGTGAACTTCGATTTCCGGATCTCCGCGGAACCACGGCTCTTTCATGTCGAGCAGGCGCGAGTACTCGAGGTAAAGGCCCGGCGCGACTACCAGGTTGGAACCGCCGCCTCCCCCGCCACACGCGGCGTCGCACGCGACAAGATTCGACGTGCTGACCTTGATCGGTTCGAGCGTTCCGATCGCACTGCCATTCTTGTCGCGCACATTTCTGGACGCGATGGACGGCATCGGTTGGTCGAACCGGGTTTCCACCGGAACAATCGACAGCGTCGGCTGCGTCGGAGCGACGTTGCGATCCAGCGCAACGTCGACCCCCTTCTCGTCGAAGGCGACGATCGGCTCGGCCTCGCCCAGCTGTGAAACCACCAGCACATCGGCGCTGCCGGTCCAGTTTTCACGGTGGGCTGGCACTGGCATATAGAACTCCAGCCTGCGGATACCAGAGAGCTCGCTGAGCAGATCCGCCTCGGTTCCACCGCTCGCCCCGACCATTCGGTCGAGAAGAGCCTTTCCATCCTTTGATTTGAGGTACGGAGCAAGCTCGAGCTTGTGCTCGCGGAAGGGCGCCGACCTCATGTCTCGTTTCAGATGCTGCCGCGCGGGCTCATTGTCCATCGCCACCGCCACCAGCCGCGCGATCTTCGACAGCGCGGCCCTCTCGTCGGTCGGTGAGGAGGGCGTGGGTTTGCTCTGGGCGTTCTGCGGCGCGCCCAGACCGACCGTTCGGGTCGTGGGATCGGCGCACGCAACTCCTGCCGCGAGCAGCGCAACAAAAAGAACTCCTTCGCCATTTGTGTGTTTCATACTCCCTCCTCGGCGATGGTGCGGTTGGTGAAGTGCGCACCTTACCGGACCGTGAGGAGGAAAGCGTAAGCCTCTTGTCGCTTACGAGACCACTTCTCTTCGCGCTGTGGAAGACGGAGCGACGAACACCATGAGCAGCGCTGCCACCAGAGCGAGCGTGGCGCCGAACACGAACGCGCTTGGCGCACCGAGTCGGTCCCAGATCGCGCCGAAGATGAGAGACGCGGGGAGAGCGCCCAGGCCAATCGCGAGATTGTACCAGCCGAATGCCGAACCCCTGCGGGTATGCGGGACAATATCGGCGACGAGGGCCTTCTCGGTACCCTCGGTGGCCCCGTAAAAAATCCCGTACACCGCGAACAGAGCCCAAGCCTGCCACGCAGCGGTCGCCCACCCGAAGGTGTAGTAGACCGCGGAATAAAGGAGCCATCCAGCAACGATCAGTGGCTTTCGTCCCAGCCTATCCGACAGTCCACCGCCATAGGTACCGGTCGCGGATTTCACGAAGTTGAGCAGTGCCCAGAGAATTGGCGCCAGTGCGATCGGAACGCCGAGCTGATTCGCTCGCAAAAGGAGGAAGGCATCGGTCGAGTTTCCGAGCGTGAAGAGCAGAATCACCACGAGGTAGGCCCAGAAGCGTTTCGAGAGTCCGCCCCCGATATTCGTCGTGGATGCGGGCGCGGTCCCACCCTTCTCCGACGCGTCCCCCCTTGGGACATCGCGCACGACGATGATGAGCACGATCATCGCTATCAGCGCGGGAACAGCGGAAAGCCAGAACACGTTGCGCAGCGCCTGCTCGTCGTGGGGCATCAGGCGTTTCGATGTCTCGAATGAGCCCACACCCTGCAGCTTCAGGAATAGAAACGCGAGCAGCGGTCCGACGACCGCGCCTGCGTTGTCGGCGGCCGCGTGAAACCCGAACGCCCGTCCGCGCGCAGTGATCGGTGCGGAGTCGGCGAGAAGCGCGTCACGCGGTGACGTCCGGATTCCCTTCCCGATTCGATCCGTAAGCCGGATGAACAGCACCTGCTTCGCGTTTCCGGCCATCGCTGTGAATGGCCGCACGACGGACGCAATGCCGTACCCGATCACCACCAGCCTCTTGCGGCTGCCGACTTTGTCCGACCACCAGCCGCTGACGAGCTTGAGCAGCGACGCCGTCGTTTCCGCCACGCCTTCGATGGCGCCAATGAAGCTCGCGTTCGCGCCGAGCACGCTGGCGAGGAACACGGGGAGGAGCGGATAAATCATCTCGGTCGAAACGTCGGTGAAAAAACTCACCGCGCTCAGACCGAGGATGTTTCGCCCGAGCTTTGGCTTCGGGCTGCTCCCGGAAGACGACTCTACGATGCGTGCACCTCTGAGTTGTCTCCGACTGTAACCTCTCCTTTTATGCCTTCGATGATCGTGTCATCTCCAACCAGCGAATTGCGCAGAGTGGATTTCCTTATCGTTGCCTTCGAGCCGACGATCGAGTGGCTGATCTCCACGCCTTCGAGCACCGATCCCGCTCCGATGGAAACGTTCGGCCCGATCTTCGAGTTCCTGAGCGTCACGTTGTCTTCGATGTAAACCGGATCGATGATGATCGAGTCTCCGGAGTCCCTTGGGCGGCGGGCGCGGCCCCGGGAGAGCATCGCCTGGTTAGTCTCGATCATCGTCTCGATTTTTCCCGCGTCGTACCAGCCTTCGACGTCGACGACCTTGATCTTGGCGCCCTTGTCGATCATGTACTGGAACGCATCGGTGAGAAAATATTCGCCCTGATTCTTTGGCTGCTTCAGGACGTGATCGATGCCCTCGTACAGCAACTTCCAGTTCCTGATGTAGTACAGCCCGATATTGGCGCGCTTCGAGATCGGCGTCTTCGGCTTCTCGACGATCTTCGTCATGTTGCCGTCCTTGTCCGTCACGACGACTCCGAACCTCTGGTAGTCCTCGACCTCCTTGACCCAGATGATTCCGTCAGCGTCGACGGTCTTCACCTTGGAAAGATCTGCGTCGAAAATCGTGTCAACGAAGATTATGAGCACCGGCTGGTCGACGTACGGCTTGGCGAGAGCGACGGCGCCGGCGGTGCCGTCCTGAATCCTCTGCTCGACGAAGACGGACGGGACTTCTATCTCGGATCGCGCGAATTCCTCGACCTTCTCCTTGAGGTGCCCAGTGATGTAGACGATCTGCTCGACGTTGCCGAGCTTTTTCAGCTCGTCGAGCACATAGGACATCACGGGCTTGCCCGCGACCTTCATCATCGGCTTCGGCGTCAGGTGGGTGTGCGGACGGAGGCGCGTTCCCTTGCCGGCCAGCGGAATGATCACTTTCATGGCGCGCTCGTTCCCTCCCGCCCGTACTTGTCGCTCAGCCGCACGACGTCATCGAGCTCGGGTGTCGATACTTCGAGAACATCGCAGTCAGTCAGCGCCACGATCTGGTGGATCGTGCCGGGCGTAATGCGGAAGGATTCGCCCAGCTTGAGCTGAACGTCCTCCAGCAAATCGGCATCGCTCTGAACGCGGTAAACGAGCTCTCCCGAGAGCAAGTGTACGGTTTCGTCCTTCCTGTTGTGATACTGCACTGAAAGCTCCTGGCCCGCGTTGATGTGCAGAATTTTCCCCACGTAGCGATCCGTTTGGGCCCAGATGGTTTCGTGCCCCCACGGTTTTGACACTTTCACGACTTTCACCCGCCCCGAACCCGATGGTTTCCCCGGCTTCCTGGCCGGGGGTGAGCGTTTGACAGCGTTGGCGCGCTTGGCGTGCGATTTCTTGTTGGGCATGGATAAATATCTACGGTCATGCGTGACAGAGCCACTTCGATCAGGGCATGGATTCTGCCTTCGCGTACCACATGATTCTTTCGCCGAAGCATCTTCCGCGCCTCGCCGCGACGCTGGGGCTGTTTACCAACTATGGCCTGCGCGACTTCGCCGGACGGCAGGGGCTGCTGAATCTCGAGGGCGCGAACGTCGCAGCCGGAGACGGGTCGGACGGAGGAGAATCCGCGGCCAAGGCAAAGGCTTTTCGGCAACGACTGGTGGAGCTGGGACCCGCGTACATCAAGCTGGGTCAAGTCCTTTCCACCCGTCCCGACCTGCTGCCAAAGCAGTACATCGATGAGCTCGAGCACCTGCAGGACGATGTTCCGCCGATGCCGTACGAGCAGGTGGAGCAAACGCTCGAGGAGGAGCTGCACGCGCGGATCAGCAAGCTGTTCGCGTCCTTCGAGCAGAAACCGCTGGGCAGCGCGAGCCTTGGGCAGGTCCACGCGGCGGAGCTCCGCGACGGCCGGAGCGTGGTCGTCAAAGTCCAGCGCCCGAACCTCCGGGAACAGCTCAACGACGACATCGAGTATTTCCGCGAGCTCGCTTCTTTTCTCACCGAGCATACATCGGCCGGCTCGCGCGTCGACCTGATCGGTGTCGTCCAGCAGGTGGAGCAAGCATTGGTCGAAGAGCTCGACTACCGCACGGAGGCGCGAAATACGGCCGCGTTCAGGAAGACCCTCGCCACCTTCCCGCACATTCTCATCCCGCGCGTGATCGACGCGTATACGACGCACAAGGTGCTGACGACGGAGCGGATCAAGGGAGTCAAGATCGACGCCATTCCGCCGATCAGCCGCATCGAGTACGACTTCACGGACCTCGCCGACGAATTCGCGAAAGCCTACCTGCAGCAGATCACGGACAGCGGACACTTCCACGCAGATCCACACCCCGGCAACGTGTTCATCGTCTTGCCGGGTCGAGATAATCCCCGGACGCCTGCCGAAGCCGCAGCTGACGATCGTCGTCAGATCGTGAGGCCCGGAGCAACCGCGCTCACGCAGTCAGAAAACGAGGCGAAAGCTGCCGCGGGGTCGATCGCGCCGTCGCGCGACGATCCAAAGCTCGCCCTGATCGACTTCGGCATGACCGCGCACCTCACCGGCACCATGCGCGACCACGTCGTGCGCCTTCTTCTGGCGATGGCTGAAAACAACGGCGACGCCGCGGCGCAAGCGCTGATCGAGATGGGAGAAGTGCCCGAGGAGTTCAACCGCACCGCGTACGTGCGCGATGTGTCGGCCCTGATCGCCAAGCACGCAAACCAAACCGTCGAGGAGACCCCTGCGGGCGTGATCCTTTACGAGATCATCACCATCGCTTTCCGGGAGGGTCTCAAGCTGCCGGCGGAGCTGACTCTGTTGGCCAAGGCTTTGTTCAATCTCGATGCGGTGACGCGAGCGCTCGACCCCAACTTCAATCCGACGCAGTCAATCCGCGACTACACGGCCGAGATAGCGAACAAGAGAGCGCAGCGCGACATGTCTCCGCGCCGCCTATTTCAGATGGCGGCGGAAACGTCGGATCTTGTCCGAGCGCTGCCGCACCGCCTGGATGTCCTCACGCAGAAGCTGATCGCGGATGATTTCGCCGTCCGCGTCGACACGCCACAGCTCGGATCTCTTCTCCTCGGCCTCGAGAAGGTCGCGAATCGAATCTTCACCGGCCTCGTGCTCGGCGGATTGCTCGTCGCCAGCGGGCTGCTCATGGCATACCAGCGCAGTCTGGGGACGATCGGGTTTCTGATTTCCGGCATCCTTGGGCTCTGGATGATCGCGACGATTTTCATCCAGGATCGGAGGAGCAGAAGGAGAAAGGGAAAGTCCTAGAGGCGGGCGACAACGCTCGTTACGTAATCGTCAACACGCTGGCGCATCAGCTCATTCCCAATGTTGGGAACACCTGCCGCCCTCCAACCCTCGTACATCGACGGCGGGCCCGGCAGCAATTCGACGACGGACATTAGATCCCAGTAGGGATCGTAGTCGAAATCAGATCCGGCTTCGGCAATGTAGGCCGCCAGAAACTCGTCAGCGACCTCCACGCCGTGAAGATTTGCCAGGTTGTGGCGACACCACGCGACATCGATGCCCGCCGGGCCTCTGCACCCGTTCACCCAGTCGACGACTCCGCTGACCGCGCCGTCCTGCCACAGGACGTTGCTCGGATGAAAGTCGCGGTGGACGAAGCATTCCGCGTATGAGCGAGGGGCCCCTTTGACGATTTCGATCGCCTTCGCCCATGCTTGCGGTTGTTTCGACCAACGTGGGACGACCAGTCGTTCCCCGGCGTTGTAGCGCCGATACTTCCAGCGAAATCCGGCAGCATCGACGCGATGAATCCGGGCTGCGCACTTAGCCAAACCTCGGAGCCACTCCCTCCGGTCCGTCGGCTGGAGAACGACGCTCCCCGGAATTCTCGCTACCATGGTTGCAGGGACTCCGCATTCGCTGCCATCCCGATCGAGCGAAACGAGCTCGGGTACCGGCAAACCCGCTCGAGTGGCGTGTTGGAGACTGAGCGCCTCCCGCACCGCCAGGTCCGGCTCCCGTTCGACCCATTTCTGGTCCACGAATCGGCGCAGAACCAGGCTTCGTATTCCGGCACCGCTTTCGATCTCTACGGCATGAAGCAGAGAAGATGTAGCTCCGGGTAGCACCGCGATCGAAACCAACCGTCCGCCGGTTGCGCCCTCTATCCACCGCCGCGTATTCTCGGAGACCAACTCAATCCCAGCGCAGCACGATCTTCCCGAACGTCTCGTTGGACGCCATCAGCTCGTGCGCGGCGCGAATCTCCGTAAACGGGAAAACGCGATCGACTACCGGATTGAGCCGGCTGCTCTCGAATAACGGAATCATTCGGAGGGAGAACTCGCGGGCCAACGCGATCTTTTCTTCGAGGGGCCTCCCGCGCAATGTCGTCCCGACGATCGTGATTCGCTTCATGAGAAGCACGCCCATGTTGACTGGGGTGACCGCACCACCGGGCAGACCTACAACAACGATGCGCCCGCGAGACCCAAGTACGCGAAGATTTCCCTCCAGGTAATTCCCACCCACCAGATCCAGCACGGCGTTCACGCGTCCCGAACCGACGGCCGCTTCGACGTTCGACACCCAGTCTCCGCGCGACGCATCGATCCCGAAATCGAGCCCCAGTTGCTTTGCACGTTCGATCTTCCCGGCCGCGCGGGCGGTTCCAACCACACTTGCGCCCGCTACGCGCGCGATCTGCAACGCGGCTGTTCCGACTCCACTTCCCACCGCGTGAATCAGCAGCGTTTCACCGGCGCGAAGCTCCAACCGGTTGAACAACGCGTCATACGCGGTCAAGAAAACCTCCGGAATCGCGGCAGCTTCCTCCCACGACAGCGCCTTCGGAACAGGAATTCCTTCGCGCTCGTGCACGCACAAATACTCGGCGTGCCCCGCCCCGCCGATAATGCCCATCACCTTGTCGCCTGTCTTCCACAGCGTCGCAGCCGGACCAAGCGCGTCGACCTCGCCCGCGTATTCCATCCCGCTGATCTCGGCCGACACACCAGGCGGGACGGGATAGTTGCCTTCCCGCTGCATGAGATCCGCGCGATTGAGAGCGGACGCGCGCACCCTAACCCGAATCTGGCCAACGCCCGGTTCAGGCTTCGGCCGTTCTTG
>DATARP010000199.1:0-4129 GCA_036264075.1 Gemmatimonadaceae bacterium
AAAAAACCCCCGGATCGCCGGGGGTTTTTCGCTATTCAAGTCAGGCCCGAATCACGGTGAGTACGAGAACTCGAGCTTGAAGTAAGCCGCCGACTCCCGGGAGGACGATACCCCGTTGAAGCTTCCGCCGACATTCTTGTAACCGATCACGCCGGTGGTGCGGAAGTTCGGAGTCCACGCGTACTCGAGTGTCGGCCCTACCTGGAACGAGTTGCTGGTGATGCCATTCTTGCCGCCGCCCTGACCTACGACCTCGAGCCCGATCCGCGCCGGATGCACCGTCGAGTATCCGAATGGAACGGAGGCACGGCCGCGAGCCCAAAGATAGTGGCTGCCGAAGTTGTAGTTGGAGAGGAGCTGCGTGTGAACCGGACGGTTGCCCGATCCGTTGCTGTATGCTCCAAAGCTTGCTGTCACACCGTTGCTGCTGCCGCCTTCGGCACCAAGCGCGACAACCTGGGGGTTGTGAACGAAGGCATACCCGACACCAAACGATACGCCGCTGTTGCGGCCGGCATACGCGAGGCCGACCGACGGCGAAACCGCGGACAATGTCCGCTTCGTGCCGTTGACCGGATAATCGAGGAGGTACGCGTTCACGTTGAAATACGGCGTCCAGCCGAGACCACCCATTCCCACGTACATGCCGAGCAGGTAGAACTGGGTATTTCGTGTATCAGCTTCCGCTGATCCGTAAAAGGATGGATGCAGCTGCGTCTGTGCGGCCGCAGGGCGTCCCATCACCGTCAGCCCCGCGATCGCTGCTACCGCGAGAACCACATTCCGATGTCTGTTCAGTCTCATTTTCGTCTCTCAGTTGTAGGTCTTTCCACTCATCGATGCTGGAGCGGGACCGAGAATCATTCTCGTCATCCGGAGCGGGTCCCCCCTGCTCATGAGTGACACGTTGCTATGCCAGATTCGTACCCCCAGCCGGTAAAAGCAGGGCGTTACGATGCCAGTGATGCCCGCCCACCTGTCGTGGAAGCCCAAGTCCCGCAACGACCTAGGCAGGCGGCAAAGTTCGTGCAGAATCGGGGGAGCGAATCCTCATTCAGCCCCCACAAATGCGATGAACACGCGTCTTTGCCTGGCGATGCTGGCGGTTCTGGCGCTTTCAGCCACGAACGTCGAATCCCAGAGCCGAACGAAGAAGAAACCGAAGCCCAAGCCGACGCCTACCCGTCCGGCCCCGGTCCCGGGCCCCACGGCGTTGACGACTCCCGACGGAGCCACCGTTGTTGACGAAAGGCAGCTCTTTTCCAACGCCGCGCGCATCGCCTGGGCTTTCGTAGATCGGAACTATCAGCCGGCGACGGGTCTCGCTCGCGCGCACGACACCTACCAGTACGTGACTCTGTGGGACATCGCGAGCGGTCTGGCTGCGACCTATTCGGCGCACGAGCTGGGGCTCGTCAGCGATCCGATCTACAACCTGAGAATGCAGCGCGCGCTCAACACGCTTTCGCAGGCGGATCTGTTCGAGAACGCTGCCTTCAACAGGTCCTACGATTCGAAGACGGGAAGGATGATCGACCGCAAACAAAGTCTCTCGTCGCGCGGCTTTGGCTGGTCGGTCACAGATCTGGGGCGCCTGCTCACCTGGCTGAAGATTATCTCAGTAAATCAGCCGCAGTTTGCAACGCAGGCGGCGAACATCGTCAAGCGTCTGGATATGTCGCGCCTGATCAAGAACGGATACCTCCAAAGCGAGGACCTCAGCCCCTCGACCGGTGCGCTGCACCCGTTTCAGGAAGGCAGAATCGGTTACGAGCAATACGCGGCCGCCGGATTCGCCCTGTGGGGATATCGCGCCGAAAACGCTCTCGATGCGAGCCTGAATGCTCTGCCCGTGAGCGTGCTCGGCGTTTCGATCGTCGCTGACAAGCGCGGTGACGAGCGACTTACGGGGGAGCCCTACATAATGATGGGGATGGAGACCGGCTGGTACTCGCCGGAGCTGCGGCAACAGGCGTGGCGGATTCTGGCCGCGCAGGAAGCGCGTTACAAATCGACGGGAATCCTGACCATGGTGAGTGAGGACGCGCTGCCCGATCCGCCTTACTACTTCTACTACTATGACGTGTACCGTCAGGGACGCTCGTTTGTCGTCGACGGTCCGACCGGAGGACCCTTCGTCGAGAGTCCCCGCTGGATAAGCTCGAAGGCGGCATTCGCCTGGCACGCGCTGCTGCCTTCGCCTTACACGCTGGCGGTGTTGCAGGCAGTGCAGAGTGCCGGGCTTCCGGGGCGCGGGTGGGGCGCTGGTGTCTACGAGGGCACCCTACAGCCTACTGGAGACGCGAGCCTGAATACCGCGGCGCTGATCCTCGAGGCGGCCCTTTACAATCTGCGCGGGCGTCCATTCCTAGTGGCGCCCGGACTGACGCGCTAGAAGGCGCTCCGCTGGGCGAGGCCGAGCGCATAATCCGGCCACCAGATTCCGGCCAAGGGCGCTCCGCTGCAGGCTCCGTCCGATTCGCCGGGCGCCTTGATCCAGAGGTAAGCGTCGACGCGAGAATCGTCGGTGGAGGTCGTGCTGGGGCTGCCAAGCGCGCGACCTGACGGGTTGCACCACTGGTTATCGGACGTCGGTCCCAGTCCATTGCGACTTGTGTCGATGACGAAGTGCTTACCTCCGGTCAGAGCGGAGACGGCCTTGCCGTAGGCGATGCTGCTCGACGTCAGCTGGAAATTCGAGACGTTCAGCGCGAAGCCGTCGGCGCCTGCAATGTTCGCGCGATTCAGCTGGCTCGCCTGGTCGCTGGCCGATTTCCATGAGGAGTTGCCGCCGTCGAGGTACACGGCGACGTTCGGCTGTGCCTTCAGAACGGCCAAAGCGTACTGCAGGAGATTGATGCGTGTTGTCTGGTCCGCAGGCGATAGACAGTCGATTTGCGTCAGTGCATCCGGCTCCAGCATCACTACTGACTTGCGTCCGGCGAGTCCGTTGGCGAAAGCTGCAATCCAGCTCTTGTAGTCCGTGATGGTCGAGCCGCCACCGGAGAGACCACCGCAATCGCGCTGCGGAATGTTGTACGCGACGAGCACGGGCGCAGCGCCTACCGCTGCCGCGCGGGTTACGACATCGTTTACAGCCTTGAAAATGTCCGGAGTGCTTCCGTCCATCCACTCAGCTTGCGAGTTGCGCGCGATTTTTTCCATCTGCGCCGCATCTGCTGGACGGGTCGCGACCCAGGCGTCGGCCTGCTGCTTCGCGCTGGAATTCGGGTTCACCCAGAACGAAGCGCTGGCGATAGGGTTTCCGCCGACAGCGAGTGGAGGCGCCGTCAAATTGCCGCCCTGATTGCCGTCCAGCATCGATGGATCCGGTGAAGCGGGGTTGTCCGAGCATGCCGCGAGCGCGACAAGCGCTGCAGCAATTAGCAGGTATTTTCCAGCCACGCAATCTCTTTTGAAGGGGGATCGCCGGCGCGAACAGCTTTCTGCGCGGCTTCACTTGCTCCAGGCACTCCACCGAAACGGAGTGATGCCTGCTCCTTCAGAGACGGATTATGCAGCTCATCCGTAACACCGGATTCGCGTCGGGAACGGTCTGCTTTCTCACGATTATCTTCGCAATTCTTCAGGGCTGCGCGACTACCATGACATCGAAGGAAGAGCCCGTTTCAATCGCGATCGTCAACGGAATGGTCTGGACGGGTGAGCCGTCACAATCGCGGGCCGAAGCGGTAGCGCTAAGAGGTGATCGGATCGCGGCCGTCGGATCGAACGCGGACATCAGAGCTCTGGCCGGTCCGTCGACGCGCATCATCGACGCGCGGGGCGGAATGGTTGCTCCAGGGTTCATCGACTCTCACGTGCACTTTCTCGCCGGCGGAATGGCCCTGGCCTCGGTCCAGCTGAGGGACGCGCGAACGCCAGCCGAATTCATCTCGCGCATCAAAGCCTTCGCGCTGACGGTGCAGCCCGGAACCTGGATTACCGGCGGCGACTGGGACCATCAGAATTGGGGCGGCGAGCTGCCCCAAAGCTCCTGGATCGATTCCGTCACGCCGAAGAATCCGGTTTGGATCAACCGACTGGATGGACACATGGCGCTCGCCAATGCTGCAGCGATGCGCGCGGCAAAGGTCCCCTCGACGGGCGGCGACATCGCTGGCGGCAC
>DATARP010000239.1:0-5970 GCA_036264075.1 Gemmatimonadaceae bacterium
CGTGACGGTTGCATCTCGTCTCGCCGGGCGGGCCGTCTGCTTCAGCTCCGACTCCTGGAGCGTCGATGTGTCCAGTCCCTCGCGTGCGACTGACGCGATTGCTATGCGACGAAGGGCGGACGAATCCGCCGAATCCCGCCGAGCCGAGTCCGGAAGCAAGTGACGTGTGTCGAGCGGCCGGCCATCGGGCCACACCCTCACGCGCCATTCTTCAGCGCGCTGCGCCGTCGTGCCAGCCGTATGTACGTACCGAACCGTCCACCAAGTGGCCGGCGCATAGGTCGAGGCCAGGCGCTGGGCTTCGCCGACCAGCTTGTGCTGCCGGAGGAAGCGCGGCCACGCTTCAAGCGTGTCCTTGCCTATGCCAATGAGCCGCTTCCATCCCGCGGGATTGCCGCCGTGCGCGACGAGCATCGAATCCGCCGTCCTGACCACCCGCGTCCGCTCGGCCGTGAAGCCGGGACCGAGGGTGGGCTTCGGCGGACGTGCGACTGTAAAGATGACGCCGATGACCGCCGCCGCGATCGCAAGACGACGCGAGCGAACGGTGAGTACTCCAGCCCGCCTGGGTGCGAGCGGGGCCGGCGCCTCCTTGGCGACTGGCGGCGTCCACGCCTCGAACCGGGCGTCCTCTGGCGCCGCGACAAAACCGCGCTGTTTTGCCCATTGCCATGCGACCGCGAAAGCTGGTGCGAGCAGCGCAAGGAGAATGATCGCGGCTGTCACGCGATACTCCACAGCCGTTCCCGATGCAGCGAACAATCCGAACAGCACGAGATCGTACAAGAAATGCGCGATCACCGTGACGAGCAGGCCGAAGTTGATGAACAACACTCCCCAGAAGCAGGCGTCGAGGAAGATCTCGACGCCACGCGAATACGGAGGCCAGGATTCGTAGTTCGAGTGGGCAAACCCGAAGATGAGCGCCGACGCAACGACGCCGGCCGCCATCAGCCATCGGCGGCGCGGTCGCTGTCCGATCCACAAGGAGAGCAGGGAGAGCGGGAGCGCGCGGAAGAGCGACTCCTCCCATACTCCTGCATTCAGAGACACGGCGATCCCCGAGATCCACGGCATCGGCGATGCGATCTGATTAGGATCGTCGAGCAGCTCGCTGGGCACCCACCAGCCGAGCAGCGTCCGCGTCGCGAGGTAGAAAATCGCTACGTACGCGAATGCAATCGTGGCGACTGCATAGCCGCCGCCAACCCTGGCAGCGACATCCCTCGTCCCGCGATACCGCCACAGCTTCCACCAATCCAGGTGGCGGGGAAAAGCCGTCCGGGTGGCCGCCTCCGCAGCAGCAAGCGTGAAGCCGACGAGCAGCGCAGTGAACACGCCGAGCATTACCGCCAGCAATACCTGCATCGCCTGGAACGTCGCCGGTGACATTGCCGAGTCGTAGCCGAACCAACTTCCCGACAGCTCATTCAGTCCGGCGGCGAGTGCGAGCAGACCAATCACCGATCCCACAATCATCGGCTCGCGCCACCGGACCCGCCGCTCCCGCGCGAATCTGCTCAGGGCGACGATTCCGATGATTGCTACAGCGAGGATACCCAGGCTCGCGAGCATCGCCAGCAAGTCGTTCCACGACCGCATCTCGGCGTAACGCCGCCGGAACGATTCGGGGATCTCGACGTAAGATCGAACGCGCGAAGGAGTGTTTCCCGCGATCGCGACTTCCGCCCGGATGGGTGCACCGCCGATCCGTCGGTCTACGCGCTCGAAGGTGTAAGTGCGATCGACACGACCGCTGGTCTTCTTCGTCTCGTACGACGCCGTGACGGGCTTCCAGCGAGTGGCCCCGTTGTCTATCCACGTATCGAGCGCGAGTTGTGCGAGGCGTTGGCCCGAATCGGCGCGTACCGTGGGCCGCCAATCGGCATCGGCGAGCTTTCGCTCGAACCCGATAATGCGGCCGTCGGGCGCGAAGTTGACGCGCGCTTCGCGTGGATTGCCGGGCACGAACGCGCGGACCGACCATGTAAAGGGCGCGACATCTTTGCCCCGTACGAGCGCGTTCAGCGAATCGTGACCGCCGCCCGCCAGCTCGACGAAGGTGCGGAGGGAATCGTTTCCCTGGAAGCGCACCGCTGTTCGCGCGCCGGAGGGTGCGAGGGAATGAGCCCGAAAGAATGAATCGGCGCGGGCGAGCGCGACGTCGCGCGTGAGAGATTGTTTGAGCGCCACGATGGGAAAGGCTCGTGGAAAGAGCCACGCCGCACTGGCCGCCGCGACGAGAGCGATAGCAACCACCAGGACCGCGACTCTAGAGGATCGCATCGGGCGCCTACTCGTCGTCAGGCGTTGGTCATTCGAATGCGCTCAATCCCGTTACCGCCTGTCCCAGTATCAGCGTGTGAATATCGTGGGTGCCCTCGTACGTATAGACGCTCTCGAGATTGGCCATGTGGCGCATCGACGAATATTCGGCAAGGATGCCGTTGGCGCCGAGGAGTCGGCGCGCTTCGCGCGCGATGTCAGTGGCGGCGCTGACGTTGTTTCGCTTGGCGAGCGACACCTGCTGTGGCGTGAAAGTCCCTGCGTCCTTCAGCCTGCCAAGATGCAAGGCGAGAAGCTGCCCCTTCACCAGCTCGGTGAGCATCTCCGCCAGTCGCGCCTGCTGCAACTGGAAACCCGCGATGGGCTTGCCGAACATCACTCTGTTGCCGGCGTATGCGACGGCCTCCTCGTAGCAACCCTGCGCTGCGCCCATCGCACCCCAGGCGATCCCGTAGCGGGCCTGGGTCAGGCACATGAGCGGGCTCTTGATGCCGCTGCTCTTCGGAAGTAGCGCAGTTGCGGGGACTTTCACATCCTGCAGCACCAGCTCGCTGGTGTCGGACGCGCGGAGCGAGAGCTTTCCTTTCTGGTCCTTCGCCGTGAATCCCGGCGTGTCCGTAGGAACGATGAATCCGCGAATCGCTTTGTCGCTCTTGTCGTCGCCGACTTTCGCCCAGACGATCGCGACCTGCGCCGTTGAGCCGTTGGTGATCCACATCTTGGCGCCGTTTATCACCCAGCTTCCGTCTTTCTGCTCACGAGCGCGGGTGATCATCCCCGAGGGATTCGATCCGTAATCGGGCTCGGTCAAACCGAAGCATCCGATTATTTCGCCGTGTGCCATTTTCGGGAGATAGTGCTTCTTCTGCTCCTCACTACCGAACGCGTAGACAGGATACATCACCAGAGCGCCCTGCACCGAAGCGAACGATCGCACACCCGAGTCGCCGCGCTCCAGCTCGTGCATGATCAGGCCGTACGCGACGTTGTTGAGGCCGGCGCACCCGTACTCTTCGGGCAGATTCGCTCCGAACATGCCCAGGTCGGCCATCTTCGGAATGAGCTCCTTTGGAAATCTACCTTCTATGTAACAGTCGCCGATGATGGGCATGACATTCTCATCGACGAAGGCGCGAACGGTATCGCGGACGGCGCGCTCCTCCTCGGAGAGCGCCGAGTCGATGTTGTAGAAGTCGGTTGGCATGAGGGAAAAATAACCTCACCGAGTCTCTCGCGATTACTCCGTCGAAAAACTGCAACGACCTGCTACCCGCTGCGCGCTCTGCGCTTAGCGCTTAGCGCTTTAATGCGACGAGATATTAAAGGATTTGAGCAGGCGTCCTCGACCTTTACTCGAATCGCACTCGTACGGTCAACCTGCCGGCGGCGAACAGCGGGCAGCGCTTAGCGGGCAGCGAGGAGCAGCGTAGTTGTGGTTGGTCTAGGCAACGGCCCGGCACGCCAACGGCGTGATCCCCACTGCGCGTGCCTTGTCTCGGAAGTTGGAGCCGTGATCGACGACGAGGCCTGCCTCGTCCTGCCACTGGTGCACCATCTCGTGCAGCAGCGTGTGCAGCGCCTCCTCCCATCCGTCGCGCCTGATGTGGCGGCGGCTCAGCACGATCTCCGGTGCGCATCCTTCGCTCGCGGGAGTGTAGTGGCCGAGCCTGCTCTTCATCCGCCTGGAGATCCGTATCGGAATTTCGCGGAGCGAGCCGGCGAACCTCTGCTGGTTGAAGCGAGCGTGCCAGCGCGCGAGCTCCTGAATCAGGGGAATGTCGGCCGGGTGCGCTCGCTCGGGCCTGCGTCTTCTCCGCGGAGGGTCGTCCACTCGCGCGACCGGAAACTCGAGGATGGTTCTCCGGGCGGCCTGTCTTGACACTCTGTTTCTGCCGTGGACGAAAACGATTATCGCCTTCCAGACTTCTTCGTCGGCGCCGAGAAAGCTGTGATGGATGCGGAGCTCGCCGCCGCTATAGCTCACGACGACGGTTCGATTCGTCGTGAGTCGCACGCGATATTGCGATCCCAGCCCGAGTCGCAGGAGGCGCATACGAAGCTCCTCGGCGTTCTTCGGCGGAGCTTCGTCCAGCTCCAGCGCAAGCTGGTCGCGGTGTCTAAGCGGCCACATACGCCGACCGCTTGAAGCGCTTGTGCGGGCCCTTCACGAACGTGCCGTCGTCGCCGGACCAGACGTGCGTCGTGACGTCGATCGTTTCCGGACCGAGAGCAATGACGTTGACGGACGATGGCCGGCCACCGCGCGATCTGTTGGAGATAGTCCCCGCGGTCGAAATCACCGTGCCCTTCCGGGTGTGCTCGATGTAGTGTACCGATTCCTGGTGATCGTGACCGCAGCACACGAGATCCACCCCCATCTCGGCGAAAGCGCCGAGAATCTTCTGCGTGTTCTTGAGGCCATGGCGCTGGGACAGCTCGCCACGCACGGGGTTGTGGTGCATCATGATCACCCGCGCATCGTTGGGCGGCGACTTGTCGAAGATCTCCTTCGCCTCGTCGAGCTGGTGCTTGTGGATGTCGCCGATGATCGAGATGTCGCGGAGATTCCAGGTCAGGGTGCGCCGCGTGACACCGTGCGCGGTGTTGATCCCGACGAAGGTCGCGCCCGGAACGTGGAGCACCGGTTCCAGGTTCTTGTCGATGAACTTCCTGTAATTCTCGTAGACCTTCGACTTGTCCCGGAAGCCTAGCGGCGCCTTCCACCAGGCGACGTCATGATTGCCGGGAACCGTGATGACCTTACTGACCTTTCTGGCGTCGCGGATGAACGCTGCCGCCCTCTGGAACTCGCCTGCCCTGGCGCGCTGGGTGAGATCGCCGGAGATGGCGACGACGTCGAACTTCTTCGTCTGGATGATCTCCTCGATCGCTTCGATCTGCTCCGGAACGGCGGGCCACCCGAAATGCAGGTCCGAGACGTGGAAGACGGTGATCATGTCAGCCGCTTCTCGGTGTCGGGTCAGGGCGCGAGAACGAGATCGGCGAAATGGCCCGCGGCGCTGGCCGTAAGCGCGGGAGAAAGCGTCTTCGCGGGGTCGCTGACAACCTCGCCCACCCAGCGAATCAGAGCCATGCGCGAATCGATCATAACAATGCGCAAAATCGCAACGCCCATACCATTGCCACGGTTTTCGATTCGAAGCTCGACGGGAAGGAGCGCGTAGCGCGATCCCTTGAGACCGACCAAGCCGCGCACCTGCGACTGGAGTGGATCACGCACCGTCGTCTCCGAAAGAACGCGGCCGCGCAGCCACTCGGCGGAAAGCGACCGTGCATCGGCGATGAGCATGCTGTTGAGTTTCGACGCGCGCTCGACCTCGCGACCGAACGTCCACGCCTTGCCGAGCCCGCGAGCGGACATGGCCGCCTCGATCTGGTCGTCGACCGCCGCGAGAAACGCGGCGCGATTCGGAATCTGCTGCTGCCAGCCAAGCGTGTCAGTCAGAGATAGATACTGGACCGGAAATACGAGGATCTGCTGCCCTGCCATCCGCTCGAGCGGGCGAAGGGGGACGGGAGAAGCATCGGTCTCAGGCGGCTTCGAGGCGCAGGCCGCGAGGATGCTGGCGGATGCTATGATGGCAAATGCTCGCAACTGACTCTTGGTTTGGATTGCGGAGAAAGTTAACGCATACTCAATTTCATCGCATACGTGCGCAACAG
>DATARP010000020.1:0-10848 GCA_036264075.1 Gemmatimonadaceae bacterium
GAGTCGGCCGAGAGCTACCGCGCAGCTCCGCTCGGAACTTTCCCTCTCACGGAGGAGAGTCAGAGGTTTGAGTCGGAGGGCGGTCAGGCGTTTCAGTCAGGCGACGTCCTGATCGCACCATTGCCGCCTCAGCGCAGGCGGGGTGCGCGGGAGATCTTCGCCGATCCCCCCAATGAAAGTCGCGTAGGCCGCTCGGCAGAGTTTAGTCGGCCCGACGAGCACAACCGTCAGCGTCGCGCCGAGACGACTGTTGTTGGAACGGTGGCCCCGCGGGAATATTCGAGACCGATCGTGCGTCAGGCGCCGGTGATTGCCGCGCCTCGTACCGCGCCTGCAGGCTCTCCAGTTTCGCCGCGCAGGCACTAGACGTCGCCGCATAGTCGAATGTGATCAGAAAAAGGGCTGCTTCGGCAGCCCTTTTTTTCTTCCGTTCGGTCGAGGGAAAGCGACCCGTGACGGTTATATTTCGTGGTTCCTGCCCCGGCATCCCGCACAACCCAGAGAACTCCTTGAAGCTCGAGCACATCCGCAACTTCTGCATCGTCGCACACATCGACCACGGCAAATCGACGCTCGCCGACCGGCTGATCGAAGCCACGGGCATGCTGCAGAAGCGCGAGATGAAGGCTCAGGTGCTGGATACGCTGGATCTCGAGCGCGAGCGTGGGATAACGATCAAGCTCAACGCAGTCCGGATGACCTACGCGGCGAAGTCGGGCCAGGAATACGAGCTCAACCTGATTGACACGCCGGGGCACGTCGACTTCACATACGAGGTCTCGCGGTCGCTCGCAGCCTGCGAAGGCGCGATCCTCGTCGTCGACGCGTCGCAGGGAATTCAGGCGCAGACGCTGTCCAATCTCTTTCTCGCGCTCGACGCGGGTCTCGAGATCATTCCGATCCTGAACAAGATCGATCTGCCCGGCGCCGAGCCGGAGCAGCGCAGGCAGGAGTTGGCCGACCTGCTTGGAATCGATCCAGCCGAGATTCTTCTTGTGAGCGCAAAGTAGGGCATCGGCATTCCGGAGCTGCTCGAGGAGGTCGTGAGGAAAGTCCCCGCCCCCGAAGGCGACGAGAAGGCTCCGCTCCGCGCATTAATCTACGATTCGTACTACGACCGTTATCGGGGCGCCATTCCCAGCGTTCGCGTCGTCGACGGGATGATCAGAAAGGGCACGCACATCACGTTCGGCGCGAGCGAATCGGTGTACGAGGTGGATGAAGTCGGGTATAACCAGCTTCGCCAGGTTCCCACCGAGCAGCTCGGTCCCGGCGAAGTAGGATACGTCGTCGCGAGCGTGCGCTCGGTCAGCGAAACGCGCGCGGGCGACACGATTTTCGACGCCGACAACCACGCCAGCGAAGCGCTGCCAGGGTATAAAGCCGTGCGCAGCTTCGTCTTCGCCGGACTTTATCCGACGGACACCACGCAGTACGAGACGCTTCGCGATGCCCTCGAGAAGCTCAAGCTCAACGACGCATCGCTCAACTACGAGCCGGAGACTTCGACCGCGCTCGGCTTCGGATTCCGCGCCGGATTCCTCGGGCTTCTCCACATGGAGATCGTTCAGGAGCGTCTGACGCGCGAGTTCGATCTCGAGCTCGTCACCACGGTTCCATCCGTCGAATACAAGGTTTACAAGACGGACGGGTCGATGACGTTGATCGAAAATCCTTCCCTCATGCCGTCGGCGCAGGTGATCCACTACATCGAGGAGCCCTACGTCAAGGCGCGCATCATGGTGCCCGCGGAGTACATCGGGCCGATCATGACGCTGGGCACGGAGCGCCGCGGCGTGTACAAGAACATGACGTACCTCGACACCCAACGCGTCGAGCTCGATTGGGAATTTCCGCTGGGCGAGATAATTCTCGATTTCTTCGACAAGCTCAAGACAGTGAGTCGCGGCTACGCGTCGCTCGACTACGACATGCTGGAGTATCGTCGCAGCGATCTGGTGCGGCTCGACATGCTGATAAACGGCGAACCGGTGGATGCGTTCAGCGTCATCATCCACGAAGACAAGGCGTACGAGTGGGGGCGGAAGATCGCGGACAAGCTCAAGGATCTCATTCCCCGCCAGCTATTCGAGGTTGCCATCCAGGCGGCGATCGGAACGAAGGTCATCGCGCGCACGAGCGTGAAGCCGCTGCGCAAGGACGTGCTCGCCAAGTGCTACGGCGGAGACATCTCGCGCAAGCGAAAGCTCCTCGAGAAGCAGAAGGAGGGAAAGAAAAGAATGAAGCAAGTCGGCTCGGTTGAGATACCGCAGGAGGCCTTTCTCGCCGTGCTGCAGGTTGACTGAGTGAGCGGATCGCTCGTTATCCAGACGAGCTTTCTGGGCGACGTCGTTCTTACGACGCCGCTCATCAGGGAGCTCGCGAAGCGCGGCCCGGTGGACGTCCTCGTGACCCCACAGGGAGCGGCGGTTCTCGCGAACAACCCGGACATCCGCAAAGTCATTCCGTACGACAAGCGCGGGACCTACGGTTCGGCGCTGAACCTGTGGCAGACGATTCGGGAGCTGCGGAGCCGACGGCCCTACGACGCGGCATATCTGGCGCAGGGATCGTTTCGCAGCGGACTGCTCGCTGTCATGACCGGCGCGAAACAACGAATCGGGTTCGCCAGCTCCACGGGTCGCGCGCTCTACACGCAGCAGCGCCCGTACAGGCCGGATCGACACCACGCAGAGCGCTTGTGGTCTCTTGCAATGTCCGACTGTGCCGACCCACCGACGAAAGACCAGATTCGACCGCGGCTCTATCCGTCCGACGAGGAGCGCCTCACAGTGGACCGGATGCTGAGACGAACGGGCAGCCTCGACGAACCGTTTGTCGCGCTGGCACCGGGGAGCGCGTGGGGCACCAAGCGGTGGCCTTACTACGTCGAGCTTGCGCGGAGAACCAGCCCGCACGCCCGGATTGCGGTCATCGGGTCGAAGTCGGACGCTCCGATCGCCGCGGAAATCGCGGCGGCGCTTCCCGATGGTTGCGTGATCGACGCCGTCGGCGAGCTTTCACTTCTGGGATCCGCGGAATTGATTGGCCGCGCCCAGGCGATAGTGACGAACGACTCGGCGCCGCAGCATCTTGCGTCAGCCATGGGAACGCCGACGCTCACGATCTACGGACCCACCGTTCCGGAATTCGGGTTCGGTCCGCTGGCCGAGCGTCATGCGGTGGCTGGTGTGGACGGTCTTTCGTGTCGTCCGTGTCATCGCCATGGTCCACAGCGTTGCCCGCTTGGACACTGGCGCTGCATGCGTGAGCTTGCCCCTGAGTATATCTCCAGCTTGCTCGTCGAAGTCCTCAACCCACCGGTACCCGTATGAGCGTCAAGGAGCGTTACATAGTCGGAGTCGATCTGGGCGGGACCAACATCGTGGCCGGCGCGATGCCGCTCGATGGCCGCCGCGAGATCGCGATGCAAACGCGTCTGACACTGGCCGCCGGTGGCGCGGGGTCGGTGGTCGAGCGGATCGCGGAGATGATCGAGCAGGTGATCGCGCAGGCAATGGCGGAAACCGGCGCTGATCGCGGGGATTTTCTTGGCGTAGGCATCGGATCACCGGGCCCCCTGGATCGCGAAAAAGGCATCGTCATCGTTACGCCGAACCTCGGCTGGAAAAACTTTCCTCTCCGCGATGAGATCGCCAAGCGGGTTGGCCTCGATGCCACGCTCGACAACGACGCCAACTGTGCGACGCTCGGTGAGTACTGGTGCGGCGCGGCCAAGGGCGGGCGCAACGTGATCGGGATGACCCTGGGAACCGGCATTGGAGGAGGACTGATCCTCGAAGGCAAGCTCTATCACGGCTCGTCGGACGCGGCCGGCGAAATCGGTCACACGACGATCGATTCCACGGGAAGACGCTGCAAGTGCGGCAACTACGGGTGCCTCGAGGCGTACGCGTCGGGTCCCGCGATCGCGGAGCGCGCGCGGGAAGCGCTGCGCGGAGACGAAGGCGAGTCGATTCTGGCCGGAATGGTGGGCGGCGATCCGAAGAAAATCACTGCGCAGACAGTCTACGAGGCGTCGAAGCGCGGCGATGTCATTGCAACTGAAGTCGTGCGTGAGACCGCGCATTTCCTCGTGGCGGGAGTGTCAAACCTGCTGAACATTTTCAATCCGGATGTCGTGGTGCTTGCGGGCGGCGTGACTCAGGCAGGCGACGCGTTGTTCAAGCCACTGCGCGCCGAAGTAAAGCGCCGCGCATTCAAGCCGGCGGTGCAGGCTTGCCGCATCGTGCCGGGCGCGCTTCCCCTCTCCGCGGGTGTGGTGGGCGCCATTGCCACGTTCAAGATGCAAACGCTGGGTGAGCTCTAGAATGAATCTCCGCGGGACTCGATGAAGCGAAAGCAGCGGGTCGGCGTGATGGGCAGCTTCGTGTGGGACGTCATCCACGGACGCGACCCCCGCGATGCGCCGGTTGAGGAGTGGGGCGGAATCACCTATGCGCTCGGCGCGCTCGAGGCGGCACTCTCTCCGGACTGGGAGTTCGTTCCGGTGCTCAAGGTCGGCAGCGATCTCGCGCAGTCGGCGCGGCAGTTCGTCGCTGGACTTGAGCGCGCAGCTCCGGGAGTGGGTCCGATCGAGGTCCCGCATCCGAACAACCGAGTGGTGATGCATTACCAGAGCGACGAGCGACGCTGCGAGCGACTCTCCGGTGGCGTGCCTGGTTGGAGCTGGCTCGGCCTCAAGCCATTGCTCGCCGATCTCGACGCGCTGTACATCAATCTGATCAGCGGATTCGAGCTCGATCTCGAGACGGCGCAGCTGATTCGGCAGCACTTCACCGGGCCCATCTACTGCGACATCCACTCGCTGCTGCTGGCGGTGCAGCCGAACGGGACGAGAACGCTCCGCCCGCTTCCCAATCCAGCCGCCTGGTGCCGCTGCTTCGATCTCATTCAGGTGAATGAGGACGAAATGAACATGATGGCCAGCGATCCGATGGCTCTTGCTGCAGTTGCGTTCGCGAATGGTGTCAGCTCGCTCACGGTGACGCTCGGCGCGGCCGGCATTGTCTACTTCGCGGCGCCTGGATTCGAGCAGCTTTCCGACGTTCGGCGTCCGGGGCTGGCCGCGGCAAGCGGCGCGATCCGCACCGCGAAATTGCCGGCGAAGCGTCCCAGGCATTCAGGTTCCGGAGATCCAACGGGGTGCGGCGATGTGTGGGGCGCCACCTATTTCTCGCGACTGCTCGCGGGTGATAAGTTTGACGTGGCACTCGACCGCGCGCTGGACGCGGCTGCCCGGAACGTGGACCATCGCGGCGCCACCGGTCTCGCCGACTACCTGCGCGGAGAGCTCAGCACCAAGTGACGACTATCATCAACGTTCCTCATTCGCTCGAGGACAAATCATTCGAGCTGGTGCTGGATCAAGTCGCGCCGTTGCCACTCGACGAGAAGATCATCGTCGACACGAGGCACGCGCGCTGGGCGTCCCCGTATGGATTGACGGCTCTGCTGGCGCTCGCCCAATCCCGCGCCGAGCGCCCGGTGCTCTACGTTCCTGAGGCGGAGAACGTCAGCCACTACTGGTCGCGAATGGATTTCTTCAAGCACGCGGCCGAGCTATACGAGATTCAGGGCCGCGTGAAGAGCACGAAAGCGGCGGAGACGAGCGTGCTGCTGGAAGTAACGTCGATATCCAAGAGCGACGACGTACACGACGTAGTGGACAAGATCCAGCAGAGAGCGCAGGATGCGCTCGTGAAGAACCTGAATCTCGACGCGAAGATCACCATGCGCTTCACGATGGCGCTATCGGAGGTCTGCCAGAACATCGTCGAGCACGCGGGCAGAGGCGGGTGGGTCGCAGTCCAGACGTACACCTGGCGCGTCCGGCTCGGCGGGAGAAAGGTCGTCGTGATCGCCGTGTGCGACCCGGGAATTGGCTTCAAGCAATCGCTGGAGTCGGCGCCCGGATTTCAGAAGCGCGACCGTTGGGACGATGGGCAGGCGCTGGAGGAGACCGTAATGCGCGGTGCTTCCCGGTTCAGGGATCCGGGCCGCGGTCAAGGGCTTGCGGGAGTACGCAAGTTTGTGGGAACGTGGGATGGTAAACTTTCCATCCGGAGCGGCACCGCTCGCATCGCGGTGCTTCCGAAAGGAGACTGGGACGAAGATGAGCCTCTCCTCGAAGACCTTTCCTATTTTCCAGGTGCCCAAGTGCAGATAACGATTCCGGAGCGCGTGGCGTGATCAACCACATCGATGTCAGCTCAATGCTCAGGAAGAGCGTGTGTGAGCTCTACTCGAATCTCGTCACCCGTCCCACCGGGGCGGCTGTGAGGTGCGAGATAGAGCAGGAGCTGGATCGGATTGGGGATCGCGCACTCACTGTGATCGACTTCTCTCACGTAGGGCTGCTCGATTTCTCGTGCGCCGATGAGATCGTTGCCAAGCTCCTGCTCCAGTACGTGAGCCTGGATGCGCCGCGGCGCGAGGTCTATTTCCTGTTTCGCGGGATCAGCGAGTCGCACATGGACGCCATCGAGGCAGTGCTCGAGCGTCACAAGCTTGCGCTCGTCACGCAGCACTCGGACGGGAGGTCGCGGCTCGTCGGAATAGTCGATGTCGACGAGAGAACTGCGTGGGAGATCATCTCGCACCTTGGCGCCGGCGTCAGCGCAGATGTCGCCGAGGTGGCGGATGCGACCGGTTTGTCCCGCGAGCGTGCGGCGCGAATGCTGGACATTCTCTGGCGGAGACGCCTCGTGATCAGGCACGACAACGGTTACGTAGCGGTTGGCAGCGCGACCGCCGCGCCCGAGCCGATGAGACTCGATGCATGATGGAAGGATTCCAGCCCTGGCTGATGGTGTCGCGATACCAGGCGACCCGCGCGGGCGATCCCGAGCGTGGTCCGCTCGTGCGACTCCACCCTTCGGATGCGCGCAAACGTCTGTTGGAAGATGGAGAGCTCGTCTGGGTCTACGGGCCGCGACGTCACGAGATGGCAGTGCTCGTCGTCGATGATACTGTGAGTCCGGGCACCGTTGTCGCCCGCGACGTACTTGGGATCGCGCCGGCCGAGATCGTTCGAGTGGTGAAGCACGACTTCGACGCCGGCCGCAGCACCCGCAACCTGGGCTAGGAGAGATATTGGCGGAGCCGACACGGAAGGTGGGCCTCTCGACAACCGCAGTTCACGGTGGGGAGACGCGACCGACTCCGGGCATGGGTGTATCCGCCCCGCTGGTGCAATCCGTCAACTACGCGCAGGAGCCCGGTTCCAGCGAGCTTCTCTACACGCGCTACGGCAATACGCCAAATGCGGCGCGCGTTCAGAAGAGGCTCGCGCTCCTCGAAGGAGCGGAGGCCGCGCTGGTCCTCTCCAGCGGAATGGGAGCCACCGCGTGCGCGATGCTCGCGCTCCTCAGGCCCGGCGATCATCTGATCTCCAGCTCCTGGATCTACGGCGGCACACGCAAGCTGTTCACCGAAGACCTGATCGGGATGGGGATCGAAGTTTCCTTCGTCAATCCGCTCGAGCCGCGCGCCTGGCGTAAGGGCCTCAAGAAAAACACTCGCGTGATATTTCTCGAGTCCCCGGTAAACCCGACCTGCAGAGTGCTGGAGCTGACCTCGCTCCAATCGCTGGCGCACGCGCAGGGGATCGCGCTCGTCGTGGACTCGACGCTCGCCAGTCCGATCAACTTCCGCCCCATCGAGCACGGAGTCGACGTCGTCATTCACTCGGCCACGAAATTCCTGAACGGCCACCACGACATCCTTGCCGGCGTCGTGTGCGGCAACGAGCCGTTCATCGACGAAGTCCGGCGCAAGATGATGGTGTGGGGACAGGCCCCGGATCCGTTCGCGTGCTGGCTGCTCGAGCGCGGTCTCAAGACCCTCGACGTGAGGGTGAAGAGACAGAACGAGAGCGCGATGCGGATCGCTGAATGGTGCTCGACCCGATCGGAGATAGCGAAGGTCCACTACCCGGGATTGACCACCCATCCCGACCACGAGATCGCAAAGGGCCTTCTCGATGGCTTCGGCGGAATGATGGCAATCGAGCTCAAGGGCGGAGGTCCGGCGACGCTCAAGTTCGTGAAGAAGCTCCAGGTGTTCACGCACGCCGCCAGCCTGGGCGGTGTCGACTCTCTGGTGATCGAGCCGCGCTACAGCTCTCACGAGCACCTCACGCCCGAAGAGCGGCAGAGAATCGGAATTCCCGACGGCTTTCTGCGGATGAGTGTCGGCGTCGAAAACGCGGAAGACCTGATCGCGGACATAGAGCAGGCGCTTCAGCAGTAGAAATGATTCGTCTCACCGACGTCGCCAAGGAATACCCGCGCTCCGGTACCGCCCTCGCCGAAGTGAGCTTTCAAGTGAGGAAGGGCGAGTTCGTGTTTCTAACCGGGCCCAGTGGATCCGGCAAGACGACGATCCTCAAGCTGTTGTACATGGATGACAAGCCGAACCACGGGGAGGTCTGGGTCAACGGCGTCAGCTCGTTGACGGCAAAGGGCCGCGAGATCTCACGCCTCAGACGCAGGCTGGGAATCGTGTTCCAGGATTTCCGGCTGCTCGAAGACCGCACTGCGGAAGCGAACGTGAGATTCGCATTGGAGGTGACCGGCGCCCCCAAGCCCTCAATCGCGGCAAAGGTGTCGCGCGCCCTCACACAGGTGGGTCTCGCCTCCAAGGCCACCAGCTATCCGCGCGAAATGTCCGGAGGCGAGCAACAGCGCGTCGCAATCGCCCGCGCTCTCATCAACGACCCGTTCGTCCTCATCGCCGACGAGCCGACCGGCAACCTCGACGAGCGCGCCACGCGCGGAGTCTTCCAGCTGCTGCGCGACATCAACGCGTCGGGAACCGCCGTCATAATGGCGACCCACGATCTCGATCTCGTGCGCCGGTCGAATTACCGGACGATAGAGCTGAATCACGGGCGGCTGGTCTTCGACTCCGCTGAATCTCCGCTCGCACCGCGGCCTTCCGATCCGACGATGGCCGAGGTGGAAGCCGCCGCCGACACGCGAGAGAAGAGCTAGGTGCGATCCGTCAGAGAAGCGCTGACCGCTTCGCGGCGAGCGCCCCTCCTAAGTGTCCTTGGAGTCGTCACGATCGCATTTTCTCTTTTTGCGTTCGGCTTGTTTGGTCTCGTCGCAATAAATATCCGGAAGGCGCTGGAACAGGTGGAGGAGCGCGTCGAAGTCCGCGCGTTCCTCGAGGACAGCACGGACATCGAATCGGTAGCGGCGGCGATGAAGGACATCGCCGAATTTCCCGAAGTATCGCGCGTCGCCTACGTCTCCAAGGAACAGGCGCTCGAGCGCGCCCGAAAGGAAATGGGCGAGTTCGCCGACGTGTTCGAGGCGGGCGTGCTGCCGGCTTCGATCGAGGTGTACCTGAAGACGGGGATGCGCGATCCAACCACGGTGAAATCCGTCGCCGATCGCATCAGGACATACCATTTCGTCGATGACGTCCGCTACGGCGAAGAGTGGGTTGCCAAGCTCTATCGTCTGAGAAACATCGCCACCGTCGCCGGCCTCGCACTCGGAATTGCGTTCGCCGCGGTCGCGATCATCATCATCGGCGCGACAATCAGGATGACGGTGCTCGCCCGGGCGAAGGAGATATCGATAATGAGGCTCGTCGGTGCCACGGACATGTTCATCCGCCTTCCTTTCCTGATCGACGGGCTGGTGAAGGGTGTGCTGGGCGGCTTGCTCGCGCTGGTGTTCGTATGGGTAGCGAACCGGGTGGTGAACGAATACTTCATCCAGACGATCTTCTTCGATCGCGAGATGATCTTCCTCGGCGTCGTCGGTGGCGCGCTCATGGGAGTGCTCGGATCACTCGTGTCGGTGGGGAGACACCTACGCCGGGTCTGATCCGCGCGCGATGGGTGGCGTTCTGCTGCTCCCTGCTCTTCGCGTCGCATCTTCCCGCTCAGCAGACCGACAACGCCGAGGCGCGGGTCAACGCGCAGCGGGACGAGCTGGCGCGGATACGGGCGGAGCGAGACGAGCTCGAGAAGAAAATGAGCGGGCTGCAGAACACCGCGCACGAGCTCCGCGACGAAGTGAATCTTCTGGACAAGCAGCACGATGCGACGGCGCGGATGGTGAGCTCGCTCGACCAGCAGCTCATAGCAATCACCGACGAGGTCAAAACCACCACGAGCGACCTCGAGAAGTCGCAGCGCGAAGCGAGCATGAAGCGCACGATCCTCCAGCGCCGTCTCATCGAGATCTACAAGAGAGGACCGCTGTACTCCGCCGAAGTCCTGTTCTCGGCGCAATCGGTCGCTCAGCTGGTCGCTCGCTACAAGTACCTGCATCTGCTGGCCTTGAGGGACAAGGGCCTGGTTCACCGCCTCGACGAGCTGCACGACAAGATGGAATCGCAGCGGGTGCAGCTGGTGCGCCTCCAGAACAGCGTGATCGAGAACCGCTCACTGAAGGAGCAGGAAGCGGCCCGTCTCGCCGAGCTCGAGTCACTTCAGGCGAAGAACCTCTCGCGGGTGCAGCAGGATGCGAAGCGGACGAAGGCGCGTTTGGCGGAGCTGGAGAAGAGTGAGGCGCGGCTGAACAATTTCATCGCTTCATTCGAAGCCGAGCGACGGCGGGCGTCGGGCAGGGGCGGAGCAGCGCCAATGTCGCCCAGCTCCATTCGCACGACCGACATCGGGAGACTGGACTGGCCCGTCAACGGGACATTCCTCTATCGCTTCGGAAGATTCGTGAATCCGAATAACACGACGACGCGCTGGAACGGAATCGGAATCGGCGCACCCGTGGGCACGGCCGTAAAATCCGTCTCGGCTGGAACTGTCGCGTACGCGGGCCCTATGGGGACCTACGGAAACACCGTCAT
>DATARP010000029.1:0-3724 GCA_036264075.1 Gemmatimonadaceae bacterium
GTTCGGGCGCTCGCCGGAGGGTTTTTCTTAGCTTGTGAAATTTATCACAAGCTCCTTTCCGGAGCAACAATGGAGCCTCTGGAAAATGCGGGCCGCTCCGCTGGGACTGCCGTACGGCCTAAGCATATACAAACCAAAGCACGGAGCTTTTGCGGATGCCTACCAGGCGCAACGATCCTGCCCTAACTATGACCGGCTGCGGGTCCTGCCCTGCGCGAACCGATCGATAAGGTCCGTCGTGCGCAGCCGCGCCAAGGACGCCGGACGAGTGCCGAAGATTCTTTGCGCCGTCACGGCAAGGTGGGATGACGACGCGAAGTCGAGGATGCGGGCGATGTCGCGGATGTCGTGGCCAGGATTCTTGGCGAGCTCCGCGGCTGCGACGAGTCGGACGAGGTCGATCACCCTCTTCAGGTTGGGCGCGCCCGGCTTCGCGAAATTCCGACTAAGGTGCTCGCGACTCAGGCCGACCGCTTTCGCCAACGCAGTCGTCGTCACGGGCCGGCCGGAATGGGCGACCACCACCTCCCACGCGCTTCGCTGCAGCGGCGTCGTCAATCCGAGAGACTGGGGCGGCTCGCCCAGTGCCTGACGAAAGCGCGTCGAAAACGCGTGCGGCAGCACGAGCTCCCGGGCGGCGTTGTCGTCAATTCCGTCGACGATGAAGTCGATGAAGCCGAGACCCGCGCATCGAGCGACGGCCGGCGTGTCGGAAGGCCGCAGCGGCAGAATTCCAAAGAACGGCGCGCTCGGAAATTCGGCCGCGAACGCGGCGGCCTTCCAGACATCCTCATCGGGCGCGCCGAGATCTATCAGTGTTGCGTCCACCAGAACGCGGCGGAATACCGACTCCAGCTCCTCGGCCGATCTGGTGGAGATGATCTTCCAGCGCCTTCTTGGAAACGCAGCGCGGACGAGCGAACGGGCGCGCTCTCGCTCCAGATGGACGACGAGGGTCGGCATCGCGCTGGTATCGGTCGCGGCCACCTAGACCCCGGCGTCCGCTGTGTCGAGGTCCGGCTTGCCCTCGATGAATTGCCGGACGATGGGATCGTTCGAGTGCTGAATCTCGTCGACCGTTCCCACCTGCCGGACCTTTCCCTCGAACAGCATCGCTATCCGCGATCCGACTGTGTACGCGCTCCGCATGTCGTGGGTGACGACGATGCTTGTGACACCGAGCTTTTCGCGCATGCGGATCATCAGCTGGTCGATGATCGCGCTGGTGACGGGATCGAGTCCGGTGGTCGGCTCATCGTACAGTATGTACTTGGGCTGTCGCGCGATCGCGCGCGCGATGCCGACGCGCTTTCGCATTCCGCCGGAGAGCTCGGCCGGATACTTGGATTCGACGCCGGGAAGATCCACCAGGTCCAGCGCTTCCGCGACGCGCTTCATGATGTCGCGCTCGGCGAGCCGCCCTTCCTTGCGCAGCCCCATTGCGACGTTGTCGCCGATCGTGAGCGAATCGAACAGCGCCGCGAACTGAAAGACGTAGCCGATGTGGGCCCTCAGCGCGTATAGCTCGCCGCGCGGAAGCTTGGGAACTTCCTCGCCGTCGACGATGACGGTGCCGCGATCTGGCTCGAGCAAGCCAACGATGTGCTTGATCGCGACGGACTTTCCTGTCCCCGAGTATCCGATCAGGATCATCGTCTCCGCTTCGTTGACCTCGAGCGAAAAGCCCTCGAGCACCTTTTTGGACCCGAAGGCTTTGTAGACGTCGATCAGCTTGATCATGTCACAAAGATGGACACAACCTTGTTTGACGGAAGGGGTAAGTGCTGAACTGGCTGCAGGGTTCAACTGGACTGGCTACAGGTTCCAACTGAACTGAACGGGGTGTGAGGTGCCAGAGATGCTTAGGTGCCAGGCACCAGGTTACCACACCCAGACTTCAATACTGGCGTGATAGGGGAGGCAGGTGTCAGACACGGCGGTGCCAGGTTACCAGGTACCTGGAACCAGAATGCGGCCAGAACGCCAATAGTAAAGTCTGGTCGTGGTAACCCGGCACCTGGCATCTACGCCACTGGCGCCTCCCACCCCGTTCAGTTCAGTTGGCACCTAAAACTGTTCACTCCAGTTGCACGCACAAAAAAAGGGACGAGCAACGCTCGTCCCTTTTCTGCTTTACAAGAATCTTACGCCGCGAAGCTACAGAGTGCGCGCCCTACGTCTCCCTCACGCAACCGCTTCAACGCGCGGTAACGCAGCTGGCGCACCCTTTCACGAGTGACGCCGAGCAGAGAGCCAATTTCTTCGAGCGTGTGCTCGCGCCCACCCTCGAGCCCGAAGTACAGGCGGAGGACCTTCGCATCCCGCGGGGGAAGCGTCGACAGCGCGGTCTCGATCTCGTCGTTGAGGAAGCGATTCATTGCCTCCTCTTCGGTGTCGGGCATCTCGTCGGCGACGAACCGCTCGATGAGCGAGCGATCGCCTTCCGGATCCATCGGGGCATCCAGGCGCACGTCTCCGGTGTTGAGCGCGGCCAGAGACTGGACGACGTCAACAGACAGACCGGTGAGCTGCGAAAGCTCCTCGGGTGTCGGCTCGCGCCGCATCTTCTGTCTCAGGATCTCGGAAGCCTTGATGATACGCGACAAATCTGCGGTCCGATTGAGTGGCACGCGCACGGTGCGGCCCTGACGCGCCAGCGACGACAGAATAGCCTGGCGAATCCACCACACGGCGTACGAGATGAACTTCACGCCCTGATCCGGATCAAACTTGCGCGCAGCCGTCAGCAAGCCGACGTTGCCTTCGCCGATGAGATCGATGAGGGGCATGCCGCGGTTCTGGTATTTCTTAGCAACGGAGATCACGAAGCGCAGATTGCGCTGCACGAGCTCCTGTAGTGCGTCTGGGTCTCCAGCCCTGATCCGACGGGCGACCTCGATCTCCTCCGTACCTTTGAGCAGCGGATAAGTGCTGACTTCATATAGGTACTGATCGAGAATGTCCCTCTCGGGCTCACTCGGAGCGATTCCGGCGACGGCCGTTTTACGGCGACGCTTTACTTCAGCCATTGGTGCACACCTCTTGGTACTGCTGTGAAAGCCTATGCGAATGCAGCCTTGTTGGGGCCAGCAATGCGAGCGGATTAGTGTCATCTCGACGACCTGGGAGCGCAAAACCGAATGCGCTGCAGAGCAATCGAAAATCCAGGTTGTAGAGCGCTGCAAGATACCGGCCGTTGGCGCTTTCGCCATAGCAAATTTCTTGACTTCGATCATACCCTTGGATATCCTTCGCGGTTCCTGTCGGGCGCAGTTCGCACGAGGGGAAATGCCGGGGGTGTAGCTCAGTTGGGAGAGCGCTTGAATGGCATTCAAGAGGTCAGGGGTTCGATTCCCCTCACCTCCATGGCCGGAGTGGTGACTGGAACTGATGTTTGTTCGCGGGAATAGCTCAGTTGGTAGAGCACAACCTTGCCAAGGTTGGGGTCGCGGGTTCGAGTCCCGTTTCCCGCTCTCGGGTGCGAAGCTTCGCCAGATTCTGCGGTTCTGCGCGGGGCAGTGAGCTGAGGGGCGGTTAGCTCAGTTGGTTAGAGCGCCACGTTGACATCGTGGAGGTCACAAGTTCGAGTCTTGTACCGCCCATACTATATAGGTTGAAGCAAGCAGGTGAGTGTGGGCGCCCGTAGCTCAATTGGATAGAGCATCTGACTACGGATCAGAAGGTTGGGAGTTCGAGTCTCTCCGGGCGCGTTTGTCGAGATATC
>DATARP010000086.1:0-12510 GCA_036264075.1 Gemmatimonadaceae bacterium
GTTCAAGGAGCAGTTCCGGGCGTCGCTCTGACGATTCGTCCTAACGCGGCGATGAGTGAGATCTCTGTATCGGGAACCCATTCGGTGACCCACCGGACAGTCCGCTGGAACCAGTCGCGGTCGACACTTCCATGCTCGAGGGCGAGATCGCGCTGGACGCGGAGCTCCCGTTCCAATCTTTCCAGCTGGGGCTTGGCCGAGCTGCCGTCCATTGTTTCCAGGCCGGCGGCGAGCGATCGCTCGACGTGCGTAAGTGCTGCATTGAAAGCAACTTCCAGCTCCTGAGTCCTCGACAAGTATCCCCTCCTGCACGAGTTGGAGAAACGGTTGTGTAAGCAAGTGACTACTTGCATCCCGCGACAGAATGCCGTAATATCGGTCGCATGGACAGCAGAAATGAAATCATCAATGCCGCGTGTCAGGTTTTCGCCAAGCTTGGCTTCCGCGGCTCCACTACCCGGCGCATTGCCGACGCCGCCGGAGTCAACGAAGTCACCATCTTCCGGCAGTTCGGATCGAAGGAAGCACTGATCCGCGAAGCGATGAAGCGGACGCACTCCGTCGAGCTCGCGCCGCTTCCCGACGTTCCGTCCGATCCGGACAGCGAGCTGACATCGTGGAGCGAGTCGTTCATACAGCATTTGAGACTTCGGAGCTCGATCATCCGTAAGACAATGAGCGAGATGGAAGAGCGACCTGAGATGAGTGAAAGCGCCAGCTACGTCCCGAGACAGGCTTCAGCCGATCTGTGTCATTACCTCGCTGCTCTCAAGCGGCAGGGCAGGGCTACGGAAAAGTTCGACCCGAAGACGGCCGCAGCGATGCTCATGGGGGCGATCTTCGCCGATGCAATGGGACGGGGGATGATGCCGGATGTCTATCCCCAGCCCGAAGAGAAAGCAGCTCAGATGTACACGCGACTGTTATTACGGGCCATCGGTGTCGAAAATGGCACCCGTCGAACGACGAATAAGCAGACCAAACGCACAAAACAACTTTCAGCCTAACCAGTGTCTCCAAGAAAACTCCGCTGCCGCGCTCACCGCGCCGGCGGGCTCCCAAGAATTGTGTTTGCTGTCCTGAGTCTCATTGTGCCCATGAAGGCACGGGCGCAGGTCCCCACGCTTCCTACTCAGACAACCGTGGCCCAGGTGCTTTCCCTCACTCTCGATGATGCGGTGCGTGCCGCCGAAGCACAGAGCGAGGCGGTGCGAATCGCACGCGCGGGTGTACAGCGCGCGCAGGGCCAGCAGTATCAGGCGCGGAGCCAACGCTACCCGCAGCTGAACGGGTCGGCCAGCTATACAAGAACGCTTGCATCGCAGTTCTCCAGCGCTGGAGGCAGTGCGCCAGCGGTCGATACGACCAAGCCCGCGCCGCCACCGGCGCCGTGCGATCAGTACCTTCTCGGACCGACGGCTACAGACGCGGAGCGTCTCGCGGGTCTCGAGGATGCGTCCCGCTGCGGGCTTGGCTCAAATCCTTTCTCTTCGTTCGGCAGCCTCGGCTTCGGCGCGAAGAACCAGTACAACCTCGGTCTTTCGCTCTCGCAGAATCTGTTTGCCGGCGGCCGGATCCAGGCGCAGAACGCGGTCGCAAACGCCGGACGCCGGTCGGCTGAAATCGAGCTCGCTGCGCAGCGCGCACAGGTCCGGCTCGACGTCACCCAGGATTACTTCGATGCGGCCCTCGCCGATCGACTCGTCGCGCTCGCGGAATCATCCGCGGTGCAAACCGAAAACGTGCTCAAGCAGACGCAGCTCTCGCGGTCAGTCGGCAACGTTTCCGAGTTCGAGCTGCTGCGCGCGCAAGTATCGGCCGCAAATCAGCGTCCGATCGTGATTCAGCGGCAGAGCGATCGAGAGGTCGCGTACCTGCGACTCAAGCAGCTGCTGAATATTTCACTCGACACTCCGGTCCAGCTCACGACCGCGGTGGACGATGTCGCCGCGATAAACTCTGCGCTCGAAGCGGCCGGGCTCGCCGGCGACACTTCCGCGACCAGCCGGGCAACCGTTCGTGAAGCGGCAGCCGCAATCGACGCGCAGCGCGGTCTTCTCAAGGTGGCGAAAGCGCAGCGTTTTCCAACGCTCGCTTTCACCTCACAGTACGGCAAGGTCGCGTTTCCGCTCGCCAATTTTCCCCAGTCGGGGGATTTCCGGACGAACTGGACCGTCGGGCTTGCTTCGCAGGTTCCGCTCTTCACGGGAGGCCGGATCAAGGGCGACCAGTTGGTGGCGGAGGCAAACATGCGCGAGGCCCAGGCGCGGTACGATCAGTTGCGCGAGTTCGCTGCGCTCGATTCACGCGTGACGCTCAGCAATCTCTCCCAGGCGCGGTCCGCGTGGCTGGCGAGTGTCGGCACCGCCGAGCAGGCGAGCAGAGCGTACTCGATCGCGGAAGTGCGCTACAAGGAAGGCATCTCGACGCAGCTGGAGCTCAACGACGCTCGAATTCTGCTCGAGCAGGCCGTAACCAACCGCGCCCTCGCTGCCAGGAATCTGCAAGTCGCGCGGGTGAAGCTGGCACTTCTTCCGGATCTCCCGCTCCAGACCACCGGAGCGTCGCAGACACAGTCGCAATCGACAGCGCAACAACAGCAATCACAGACCACTCAGCAGGCGCAGACGACGCAGCAGGCGCAGACAGGGCAGTCCGCCATTCCACCACAATAACAGCATCAAGAGCAATCATATGACGAGCACAAGACAAACTACCCTGACGAAACGCGCCGCAGCTCTGCTTGGATTTTCCGCGCTCGTTGTCATCAGTGCCTGCAGCAAGGGCGACAACGCGTCTGCGGCCGAGACGGCAAAAACTCAAACGATGATCGTGGGAGCCGAGAACATCGCCGTAGCCACGAACGGCTCGATCATGACGGGACCTTCGATCTCCGGGACTTTGGAGCCGGAGCGTGAGGCAGCTATTCGGTCGCAGGTGTCCGGCAGCGTGCTGCAGACGTACGCCGACCAGGGACAGCCGGTGAGCACCGGGACGGTTCTCGCGCGTATCGATGCCAGCGGAATCCAGGACGCGTACACGTCCGCGCGCGCCGGACAAGTCGCAGCCCGTAATGCGGCCGATGTAGCCGCGCATGATCTGGCCAGAAATCAGAAGCTCCTCGCGGCCGGTGCGATCGCAGATCGCGACATCGAGCAGTCGCGTCGAGCTTCGATATCCGCACAGGCGGCGCTCGAGGATGCGAATTCCAGGCTGGCGACCGCGGAGAAGGCTTACCGCAGCACTACCGTCACTGCCCCGTTCAGCGGTATCGTGAGCGAGCGTCCAGTCTCGGCGGGTGACGTCGTTCAGCCGGGGTCAGCGCTATTCACGGTTGTCGACCCATCGAGCATGAGGCTCGAGGCGTCGGTGCCCGCCGAACAGCTCTCTCTCATTCGCGTTGGAGTTCCCGTTGTCTTCACCGTCAGTGGATATCCCGGCCGCGAATTCGTCGGCCACATCACCCGCATCAATCCGACGGCCGATCCAACGACGCGCCAGGTCCGCATCTACGTGTCGATTCCGAACGCTGGGCGGGCACTTGTTGGGGGGTTATTCGCGAATGGGCGGATGTCCAGCGCGACGAAGATGGGACTCGTTGTTCCTCAGGAAGCGGTCGACGTTCGGGGAAGCGCGCCGTTCGTAGTGCGCGTGAGGGGAGGAAAGGCGGAAAAAATCCAGGTACAAGTGGGCCTGACTGACAAGAGCTCCGAGAGAATCGAGATTCTGGCGGGTCTGCAGGCGGGCGATACGCTGCTGATCGGCGCGGCGCAGGGAATCACTCCGGGAACGCCAGTGAAAGTATCGGGGTCTCCAGCAGCTCCGGTAGCCAGCACCAGCAGCAGCGGAGGGCTCTGACAAATGATCATTTCAGATTTTGCCATCAAGCGGCCAATGATCACTGTCGTAACGATGGTGGCGCTGGTCGTGTTCGGATTGTTCGCGCTCTGGCGGCTGCAGACCGACGAGTTCCCGGACATCCAGCAGCCGGTCGTGATGACGTTCATTCCGTATCCCGGCGCATCGCCTGAAGGCGTGGAGCGGGAGATTTTGAAGCCGGTCGAGGACGCGATCAAGGGAATCTCCGGCGTCGACAAGATCTACGGCACAGCTGGGGATGGCTACGCACAGATCGTCACCCTCTTCGTGTTCGAAAAGGATCCGCAGGTCGGCACGCAGGACATTCGCGATGCGATCTCCGGCATCCGGCAGGACCTTCCAGTCGAGATGAAGGAACCGGTGATGCAGCGATTCGATCCGTCCGACCAGCCAATCGTGTCGATGACGATCGCTTCTCCGGCGATGACTCCGGCGCAGCTCACACGACTCGTTGACCCCGACATCACGAGCAAGCTGAGGGGAATTTCCGGCATTGCGCAGGTGCAGCTCGTGGGCGGCGTGAAGCGTGAGATGACCATTCAGCTCAGGCCGGAGGCGCTGCAGGCCGCCGGCATCGGCGTCAATCAGGTCGTGCTCGCGCTGCAGGCCCAGAACCTGGCCGCACCTGTCGGAAGGGTGAATGGAAATCTCGACGAGCGCACGATTCGCCTGCAGGGGCGACTCGATGGCCCGCAGGATTTCATGAACCTCGTGGTTGCTGAGCGGAACGGTCAGATCGTTCGGCTGGGTCAGGTAGCGGATGCAATCGACGGAACCCAGGAACAGCGCTCGCTCGCGCTGTACAACGGCGTTGAGGCGGTCGGCATCAACATCGTAAAGTCGAAGGGCTACAGCACTACCGACGTCAGTGCCAAGGTCAGAAAGAAGGTGGACGAGATCCAGAAAACGCTGCCGCCGGGTGTAAAGATCGACATCGTGAAGGATTCAGGACTGCGCGTGAAAGCATCGGTGGCAAACGTCGAAGAAGCTCTTCTGATCGGTGCGCTTCTCACGGTGCTCGTCGTGTTCGTGTTCCTCAACTCCTGGAGATCGACGGTCATCACAGGCCTGGCGCTCCCCGTGTCGGTGATGGCGTCGTTCATCGCCGTGTGGGCGTTCGGGTTCACGCTCAACACGATGTCGCTCCTCGGACTGTCCCTCGCGATCGGAATTCTGATAGACGACGCCATCGTGGTGCGCGAGAACATCGTGCGCCACATCGAGATGGGTAAGGATCACATGACGGCATCGCACGAAGGCACCGACGAGATCGGTCTCGCAGTTGCCGCCACGACGTTCTCGATCGTCGCCGTCTTCGTTCCGGTCGCATTCATGTACGGAGTGGCTGGACAGTGGTTCAAGCCGTTCGCGCTGACAATCGCGGCCTCGGTGCTCGTGTCGCTGTTCGTGTCGTTCTCGCTCGACCCAATGCTCTCGGCATACTGGGCCGATCCGCAGGTCGAGGCGGGCGAGCATCGGAATCCAATCGCGCGCACGCTCGAGAAATTCAACAACTGGTTCAACCGGATGGCGCAGCGCTACAAGGGACTCATCGCGTGGGCGCTCGACCACCGGGTGGCAATGGTCGTGATTGCGTTGGCCTCGTTCATCGTCGCTCTCGCTCTTCCCGCCGTCGGGCTCGTTGGCGCGAGCTTCTTTGGAACCGAAGATCAATCCGAGGTCAACATTTCGATCGAGACTCCTCCCGGATCCAATCTCGCCTACACTCGCATCAAGGCTGAAGAAGCGGCGCGGATGGCGCGCGCGCACAAGGAAGTTCGCTTCACCTACACCACGCTGGGCGGAACGACTGGCGACGTGAATACGGGCAACGTCTACGTCAGGCTCGTGCCGAAATCAGATCGAAGCATCGGGGCCGAGGACTTTGGCCGCGGGCTCCGCCAGGAAGTCGGGCACATTGGCGGTGCGACGATGTCAGTCTTCACCAATGATTTTCAGGGAGCGCAGAAACAGATTCAGATCGAGCTGCGCGGCGGTACATCACAGCAGCTCGGCGCAGCCGCCGAGGCAATCGCTGAGCAGGCGAGGCAGGTGAAAGGTGCGGTGGACGTCGGTCTATCCACCAAAGGACAGAAGCCCGAGCTGAACGTGGAGCTGAATCGTGGGCTCGCGGGAACTCTCGGAGTGACGGTGGGCCAGGTCGCCCAGGCGCTCCGTCCGGCGTTCGCGGGGATCAAAGCTGGTGACTGGGTGGATCCAAGCGAGCAGACCCGCGAAGTGAACGTGCGTCTCGCCCCTGAGGCGAGACAGCGTGCAGCCGATCTGGAGCAGCTGCCGCTCGTCGTCACTGGCCCAGACGGTCAGCCGCGCACTCTTCCGCTTGGACAGATCGCGACGATCAGCCAGTCGCTCGGGCCGGCGCAGATCAGCCATCTCGATGCTGATCTCGTCGTGACAGTGCAAGCCAACACTTCGAACCGTCCGCTCACCGAGGTCATGAAGGACCTCAACGCCAGGATCGCGAAGCTCACTCTGCCGCCTGGTGTCCACATCACCCAGGGCGGCGAAGTCGATAGCCAGAACGAGGTGTTCGGACGGATCTTTTCCGCGCTGGGCATCGCGGTGATGCTGATGTACCTGATTCTCGTGATGCAGTTCGGCTCGTTCCTGGAGCCGCTGGCGATCATGATATCGCTGCCGCTCTCGCTGATCGGCGTGATGCTCGCGCTGATGATCACCGGCACGACGATCAACATCATGAGCCTCATCGGCGTGATTCTATTGATGGGCATCGTGGCGAAAAACGCCATTCTGCTCATCGACTTCGCGAAGTGGGCGCGTGAAAAGGACGGAATGTCGCGACGCGACGCGCTCATTCAAGCAGGCGCGATTCGTCTGCGTCCGATCATGATGACGACGCTGGCCCTGATCGCGGGCATGCTCCCTGTTGCGCTCGGCATCGGAGAAGGCGCAGAGTTCCGCGCGCCGTTGGGACGCGCGGTGATCGGCGGCGTCATTACGTCGACGCTGCTTACACTCGTCGTGATTCCCACGTTCTACGAGATTCTCGATGAGTGGAGAGAATGGGTGTTCCACAAGCTCGGCGTGTACAAGCGCCGAACTGCCGAACACCCGATACCGCGGCCAAGCGGAGCGCCGACGCTGGAAAAACTCGCCTGAGAGCTGGCGCATGACGCGCATCGTTTCCTTCCTGCCGGCGGGCACGGAGATGGTGCACGCGCTCGGCGGAGGCAGCGAACTCGTGGGGCGGTCGCATGAATGCGACTACCCCACGTCTGTTACGTCCCTACCCGTGGTGAGCCGTCCCGCGCTCGATCTGGACGGAGCGTCAGCGGATGCAATCGATGCAGCTGTCGCCAGGCAAATGGCCAGCGGTGACACGCTCTACACCATCGACGAAGTCCTTCTCCGCGAGCTGCGCCCCGATGTGATACTCACTCAGAACCTCTGTCGGGTATGCGCTCCGTCCGGCGATGAGCTCACTCGTGCGGTGAGGAAGTTCAGCGTACGCCCCGAAGTTCTGTTTCTGACGCCACGCAGTATATCTGAAATCGAGGACAACGTTCTCGAAGTGGGTCGCGCCATAGGTCGTTCGCACGAGGCAGATGCGCTAGTCCGCTCCAACCACGAGCGACTTGCGCGTTTGGGCGATGCGCTCGAGAGCGTACCGCGCCGGCGCGTCGTATTCCTGGAGTGGACCGACCCGCTATTCAGTGGCGGTCACTGGGTGCCCGAGATGATCTCGCGGGCCGGCGGCCAGGATCCACTAGGTCGCCCAGGCGAGGATTCAGTGCGCATGGATTGGGATGATGTCGTCGCCGCCAAGCCGGAGTTGATCATCGTGTCACCGTGCGGCTATCGACTCGAGCAGTCAGTGGATCTCGCGCGGAATATGCGCCCCATGCCGGGCGTGGAGGTTTACGCCGTGGATGCGAACGCGTACTTCGCGAGGCCGGGTCCGCGCGTCGTCGAAGGCGTGGAATTGCTCGCGCACATTTTTCATCCTGATCTTGTTTCGTGGGCGCACAACGATCGGCCGTGGGAACGTATTAGCTAGACAAACGCGATGCCGTCGCGTCGATCGCGGCGCTGGCCTCGTAAGGCGTCTCGACCACCGGCTCGCTGGTTTCCAGGAGCATCGACTCCAGATCGAGATCGCGCTGAATATTGCGCATGACGTCGTCCGCAATGACGCCCCGATCGCGGAGGTCGAGAATCGCTTCCTGCTCGGCGGAGAGCATCGCTCCGCGGACTCGACGATACTCGACAGCACGGCGGTCATCGATCGCGGCGGCCTCGTGCGAGGGCGCTGTCGTGAAGTGGTCGTGATCCTGCGCGACATCTTCGGGCTCGCTCTCGTGTGGTTCGGCTTCGCGGGCAGCCCACCGTCGCGCGCGTTGCAGGTGCCGCTGCTTCAGGTAACGCACGACTTCCGGATACGGCGAGCTGGCGATCGCCGCGCGATCCAGCGCTTTTAGTCCCGCCTCAGCAGCGGCCAGCCGCGCGTGCGCATCTTCTTGCCCCTCATCCTCGTCCGCTCCGATACCGATCCACCGCGCGAATGGTGCAAGCGTCGGCCCCTGCACGACGAGTGTTATGAAGATGACGCTGAAGGAGATGAAAATGATCTGGTCGCGCGCCGGGAACCGGGCTCCCGACGCTGTGAGGAGCGGCAGGGAGAGCGCGAGTACGAGCGAGTCCGCCCCTCTCAGGCCGGACCACCCGATGAACAGAACTGACCGCCACGGTGGCAGGGGAGCCTTGTCGTGGCGAAACCAACGACCCAGCCTCCTGAAGACGTAGGTGCTCGGCATCACCCAAATGAGTCGCACAAGCACTACGCACAGGCTCACCAGGGCCGCCTCTCGAAGGAGCGTGGAGAGCGGAAACCGATTGAGTGCTCGGGCGACGTAAGGGAGCTCGAGTCCCACGAGAATGAACACGAGGCTCTCGAGCATGAAGGTGACCACCGTCCACGTCCCGAAGATCTGCTGCCGAATCGCGGGACCAAGGACTTTGGGTACCGTGCGGGCCGCATACATTCCCGTGGCGACCACCGACAGAATTCCCGACGCGCCGACGAGATCGGCCAGGAGATAGGACGCGAACGGCGTCAGCAACGACACCGTGTTGGCGACTACCGGCACAGTTCGCGTCACGCGATGCACGCGTGTGACAAGCAGGCCGATGAGGAGGCCGATGGCGACTCCGCCGCCACCGCCGACGATGAATTGGACGGCAATCTGCGACGGTGAAAAGACGCCTGTGACTGCGGCAAGGATCGCCAGCCTGTACACTACGAGTGCGGTTGCGTCGTTGATCAGACCTTCGCCCTCGAGGATGCTCACGATCGCTCGCGGGATCCGCATGGGTCGCATGATCGAAAGAACGGCTACCGGATCCGGGGGTGAGATAATCGCTCCGAGCGTAATGGCGGCGGCCCAGGTAAACGACGGGTGCAGCCAGTGCGCTACGACAGCGACGGCGGCGGTCGAGATCAGTACGAGGACGACAGAAAGACGGAGGATAGCGCCGATCTCTCGGCGAAAATCGCGAAGTGGGTAGGTAATCGCCCCGGCGTAAAGCAGCGGCGGGATGAAAACGAGGAACAGCACTTCTGGTGGGAGCGTGACCTGCGGAAGTCCTGGGATGAAGGCGAGGATGAGTCCGCCCACCACCAGGATCGCCGCGTAGGGTACCCGCAACCGCTCTGCGACCAGGCGAAGCCCTGCGGATACTGCAAGAAGGAGCAGGACAAGCTCGAGCGCAGCCATGGCACAATAATCTCTGAAACTCCAGAAGTTTCAACCCTTCCGTGGGAGGTGTGATGGACATCGGCTTCATTGGTCTCGGCACCATGGGGTCCCGCATCGCGGCGAATCTCGTCAGGTCCGGCAACAACGTACGAGTGTGGAATCGCTCGCGGGGATCGGTCGATGCACTCGCACGTCTTGGTGCGCACCCAGTGGTAACCGCCCGCGAGGTATTCAGCGGCGAGGCCGTGTTCTCGATGCTTGCCGACGACGCTGCAGTGCGGTCCGTGATCGTCCCGCTGCTCGACGGCGCGCCAAAGGGTCTGGTGCACGTGAACATGGCAACCATCTCCGTTTCACTCGCGCGCGAGCTCGCCGCGCTGCACAACGACAAGGGTATCTTTTATGTGGCCGCTCCGGTGTTCGGACGCCCCGAATTGGCCGCCGCTGCCAAGCTTACCGTCGTGGTTGCTGGTGATCCCGACGCCGTTCGTAGGATCTCGCCACTGCTGGCCGTTATCGGCCAGAAGACCTGGCCGGTGGGATTTCAGCCGGAACGAGCGAACGTCGTCAAGTTGGCTGGAAATTTCCTGCTCGGTGCCGCGGTTGAGGGAATGGCCGAGGCCGCGGTCTTTGCATCGCGCCACGGAATTGCGCCGGCCGAGTTGCTGGATGTACTCACCAATGGCGTTTTCACCGCGCCTTCCTATCAGATCTACGGCGCTGCAATCGCAAGAGAGCAGTATGAGCCCCCCGGATTCCGGCTCGCACTCACGCTCAAGGATTTGAAGCTCGCGCGGGCCGCGGCCGAGGATGTCAACGTGCCGATGCCGCTGGCCGACGTGGTGCACGAGAGTCTGCTCGATGCCGTTGCGCACGGGGACGGCGAACGCGATCTCGCGGTGTTGGCGAAGGTTTCGGTGCGCCGCGCCGGGGGCGAAAAAGCGCCAGGCATCAAACCAATCGCGCGGGGTGGACGCGACGCCGCTTCTGGGGGAGAAGAGCACCGTGCCTGAGTATTCGGTCGACCCCATATCGCAGTACCGCGCTCTAGGAAAAACCGGGGAGCGAGTATCTCCGATCGGACTCGGCGGCTGGCATATCGGCCTGCCGCACGTGGACGAGCAGCTTGGCTTTCGCATCGTCCGCAGCGCGATCGATCGCGGCATCACATTCATGGACAACTCGTGGGATTACAACGATGGAGCGAGCGAGATCCGAATGGGCCGGGCGCTTCGCGACGGATATCGGGACAAAGCGTTTCTGATGACCAAGATCGACGGCCGCTCAAAACGCGAGGCGACGCGGCAGCTCGATGAGTCCCTACGCCGTTTGCAGACCGATCGCATCGACCTCGTGCAGCACCACGAGGTAATTCGGTTCGACGACCCACATCGAATCTTCCATCCCGACGGTGCCAACGCCGCACTGCTCGAGGCGCGCAAGGTGGGCAAGGTACGTTTCATCGGATTCACCGGGCACAAGGATCCCCGCATCCACCTTCACATGCTCGAGGTCGCGAAAGAGAACGCGTTCTCCTTCGATACGGTCCAGATGCCTCTCAATGTCATGGATGCGCACTACCGCAGCTTCGAGAGGCTCGTGCTTCCCGAGTTGGTGAAGCAGAACATCGGCGTGCTTGGCATGAAGAGCATGGCGAATGGGATTATTCTGAAGTCGGGCACTGTGGGTCCGGTCGAGTGCCTGCACTATGCGCTCGGCCTGCCGACGTCAGTGGTCATCACCGGGTGCGACAGAGTGGAGCTGGTGGGTCAGGCGTTGGATGCGCTCCGCACGTTTCGCCCACTGAGCGTCCCGCAAAGGGAGGCGCTACTCGCCCGAACGAGGGCGGCCGCGGCGCGTGGCGAGTTCGAGCCGTTCAAGACGAGCTCTATCTTCGATTCAACCGCAACGCATCCGGACTGGCTGGGCGAAGAGCCTCAGGCTGTTCGCGCCCTGATGCAAGCCTAGGCTCAATACTCGGCGAACGCGTTGTCAGGATAGCAGAAAAGCCACCTTTCGCCCGGCTCCGCCGACGCGATCACTGGATGGCCGGTCGCCTTCGCGTGCTTCGTGGCGTGCTTGTTCGGTGAGTCGTCGCAGCACAGTGTCCTGCCGCATTCCTGGCAGGTTCGCAAATGAACCCAACGGGCCCCGATCTTGACGCATTCCTCGCATTCGCGACGCTTCGGCTGTTTGACGGTGGTGATCGCTGCGATGTGAGCACACGGTGCGTTGGTGGTCATAATCAGTTACCAGTTCAGTTGGACTCTCGGGTAATAACGATAGAAGTTGCACCACTTGCATCGAGCCATACATGCGTCGGAGTTCGAGCCACGCGCAGCACCACACGATCACATCCCGGACAGCGCACGACGGTCCCCATCCCATGAGCGTAGACCATGAGTGCGCCGATAGTGTGTGTCGTTCCGCAGCCGGCGCACTTTGCGCGCGCAGAGGTTAGATCAGGGACGAATAGCTCGCTCAGAATTCCGGCTGCAGCATTTCCGTCGACTCTCAACGCATCGACGAAGCGATCGCCGACAATGCTCGACGCGTCTGACGGTTTCGAAGCACGTTTCATTGACGCTCCTTGTTCACTCACACACCTCTCAATCTAGACAGACCCGCCAGTGGGGCCGAAGCGCTCCGTCTTGATGCGTGCGGGCTCGTGGCCAAGCTCGACCAGAGTTTGGGCCACGGACTCAACAAGAGGGGTTGGACCGCAGACGAAAACATGGGGCTTTTCGCCGGGAGGCCACGCTACTTCCTCGAGCATCGCGCGATCGATTCGCCGGTTGAAGCCGCTCCATCTCTGCGGCTGCTCGCGCGTAAGAGTGTGCCTCACCTCGAGCGCAGCATCCATCTCAGTCAAACGCGCCAGCTCGTCGCGATA
>DATARP010000277.1:0-6487 GCA_036264075.1 Gemmatimonadaceae bacterium
CTCGGTCACGTGCATCTCTACGTGGACGACATCGAGAAGGCGGAGGCGTTTTATCACGACGCACTTGGCTTCGACAAAGTGGTCTGGAGTTATCCGGGAGCGCTCTTCCTCTCGGCCGGAGGCTATCACCATCACCTCGGCACCAATACCTGGGCCAAGGGCGCCCCGCCGGCGACTGATGCCGACGCGAGGTTGCTGGAGTGGGAAATCGTCGTTCCGACGAAAAAAGATGCAGATCAGGCGGCGCAGAATGTCATCGCAGCGGGATACACTGCCAGGTCGGAGAACGGCGAGTGGGTGATGACCGACCCATGGGGAACGACTCTCAGACTCGTGCCGGAAAAGAAATGAAACGAGCGCCCTGAGTTGGGCGCTTCTTGACCGTGCGGGAACATTTGGTAATCATTTGTCTCGAGAACTGGAACTCCCCACGCACGTGGTTCCCCATGCATCTGAAAAACGTCCGGACGGTTGCCGGAATTAGAGTCATCTCCGCAGGCCTGCTGCTATCTCTTGCAGCGTGCGGCAGCGATTCGACCGGACCACCGTCCACAACTCTCGACGCCACCGCAGCCCTGCAGAGTCTCGCGCTGGGGATTGGTACGGATGCTTCGAGCGGCATCTACGCACCGGCGTCGCTCACCAGCTTTGCGCCCCAGCTCGATCGAGTCAACGTCACGATCGACGGGAAATCGCAGAGCATGTTCGCGATAGGTCTGCGGGAGACCTACCCGGACGGCACGTGCGAGGAGAATCTGATTTTTGATCCTGCGAATTTGCCGGGTCAGTGCACCCCGCCTCAATTCACTTTCGCTCTGATCCTCTGGCAGAGCCATTCGGCAGACACACCGCCCGACCGGCTGGCGCTAATCGCTGGAGACGTTGGCTCCATGGATTTCGCGGATGTGTCGACGGGAACCAGCGCGCCCCCGGGGTTCGCGCTTTTTACCGAAGGTCAGGAAGTGTGGGTATCGGTGTCCGGCTCGCTCACGAGCAACGTCACCGCCTCGAGCCAGAGTTGCACAGTTCCCCTTCCGCCCTACGCCAAGACGGGCATGTGCAACATCGCTTCCTTCGATGAGCAAGGAACGATCAGCTTCGAGCCAGTGACCGGAGTGACAGTCAAGGATCTGGTGATACCGCGTCAGACGCTCGACGGAATCTGGCTCACCATAACCGAGACGCAGATGGTAACGCTGCCCGGCGCCTAAAAGAGCCTTTACTCCCTCGCTATCGCATCAATCGGCGACAGCTCCGCCGCTCTGCGGGCGGGATACGTACCGAAAATCAATCCGACGGTGATGGCCGAGCCGGCAGCGAGCAAGCCGGTGTACAAGTGCATGACCGGATAGATCGGCGCGTGCGCCCATAAACGGAATACGGCGGTCCCGGCCTGGGCGAGGATGATTCCCACCACGAACCCGATCACGCTGCCGGCGCCGGTGACAGTTACCGACTCGACCAGAAACTGGGTCTGAATATCGGCGCGTCGCGCCCCCACAGCCTTGCGAATTCCGATTTCACGCGTGCGCTCCGCCACCGCTGCAAGCAGAACGTTCATGATTCCGATCCCGCCAACCGCCAGGATCAGACCCGCCAGCAAGCCAAGCAGCAGCTTCGTCAGAAGCATTCCCTGGCGGGTATTTTCGAGTCTTTGGGTTCCCACTTCGACATTCAGCTTGTCGACCTTGGTTCCGTACTGTTCGGCGAGCCAGTTCAATACCTGGGTCCGAAGTTCTTCGACCGCCTCGATGCTGTAGGCCTTCAGTCTGAGTGTTGGAACTCTGGGCTCGCCAGTCGCCTCGAGTAGTGATTCTCCACCACGGATCGGGGCGAACGCCGCGAGATCGGGTTCGGGTCCGATCGGAGGCGGCGCAAGCACCCCCACGACTTCCCGCCGACGCCCGCTCACCTTGATTGGGCGGCCGATGAGCCAGAGTGCATCGCGGCCGCCGGCCAATTCTTCCGCCAGCCGGTGTCCAAGCACGATCACCGGCGCAGAGTGAGTGACTTCGCTCGGCGTGAAGAAACGGCCACCGAGTACTTCGAGCGTCGTGAAGTCGGCGAGGCTGGCAGTGCTGAGTGTGAGGAGAGCGGTGGCGCGTCGATCGCGAAACTCCACCGGGGCACTTCCTGTCAGCGTGAGTGCGTACTGCGCCACGCCGGCGACCTCTGACTTGGCGCGTTCCGCATCTTCCGCGGTGAGAACCGGATAGCCGCTGAGAGCAACCGTCCGCCCCGCGACGACGGTGCTCGTGCGCGGCGTGATTGATACGTCCTGCACGCTGCTTTCGCGGGCGATGAGCGCGCGCGCCCAGAGGTCCACACCGTCGGTGATCGAAAAAGCCGCCACCAGAGCGGCGACGCCGATTATCACGCCGGTCGTCGAGAGAGTCGTCCGCGTCGGGTTGGTACGCAAAGAGTCCGCTCCCACACGGGCGGACTCTATGAGTGAAGCGGCGTTCATGCTGAAGTGGCGCATGCGTCTACGCTACGATGACACCGCTATGCGGGTTGCGGCGCTGCGTAAATCCCGGGCGCGTCGGGGCGCGGATTCCGCCGAACGTACATCCAGATCGCTCCGCCGATCGCGAAGGCCACTGCGATCACTTGTGCACTCGTGAAGGTGTCCAGGAAGAATCGGTCGTCCTTGGCGCGCACAAACTCGATGATGAACCTCTCCACTCCCGCCAGCACGCAGTACAAGCCGAACAGCCACCCCTCGGCGTGCTTGTGATCCCGGAGACGCCAGAGGATGAGAAACATCACGAGGCCCAGCGCGACTTCGTACAGCTGCGTCGGATAGACCGACAAAACATCATTCAGCGAAGATCCGAGCGGTGGCGGGATGTGAAAGAGCTGAGTCATGTTACCGACCGTCGACGGCGGGGCGCCGCGAGGAAAGCTGACGGCTCCGAATCCCTTGAAGGGGCGGCCGTAGTCGTCACCAACGGCCCAACAGCCGGTGCGACCGATCGAATATCCCGCGGCCAGCGCCGGCGCGCACACATCGCTGATGCGCGTGAAGGGCAGATGCTTCCTGTGGATGACGACGTAGGTGGCGAGGATTCCGCCGATCAAGCCGCCCCAGAATACGAATCCGGCCCGGCTGAAGACGGCGCCGGGGTCGCCCATCAGGATCGCGTAATAGAGCTTGCCGCCGAGGAGTCCGCCAATGACCGCGGCGAAGACGACATCGCCCATGGGCTCGGGGTCGTGCCCGCGGCGCGCGAGCTCGCGTTGTGCCGTGACCTGGCCGACCACAAACGCCATGAGGACGGCGAGACCAAAGCCCGTGAGTTGCAGCGGCCCGACGTCGTACGACAGCGGCTGGTGAACGATCGATGCGAAGATTTTGTGCATTGAATTGAAATCTAGGCCGCGACGAGCCCTGGGATAGGGCAGCTTGCGTACGCGTTCAGATCGAGCCCCGCTCGCTCGCCCTGCTCGAATCTGAAAAATCCGGCACGGGCGATCATAGCGGCATTATCCGTCGCCAGTCGTGGTGTCGGTGTGAAAACCGTCGCCCCATCCCGCGCGAAGCGCGCGCGCATCGCGTCGGCGAGGGTCCGGTTGCACGCGACACCGCCGCCGAGCACGACGCGCTGGCGGGAGAAAGCATTTGCGGCCCGGTGTGTTTTCTCGACCAGCGTGTCGATCATCGAATCCTGGAAGGCGCGAGCGATGTTCGCCTTGTCCGCGTCGAGATCCGTCGAGGCACGCACTGCGTTGAGCACGGCGGTTTTGAGCCCGCTGAACGAAAACGCGTAGTAGCCATCGTCCTCGGGCAACGCGTTCTTTCGCAGCATCGGCCGGGCGAACTGAAACCTCTTCGGGTCTCCCTCCCGCGCGAGCTGCTCGACGTAACGACCGCCTGGATACGGAAGACCGAGGAGCTTCGCAACCTTATCGAACGCTTCACCCGCTGCGTCGTCCCGCGTTGCGCCGAGAAGACGGTATCTGCCCCACGCCTCGACGTCGAGCAGGAGCGTGTGCCCGCCGGAAACGAGGAGCGCCGTGAATGGGGGTACGGCGTCCTTGTGCTCGAGCGCGGCGGCGAAAAGGTGTCCTTCCATGTGGTGGACGCCGATCAGCGGAATGCCGCGCGAAAAGGCGAGTGCCTTCCCGTAGCTCACTCCAACCAGCAGCGCGCCGACGAGCCCCGGAGTGTTGGTGACAGCGACGGCATCGAGGTCATCGAGGCTGGTCCCTGCTTCCTCGATCGCGCGGTCCACAACCGGGACGATGCTCGTGAGGTGAGCCCGCGATGCGATCTCGGGGACGACGCCGCCAAAGACCTTGTGAATGTCCTGCGACAGAATGACGAGGGATTTCTGCGAGACGTCGTTCCCGGCGCCTTCGAGGACAGCGGCCGATGTTTCGTCGCACGAGGTCTCGATCCCGAGAATCCGCGTCACGCCACGCTCCCCGCGATCACGAGTCGATCCGCTCCGCCAGGAGTCTGTCCACGAGGGCGCGCGCGTCGGGAGAATTCCAGTCGGTCGCCGACATCAGCTTCTTCCTGATGACGCCGTCCTTCCCAACTATGAAAGTCTCGGGGTATCCAGTGATGTCGTAGTCGTCCGAGATTCTGCCCTGAGGGTCGTGGAGTACGTCGAACGTAAGTCCGTACTGCTTGACGAACGCGCGGATCGTGGCGTCGGTGCCGGGATCGTCGATGCTGACGGCGACTATCTTGAGCCCCTTCGATTCGTACGCCTTGTTGAGCGCCTCGATGCTCGGCATCTCAACTCTGCACGGCAGGCACCACGTAGCCCACACGTTGATCATGAGAACTTTGCCGCGATAGTCGGCGAGCCGCCTCTCTCGTGGAACCGAATCGAGTGTGAATGCCTTGAAGTCCGGAGCTTTGGTGCCCAATTCGACTGGGAACAGCTCCTTGCGAAGGTACTGCGTCGCTCCGTAAGCAATGACCGCAACCATCGCCAGCACGACGCTTCCGATCGCTAGCTGCTTGCGGCCCGTCATGCCTGTGCCGTTGCGCGCGCCCGAAGCTCTCCGATTTCCGCCTTCGGATTCTTTGCGCCGAATATCGCGTTGCCGGCGACGAACGTATCGGCGCCTGCTTCCCACACCGACCTGATCGTCTTGCGGTCGATGCCGCCATCGACCTCGAGAAACGCCTTGCTTCCGTTTTCCGCGAGCAGCTCGCGAGCACGCCGGACCTTGTCGACCGAGCCCTTGATGAACTTCTGTCCCCCGAAGCCGGGATTGACTGTCATCACGAGGAGCAGATCCAGATCGGGAATCACCTCGCTCACAGCGCTCAGCGGCGTCGCCGGATTTACGACAGCGCCGGCGCGGCAGCCGAGCTCGCGTATACGATTCAGCTGGCGCTGCAGGTGCGGTGACACTTCGGTGTGGATGGACATTCCGTTCGCGCCGGCGGCGGCAAAGCTGTCGAAATAGTTCTCGGGCTCGACGACCATGAGATGGACGTCGATCGAAAGCTTCGTGAGCTTGCGCACCGACTCGATCACTTTCGCCCCGAAGGTGAGATTCGGAACGAAGCGGCCGTCCATCACGTCGACGTGGATCCAGTCCGCGCCGCCGGCCTCCAGCATGGCGATCTCGTCGGCGAGCTTTGCCAGATCCGCGCTGAGAATTGAAGGCGCAATTCGAACACTCATGGCGGTGGCGCAGAGACTCCTGTATCGATCTTGATGGTCGGCGGAGGAGGGAAGTGAGAGACGGTCAGACTCACCGGTCCACCAGCTGAAACAGTCTGGCCAGCGGCTGGGAACTGCCTGATGATCGTGTTCTCGGGCTGCAGCGAGCTGGTGTCGCGCGAGATTCCGGCAATTCGCAGCCCGAGCTGCTCGATCATCGATCTCGCTTCTCCGACGCTCCTTCCGTAGAGATCAGGAACCTGTATAGTTGCCGGTCCTTTGCTCAGCACGATGTCGACAGTGCCGGGCAGATCGACCTTGGTGCCCGCCGGCGGCGACGAGGAGACGACCAGACCGCGCGGCGAATCGGAGAGCTGCTCGGTGACGCTTCCCATCGTCAGGCCGGTGTTCTCGATTGCGATTCGCGCCTGCTGCTGCGACATGTTGGTGGTGACGGGCACTTCAGCGCTCTTCTGGCCGCCGCTGAGAGCGAGTACCACCGTCGTCCCGCGTTTTTGCCGGCTGCCTGCTGGCGGATCCTGCTGCAGCACTATGTTGGCGGCGATTGTCTTGTGAAATCGCGTCTCGCCCTGCTGCGCGACGAACCCAGTCTTCTGCAGGATCGCCGACGCGTCCTCGAACGTCTTGCCAACTACTTTCGGCAGAATTCCGTCGTCGGGAAGAACCTCGGCGGGAAACGCGAACAGAAAAACCGCGATGTAGGCGATCAGAAATCCGCCAACCGCAGCAATCAGGTATGGGAACGCACGCCGCGGAAGCGCGCGCCAGTTCACCTAGCTTATCCTGCGCAGGCGCGCGGCGAAGGCTCCATCGGTCCCGTGACGCTGGGGCAGCAC
>DATARP010000129.1:0-3137 GCA_036264075.1 Gemmatimonadaceae bacterium
GCAAGTGGCTTCCAATCTGGCGCGCGCGCGGTAGCGAGAGATCCCCCGCCGGCGACCGATGCGATGAGCTCCAACAGAGACGATTCCATCAACGGCATCAACGCCTCCGTCTCCGGATCGCCGAAGCGGCAGTTGAACTCCACCACTTTCGGCCCTTCGGTGGTGACCATCAGCCCAGCGTAGAGCAGTCCCTCGAACGGACACCCTTCGGCGCGCATGGCGCGCAAAGTCGGCTCGATGATTTCGCGCATGACCTGCGTGATCAGCTCCGGCGTGGCAATCGACGTCGGCGCGTACGCGCCCATCCCCCCGGTATTCGGCCCGAAATCGCCGTCGAGTAGTCGCTTATGGTCCTGCGCCGCGAGCAGCGGAATCGCCCGCTCACCGTCGGTGACTACGAACAGTGAAAGCTCCTCTCCCTCCATGAACTCTTCGATCAGAATCTCGCCGCCGGCGTCGCCGAAGACACGATCGCCGAGCATTGCATCGATCGCGTCTTCCGCCTCAGCGATGGTTTGCGCGACCACTACGCCCTTTCCCGCAGCGAGCCCGGACGCCTTGATCACCACTGGCGCATCGAAATCCGCGAGCGATTCCCTGGCTTCCCTCTGATCGGTGTGATGCATAGCGCGGGCGGTTGGAACTCCGGCTCGTTCCATCAGCTCCTTCGCAAACCGCTTGGAAGTCTCGATGCGGGCTGCATCACGCGTCGGTCCGAAAATCGGAAGTCCCCTCGACTGGAAGAGATTGACGATTCCGGCTTCGAGCGGTCCCTCTGGTCCGACGACAGTGAGATCGATACGCTCATTCTCCGCAAACGCCGCCAGCTCCTCGAGCTTGCCGGTAGCGATCGGTACGCATCGCGCGACGGCCGCGATTCCCGGATTCCCCGGAGCTGCGAAAATCTCGGAATCCGGATCGTCGCGGCGAAACTTCCAGGCGAGAGCATGCTCGCGCCCGCCGCCGCCGACGATCAGAATCCTCACGCGAGAGCTTGCTCGAGATCGGCGATCAGATCGCCGACGTCCTCCACGCCACAGGAGAGGCGGAGGAGGTCATCGGTCAGTCCAAGCGAGTTCCGATGGTCGACCGGCACCGCCGCGTGCGTCATCGACGCAGGGTGGCTGATCAGACTCTCCACGCCGCCCAGCGATTCAGCGAGGGAAAACACGCGCACGCGGCTCAGGATCTTTGCAGCTTGGTCCTTGCTTCCAGTGAGAATGCTGATCATTCCGCCGAATCCCTTCATCTGCCTCTTGGCGAGCTCGTGTTGAGGGTGCGACGCAAGGCCTGGATATATGACGTTCTCGTGGCCGATCTTTTCCGCCAGCCACGCCGCGATCTTGCGCCCGTTCTCATCGTGGCGGGGCATCCGCAGGTGAAGAGTCTTGGTCCCACGCAACACGAGCCAGGCGTCGAACGCACCCGGCACCGCCCCCGACGAATTCAGAATGAACTGCATTCTCTCGGCGAGCGCGTCGTCGCGGACCACCGCGATTCCGCCCACCATGTCGCTATGGCCGTTGAGGTACTTCGTCGTCGAGTGGTAGACAATGTCAGCGCCGAAGTCGAACGGACGCTGGAAGTACGGGGATGCAAACGTATTGTCGACGATGAAAAGAGCATTCTTGCGCTTGGCTATCTCGCCGACGGCGGCGAGATCAGTAATGCGCATCATCGGATTGGTCGGCGTCTCCATCATGATCGCCGCGGTGTTCTTGGTGCAGGCGTCTTCAACGCACTGCGGATCCCGACTGTCGACGTAGGTGAAGCAAAGGCCGAAATTTCTGAGGATCTTGTCGAAGAGCCGGAACGTCCCGCCGTAGCTGCTCTCGCCCGCGATGATGTGGTCGCCCGACTTGAACAGCTTCATGATCGAATCGGTGGCACCCATCCCACTGCTGTAGGCGAAGCCGTGTGTGCCGCCCTCCAGGGCGGCGATATTCCGCTCGAGCGCCTCGCGAGTCGGGTTCTTTCCTCGTGCGTACTCGTAGCCCTTGTTCTTGCCCAGTCCTTCCTGCACGTAGGTTGAGGTTGTGTAGATCGGCGTCATAATGGCGCCGGAAAGCAGGTCGGGGCGCTGTCCGGCGTGGATGGCGCGCGTGCCGAACTGTGTCTTGAGGTCTTCTTCGAAAATGCGGGTCATTCGCAGGCCACGTGAAGGATATTGAGGGGAAGTTAATCGATCGGGATGCCGGTATTTCTACGTCCGATAAACTCTTGTGCGAGTAAATTACCGGCTGCTCCATCATCCCAATAGCAACGAGAGGAAAGCCACGGATGGCCTATGAAGGATTGATGGTGAGTGTTTCCGGCGTGCGCGGGCGCGTCGGTGAGGCGCTCACGCCCGAGGTGATGGCGAAGTTTGCCGCGGGGTTCGGCGCCTGGGCGCTCGCGCGCAACGGCGGGAAGGCCACGATCGTCGTCGGCCGAGACAGTCGCGTATCCGGTCCCATGTTCCAGCCGGTGGTGCACGCAGCCCTTCAGTCCGTCGGGTGCAACGTCCTCGATATAGGAATGGTGCCCACTCCGACGGTGCAGCTCGCGGTAGAGCACCATCATGCCGCGGGCGGTCTCGCCATCACCGCGAGTCACAATCCGATCGAGTGGAATGCCCTCAAGTTCATCGGACCTTCGGGGTTGTTTCTCGACGGGGCCGAGGCGGCCGACATGCGAACGGTGGTCGATGGCCACATCCCGCGTGCGACATGGGACCGGCTCGGCACCGTCTCCGCCGACAAGGATGCCGCGCGCGAGCACATCGAAAAAATCCTCGCGCTACCGTTTCTCGACGTTCCGGGGATAAGGAAACGCGGTTTCCGTGTCGCCCTGGATTGCGTCCGCGGGGCAGGCGGCGTGTTCATGCCGGTCCTGCTCGAGCTCCTCGGCTGCAAGCTCGCGACGATCAACATGGAGCCCGACGGCAGATTCCCCCGCCCACCGGAACCCATCGCGGAGAATCTCGTCGAGCTGCAGAAACTCGTGCAGGAGTCTCACTGTGATGTCGGGATGGCAGTGGATCCCGACGTCGATCGTCTTGCCCTGGTTTCCGACGAAGGCGTGGCGATAGGAGAGGACTACACCCTCGCACTTGCCGCCAAGGTAGTGTTGCGACACCGGAAAGGACCGGTTGTAAC
>DATARP010000143.1:0-2897 GCA_036264075.1 Gemmatimonadaceae bacterium
GAAAGCGGAGGGGAACACGCTTGGCGGCATCGCAGAGGTGATCTGCGACGGCGTACCGGTGGGCCTGGGCTCGCACGTGTCGTGGGACAGAAAGCTGGATGGACGACTCGCAGCGGCGATCATGTCGATCCCAGCGGTAAAAGCGGTGGAGATCGGACTGGGGGTCGAGGCCGCGCGCAGAAAGGGATCCGATGTTCACGACGAGATCGATGCCGACATGCGAAACGTGAAAGCCGGCGGCGTGCGCAGGCGAAGCAATCGCGCGGGCGGAATGGAAGGCGGGGTGACAAACGGGGAGCAGCTCGTCGTGCGCGCGGCGATGAAACCGATCAGCACACTGATGCGGCCGCTGGGCACGATCGAAATGAAAACCCGTGAGCCGGCCCAGGCCGTCGCGGAACGAAGTGATGTCACGGCCGTTCCAGCGATGGGGGTAATAGCCGAAGCTATGACAGCATTTGTGGTCGCCCAGGCTCTGCTCGAGAAGTTCGGCGGTGATTCTCTCAAAGAGACTCGGCGCAACTACGACAATTACATTCAGTCCCTGAGTGACAGAACGGGCCGATAAGTCGCCGCATCTGATCCTCGTCGGGCTTCCAGGAGTGGGCAAGACGACGGTAGGTAAAGCTGTGGCGCGCCGGCTGGGAAGACCGTTCCTCGACTTCGATCGTGAAATCGAGCGAAGATCGGGGATGGAAGTGCGGGAGATCTTCCGCCTGAAGGGGGAAGAGCACTTTCGCGCGTTGGAAACTGCTCTGACGCATGAGCTTAGCGCACTCGGTGGAATGGTGCTGTCGCCGGGCGGGGGTTGGATAACGCAAACGAGCTCAGTCGAACTTTTGCGTTCCACTGGACGTATCATATACCTTAGAGCGTCACCCGAAGCGGTCGCTCGGAGATTGCGCCGGGTGGAGACCCGACCCCTCCTGGCGGGCAGAGACCCGGTGGTGGCACTAAGAGAGCTGTACGCGAAGAGAAGAGCTCTCTACGAGACCGCGGACGTGGTTCTCGACGCGGAAAAGCTTGTAAGACAACAACTTATAACGAAAATCGTCGAGCTAGCCTCGACTACCAAATAACTAGAGCGCCGATATGGACGAAAGGATTCCAGGGCAGAACACATTCCGGGTAATGGGGCCGCATGAGCGGGGGCGCTTCGCGCCCGACGCGTGGGGACATCTTCTCTCGCTCAATGGCTCGGGGGCCATCAACGGCCTCGAGCTGGAGCACATCATCGAGAGGGCGTTGATGCAATTCGATGGGCGAATTGCCCTCGATGATCTGCGCGGATTGCTGGAAGGAACAGGCCTGGAAGACTCGTCAGCGAGCGGCGACAACACGACGGTACACTAGAGATGGCGAAAGCCAGGACAGCTAAAAAGAAAACCACCGCGAAGCGCGCGACGAAGGCGACCGCGACAACCAAGGCTGCCAAGGCGCGCAAGGGCGCCACGATCGTTGACGGAGAGGCGTTCGAGCCTGGCTCGACTTCGCTCGTCATCGTCGAGTCGCCGGCGAAGGCCAAGACCATCGGCAAGTACCTGGGCCGCGCGTACCGCGTGCGGGCGACGATCGGTCACGTCCGCGATCTTCCCGAGAAGAAGATGGGGATCGACATCGAGAATGGGTTCGAGCCCGAATACGTGACGATTCCCGGGAAGGAGAAGACGGTTGCCGAACTGAAGTCGGCGGCGCGCGATTCGAGAGAAATCTTCCTGGCGACAGATCCTGATCGCGAAGGGGAAGCGATTGCGTGGCACGTCGCGCAGCAGATAAAGTCGAAGAACGGCGCGCCGGTCAGGCGTGTTCTCTTTCACGAGATCACACGCGACGCGGTGCAGCTGGCGATCGCCAACGCCGGGGAAATCGACGAGCGTAAGGTCGATGCACAGCAGGCACGCCGTGTTCTCGACCGCCTGGTTGGTTACAAGGCCAGCCCGGTACTCTGGAAGACGGTGAAGAAAGGGATTTCGGCGGGACGGGTGCAGACCGTTGCGCTCCGGCTTCTGGTCGAGCGCGAAAGGGAGATCCGCGCGTTCAAGCCCGTCGAGTACTGGACGGTCGAAGCGCTGCTGGAGAAAGACAAGCAGCAGTTCACCGCGAAGCTGCATCTGCTCGATGGCAAGAAGCCCGTTATCAGCAACGAGACCGAAGCCAACGAGATTCTTTCCGCGCTGACGTCGCGCAAGACTTTCCAGGTCACGGAAGTAAAGCGTCGCGAGCGGCGCAAGAATCCGGGCGCGCCGTTCACGACGAGCACGCTTCAGCAGGACGCCGCAAAGAAATTGAGCTTTGGCTCGAAGCGGACGATGCGGCTGGCGCAGGATCTGTACGAAGGCATCGAGATCGGTGAAGAGGGCGCGGTCGGATTGATCACGTACATGCGCACCGACTCGACTCGAGTTGCGCCTTCCGCTGCTGATCAGGCGCGCGAGTACATCAAGATGATGTACGGGCAGCAGTATCTGCCGGATGCGCCGCGACTCTACACGGACGGCAAGGCGAAGAACGCCCAGGACGCGCACGAATCCATTCGACCGACGGATCCGACGCGGAGGCCGGAGCACATCAGGAAGTACCTCAAGGAAGATCAGTATCGGTTGTACGAGCTGATTTGGCAGCGGTTCATGGCGTCGCAGATGTCACCGGCAGTGTTCGACACGACTACGGTGGATTTCGATCTGGGCCGGTTCCTGTTCAGAGCGACCGGCAGCGTCGTCAAGTTCGACGGCTATCAGAGGTTGTACAAAGAATCTCGCGAAGCAGAGGAAGGCAAACCGCTCGAGGAAGAGCAGGGTCTTCCGTCTGTCGAGAAGGGGGAAAACATCCCCGTCAGGGCGATCACGCCATCGCAGCATTTCACCGAGCCGCCGCCGCGGTACTCCGAGGCCAGTCTC
>DATARP010000158.1:0-4943 GCA_036264075.1 Gemmatimonadaceae bacterium
CTCGGCGGAAAGACGCAGGTCGAGCGGGCGCTGGATGCGAAGCCGACGTTCGTCACGATCGGTATCGTCGGCAACGACTACCTGAGCTTCGCCGTTCAGGATGGACGGACCGCTGCGCTGGCGGGCATAACACCCGTGGCCACCTTCTCGGCCAACTACGACCAGACAATCGCCCAGCTCCTCGCCGGAGCGCCCAATCTCAAGGGCGTGATCATGGCCAACGTTCTCCCGACGAATCCGCCAATCATGTTCGCGGCGGCGGCGATGTCGAATCCGGTCTTCAAGGCGGGCTTTGACGCTCAGGCCGGTACGACGACCACGCTCGATCCGAGCTGCACGACAGGAGGCGCTGGAGAGACTTCTTTGATCAACACGTTCCTGGCGCACCAGATTCGTGTTGGCGCGCATCCACCGATTGTCGCGTGCGTCCCCGGTGGCGCGAGCGGTGCGTTGCCGGCGCCGATCGGTGACATCCTCATTCTGGATCCGACCGAGCAGACGGCGATCAACGCGATCGTCAACGGATACAACACGTATCTCCAGAACAAGGCGAATAGCATCGGCTGGGCGTACTACGATCCGAACACGCTACTCACCACCCAGAAAGCGTTGGGGACTTTGATCCGGGCGACGCCGAATTACGCGAGCGCCACGCAGCCTTTCGGCACAGGGATGTCACTCGATGGCGTGCACCCCGCGGCGGCAGTCCACAAGCTGCTAGCCAACGATCTCATTGCCGTAATCAACACGAAGTTCGGGACATCGCTGACGCCGGTTCCGTAATCGCGATAAGCTGTAATTCCCCGGGGTGGCGCCATCGCCTCGGGGATTTTTTTTTGGACCGCTCCTGGGCAGTCTGCTAGGAAAGATTATGTATCGCGAATGCAGCCAGAGTCGCTATCCCCACGAAGAACCCGCCAAGGCCGGCGGTTATTGGAAGCCACGAAACCCACCGGGTCGGCATCTGCTTGTGCAGACTCAGCTCTGAATCGGTATCGAGGACGGCCAGCGCATACATGACCGCGCAGCCCACCACCGACACCGCAAATCCGCTCAGCGACACGTTCACCAGATCCTGCCACTCCGGATTCGGAAACACTTTTACCAGGAATGTCGCGATCAGCACGACCGAGGCGGTGCTCAGGGTGGTCAGGTGCTTATAGAAGTCCCGTTCGGCCCGGTAGGATTCGAGCTTGCGCTGGAACTGCCGATCGCTCAACGGGGCGTCGACGTCAATGAGTAGCTCTATGTTGCGCGGCTCGAGACTTCCTGAATCGGTCATTTGGGGATCTCTCAATTGGTCCGACGCGGCACTTCACGTCGTAACTCTTAAGACTCCCGCCGCCTCACTCTAGTAACAGTTGTCACACCTGCGAGTGGGAAGTCGGTTGAAGGATGATGTCCGAGATCGACGAGACATTGTCGCGATACTGCGGATCGCCTGAGAGAGCCTTCCACTCAGGGTCCTGGCCGAATTTCGCCCACGCGGCGTCGCGCGCCGCCATATCGGCGAAAGTGAGCATGTAGGTCAGGCCGGGCATCTTCGCGCCTATGACGGTCTCGCCGAAGAAAACGGGAGTAAGGCCTGCCCGCCGAAAAATCGGCACCTCGCCCGCGTTGAACATCTTCAGCTTGTTGAGCGCGGCGCGATCGCTATGGCTCTCATACGTCCGGAGCTCGAAGATGCGGGATCTCGCCGCGGCAGCGCCCGTTGGTATTTCCAGCCTCGGCATGGCGTCGAAGGCGCGCAAGAGCGAGCTCTCGACCCGCACAAAAGCAGAATCCGACATCGGCGCGTCCAGAACCGCGGCACCGGCGCGCGCGTACTCCGCGTCGGCGGCCAGACGGTCTCGCAGCGAGACCACGCTATCCAGAGACTGGTGCGCGAGCACGAGAAGCAGTGACGGTTCGTTCTCGCCGTAGACGACCGTGAACGCGCCGACCCTCCCTACTCCCGCCCGATTCATTGCCGGAATCGCTGCGTTCCCGACGAAGTCGATGAATGCGCGCTGCTTCGCCCCGGGAAGCAGATGGTACCGCCGTAGCTCGAAATATTGACGCGGCCCGGACGACTGGCCCAGTTCGTCGAGATGCGGGAGCGGCGCGAAGGCCGCAACGGCGCCAGCCGCTATAAATTCACGTCGGTCCACGAATACCTCGGAGAGCGTTGAACATGAATAGAACCGCGACCGTGACCGCCCTCAAGGCACTCGGCGTTGCCGCCCTCCTTTGCTCCTGTTCGCGCGCCCAAGTCCACAACAGCGAGCCGAGGTTCAGAGTCATCGGATTCTTCACCGGCAAACGCGACGACGCGCATATCAGCTTCCTGCACGAAGCCGAGCGGTGGTTTCCGGAGATGGCGGCGAAATACAACTTCAGCTTCGACACCACTTCGAACTGGCAGAATCTCAATGCGGATTTTCTCTCCAGGTACCAGGTGGTGGTGTTCCTGGACACGCGTCCGGAAGATCCCGCGCAGCGCGCTGCATTTCAGACCTACATGGAGCACGGCGGGGCGTGGATGGGTTTTCACTTCGCAGGTTTCGCATTGACGCCTTCCGACTATCCCGCCAACTGGGATTGGTACCACAACACATTCCTCGGCGCCGGATCCTACGTCAGCAACACCTGGAGACCGGTCTCTGCCATTCTGCGCGTCGAGGACCGCAACCACCCTGCGACGCGACATCTGCCCCCGACGTTCAAGTCGTCGCCGAGTGAATGGTATCGCTGGGAAAAGGATCTGAGACAGAATCCGGACATAGACATCCTGCTCTCGATCGATTCAACCAGCTTTCCGCTCGGCACCGGTCCCAAGCTGCACGAGATCTGGCACAGCGGATACTATCCCGTCGTCTGGACGAACAGGAAATACAGGATGATCTACCTTAACATGGGTCACAACGACATCGACTACGAGCACAAGTACGACACCACCAACAGGACGCTGTCGTACACGCTCTACAATCCGATTCAGGATCGGTTGATCATCGACGGACTGCTTTGGTTGGGGGGAAGAGGGACGGTGGAACGGGGTGGTAACTAGAGACCGTGCCCGGGCCGTCGTAAGCTGGCTGACTCGATGTGATAATCCCTCCACAACCACTCGAGCGCTTCGGGGAGCGTCTGCTGTTTCACGGCACGATCGACGTGGACGGCGTTGCGGGCAAATACGAACTGGTAGTGATAACCCTTCGCGGCGAGAACCTTTGCCATGTTCTCGCTCGCAATGACCCAGTCGTGCATGCCGTCGCGCATGATGTTCGGATGTAGAAAATCCTTGTCGCCAACCTCCATCCATACGCGTATCGGCTTCACCGGACTGTTCGGGATGATGCTCTCGTGAAATCCCCACGCGCCGTGCGGAGTCTCGTCGTTGTGCGGCCACTGCTGGTTGATCGCGGTGATCGAATACGCGAGCACGCGGTGGTAGAGATCGGGGCGATACCACGCCATGATGAACGCCGCCGAGCCGCCTGAGCTCCCGCCCATCGTCGCTCGGCCCTCCGGATCCTTCGTGAGCTTCACATTGAATTGTCGCTCGACGAGCGGAAGCACTTCGGTCTCGACGAACTCCGCGTAGCGTCCCGACATCGTGTCGTACTCCAGGCTTCGCTCGCTTCCCTGCGCATCGCCGCCGCCGTTGCCGATCGAGATGGCGATCATCGGGGGCAAGCGCTTTTGAGCGATGAGATTGTCGAGCGCAACGAACAATGACTGATCCGGCCCGTCCGCCCCGACTATGAACGGCGCCGCAGTTCCAGCGACGTACTGCGCCGGCACGTAAACCGCGACTGTGCGAGTGTAAGGGGCGGGATGACTCGTGGTCACGATGAGCGTCGCAGGATCGGTTGGGCTGACGGTGCCGAACGTCCCGGAATCCCGCGCGATTCCCGGAAAGAGCTTGCTGTCCGCCGAGCTCATGGTGAAGGTGTGAACTGTCCCTCTCGGGACGCCTTCGTGCGCGACCATCTCCGGTGCAGGCTCATGGGTCGGCCCGATGATGAAATTCCCGTCTGCACCTGGTGAAGGAACCTGTCCGTCGGGGAGCTCAGTCGCGGAAACGTATCCGGGAGTGTGTGGATCCCGCGTCGGAGGCGTCGGGCGCGCCTGCGCTATCGCTGAATTCACCGCGACGAACGCCGCCAACAGCGTCCTCGTCGTCAGGCCGACGCACGATCGCACGGGTTTGACGATCATTGATCCGACCACGACCGAGTCTAACGCGCCCGCCGCGGCGGCATGAGTTCGCGCAGGGCAATGACCTCGGCAGTCATCGCCGTCTTGATCGTCGGCTCGCGGTCGGGCCAGAACTGGGATGAGTGAAGCGACGGAAGCGGCGTACCCGATTTCATCGCAGCTTCGAATTTCGTCGGCTCCACGGCTCCCACGCGCAGCATCAGCGTGGGGATCCCGGCGAGCTGGAACTCGGAAAAGTCTTCGCTGACCATCTCCTGGGGCGTGTCCTTCGCTCGCGTCGGCCCCAGCTCGCGCACCAGCGCGGCAGCCACGCGTTGAGTCAGCGCGGAATCGTTCACGAGCGCGGTGGCCGGCGGTCCGTACTCGATCAGCGGCTCGCGCGTCGCACCTCCCGCCGCCGCCTCGGCTTTCACAATTCGCTCGATGCTGCTCAGCAGATGCTTGCGAACAGGAGTCGTGAACGAGCGAACCGTGAGCAGAAGCCTTACCTCGTCGGGAATGATGTTGTTCTTCGTTCCGCCGTGGATCGCGCCCACTGTAATTACTGCTGGATCGAAGGGCGAGATCTCGCGTGACACAACGGTCTGCAGCGCCAGCACCGTGCGCGCCGCGATGACGACCGGGTCGATCGTTGCGTCCGGGCGCGCGCCGTGTCCGCCGCGGCCGAAAATGGTGATAGTAAGCGCGTCGGCGTTAGAGAGGAGCGGACCGGGGTGAAAGCCGACGATACCGGAGGGCAGTCG
>DATARP010000241.1:0-4750 GCA_036264075.1 Gemmatimonadaceae bacterium
GCATCGGTAGACCCTCGCGTGAGTCGACGCTCCACTATATCCCCGCCGGCCCGTATATTCCACCTCGTGAAGCCACGCACGAAATTCCTCATCGGCGGCGCTCTGGTGATCGGCACCGCGGGCTACCTCGCCGCGAGCGCCATCAAGGATACGGGCGTCTATTACCTGACCCCCGGCGAGCTGTCGGCCAAGACCAAAGCCGATCCGACTTTCTACGAGACCGGCGTCAAGGTTGGCGCGCGCGTTGTGAACGGGTCCATCACCCGCGATCCCGGCGGCAGGCAGGTGGCGTTCAAGATGACCGACGGCGCACAGACCTATGACGTCGTGTACCGCGGCATCACTCCGGACACGTTCACCGACGGAGTCGACGTCGTGGTCGAGGGACGGCTGGGCCGGGACGGGACTTTCCGCGCGACCACCCTTCTCGCCAAGTGCGCGTCACGGTACGAGAACGCGCCAGAGAAATACAAGCAGACGCCCGGCTACAAGAAAGCGGAGCAGCGGGCGTGATCCTGGTTGGTGAGCTTTCTCTCTGGGTCGCCCTCCTCATGGCGGCCTGGGCAGCGACGGTATCGTTCGCCGGAGGGCAGATGCGCCGCGGCGACCTCATCGAGAGCGGCGAAAGAGCGATCTACGCGACACTGGCGATGGTCGTGCTCGCCTCCATCGGCCTATGGACCGCGCTCCTCACCCACGACTTCTCGATCAAGTACGTCGCGTCGTTCACGAGCGCGAATCTCCCCAAGGTCTACACGATCACGGCGTTCTGGGGCGGACAGTCTGGATCTCTGCTCTTCTGGGCGCTCATCCTCTCGATCTATTCAGCGATCACGCTCTGGACCAACCGCACCCGCAATCGTGAGCTGATGCCGTACGTGTCGGGCACTCTGGCGCTGATCCTCGTCTTCTTCCTCGCCACCATCTGCCTCGGCTCCAACCCCTTCGAGCGGCTCGACTGGATTCCGCCGGACGGACGCGGACTCAATCCGCAGCTGCAGAATCCCGGCATGGCGATCCATCCGCCCAACCTCTACCTCGGGTACGTCGGCACTTCGATTCCGTTCGCGTTCGCGATTGCCGCGCTGCTGACCAGACGGCTGGATGCTGAGTGGCTGGCGGCGGTGAGACGATGGGCTCTGCTCGCGTGGTTCTTCAACACAGTGGGAATCGTGCTCGGAATGTGGTGGGCGTACGTCGAGCTGGGCTGGGGCGGATACTGGGCCTGGGATCCCGTCGAGAACGCGTCGCTGCTGCCATGGCTCGTGAACACGGCGTTCCTGCATTCGATCATGGTGCAGGAGAAGCGGGGGATGCTGCGCAAATGGAACGTCACGCTCGTCGTGTCGGCGTTTCTGCTGGCGATCTTCGGGACCTTCATCACACGAAGCGGCGTGATCTCGAGCGTCCACTCGTTCGCGCAATCGCCGGTGGGGAAGTGGTTCGCCGCGTTCCTCGCGCTCGCGATCGCCGTGACCGCGTATCTCGTGACGACGCGGCTTAAGGATCTGAAATCGAACGCCGAGCTGGAGAGCATGGTCAGTCGCGAGGCCGCTTTCCTCTACAACAATCTCGTGCTCGTCGGAATCGCGTTCTCGGTGCTGTGGGGCACGCTCTTCCCGATCATCAGCGAGGCGGTGCGCGGCAACAAGATCACGGTGGGTCCGCCGTTCTTCAACACGGTGAATATCCCGCTCGGGTTGCTGCTGTTGCTGCTCACAGGAATCGGGCCGTTGATCGCATGGCGGCGAGCGTCTGTCGCTAACCTGCGGCGACAGTTCCTGGTTCCGGTCAGCGTGTCGATTACGATTGGCATCCTCTGTTTCGCTTTCGGAGTGCACGACCTCGCCGCGCTGCTCTCGTACACGTTCGGCGCGCTCGTGCTCGCTACCATAGTGCAGGAATTCTCCAAGGGCGTCGGCGCCCGGCACCGGATGTACGGTGAGTCGAGGATGATCGCGCTGCCAAGACTCATCGCCCGCAATCGCCGGCGCTACGGCGGATATATCGTCCACCTCGGCGTCGTGGTGGTGTTCGCCGCCTTCGCGGGTCTGGCTTTCAAGCGCGAGTTCGATCTCAACCTCAACGCCGGTGATTCCAAAACCGTCACCGACGCGTGGGGACACAGCTGGACGTTCGTGAGTCAGGGGATCTCGCGATACAACGTCCTCAACCGCGAGGTCACCGCGATTGCGCTCGACGTCACGCGCGATGGAAGACACGCTGGCGTCATCACCAGCGAAAAGAGACAACACGTCGATTCTCGCGGCGCTCCGACCTTCGAGCCGTCGACCGAAGTCGGAATCATGGGATCCTTCAAACAGGACGTGTACGTCGTCCTCGCCGGTGTTCGCGGGGCGAACGACGCCGAGATTCGGGTGACGTTCAATCCGCTGGTGCGGTGGGTGTGGCTCGGCGGAGCGCTGATGGCGTTGGGTGGGCTGGTGGTAATGTGGCCCGCAGCAGACAGGCAGCGCGCGCAGAGTGGATACGCGACGGTGCTCAAGCCGCGGCACCTGGGTGAGCAAGTTCCGGATCTGGTGGGCGCATGACCGCGGGCGGACCCACGATTTCGCGTCGAAACTTCATACTCGCCATTCCGGCGCTCGGATTGGCGGCGGCTGCATTTCCGCGACGCGTCCAGGCCGCGCAGGCCGCGGTGCAGACGTTCAACGGTCCGATGGCCGACGCCAACGACGTGTACAAGCCGGTGACGCTCGCGCCAAAGCCGAACGCTCAGCCGTCGATGACCGCCGCGCAGCGCGACGATCTCGAGCACCAGATCCACTGCCAGTGCGGGTGCAATCTCGACGTCTACACCTGCCGCACCACTGACTTTGCCTGCAGCGTGTCGCCGGCGATGCACAGCGACGTGATGGGTCTCGTGGACGGCGGTCACAGCGCGCAGGAGATTCTCAACGCGTTCAAGGCCGTCTATGGCGAGAAGGTTCTTATGTCGCCGGTGAGAAGCGGGTTCAATCTGGTCGGTTACACTATGCCATTCCTCGCGCTCGGGGCCGGCGCAATCGGTGTGGCGGCATTGCTTCAGCGGTGGAAGTCGCACACGCGGCCAGGAGCGTTGATCCCTCATTCGCACGTGGACGCAACGGAAGGCGAGCTGGCGGCGCTCGACGCAGCGATAAGAAAAGACGGATGACCGCGCTCCTGATTGGCACCGCTCTCGCGGTCGCCTCGCTCTGCTTTGTGCTCTACCCGCTCTTTCGCGCCGACATTTCGGCGCCTCTTCGACCCGCCGGCAAAAAGCAGCGGCCCACGATCGCTGTCGATGCCCTCCGGGAGCTGGAGTTCGACCGGGAAACCGGCAAGATCTCCGACTCCGATTACGAGCCCCTCAAGGCCCGATACACCGAACAGGCCCTCGCCGTGATGCGCGCCGGCACCGCGTCCGTGTGCGAAAAATGCGGTCCCCGGCCCGAAAAAGACGCCGAATTTTGCTCCAATTGCGGCTCGGTGCTCATTAGCTAACCTCGGCGCGTTCCACGCCGCAGAAACATGTTTTTCGCGGCCGATTGCAGCACGCCGATTGCAATAGTTTTCCCTCTAACGGAGGGGCGACTAATGGCAGTCCGCGACGTGGTCGACGAAAACGGGACAAAGTGGAAAATCTGGTCTGTTTCGCAGTCGTCCATTCACCCGAAAACGGCGGCTGAAGACTACCTGGGCGAGTACTCCGAGGGCTGGCTGTGCTTCGAATGCGACAACCAGCGGCGCCGCCTCGCCAGATTTCCGCAGGATTGGGACAGGCTGCCCGACAAGGAGCTTCTCCGTCTCCTAAAGAGCGCGCACGTCGTCACACCGCGCAGGCACACCCCGCCCAAGCCAGGCGACGCGGCGAATCCGTAGCGTCGCAACTCAGGCAACCTTCGGCGAAATCTCCGAGTCCAAGTAGTAGCGCGCGCTCCATGAGCGCGTGATACTTGGACTTTGGCCTCGGACATCCATGCGTCTGATCTACCGGGCGACACTCTTCGTGTCGCTTGCAACCGCTGCGTTTGCGCAGCCGCTGCGCGCGCAGCAGCTCGACATAATTCGCGGCCAGATCCTTACCACCGACGGAAAGCCGCTCGAGGACGCCAAGGTTACCGCGACCTCGCTTACCGGCAACGTCAATCGCAGCGCGCGCACCGATAAGAGCGGCCGCTACACGATCACGTTCCCCGGCGGGGAAGGTGATTACTTCGTAGAAGTCGCGGCAATCGGGTACGCGTTCCGCCGGTTCGAGGTGAAGCGCACGGCAGACCAGGAAATTCTTGTCGCCGATGCGAAGTTGCAGCGCGCGGCCGGCGTTCTCGACACGGTGCGGGTTGTTGGCCAGCGCGATCGCGTCGACCGCAACGACGCGACGCCCGACATCAGCGGCACCGAACGTCCGGTCGACAACAGTGCTGTCCCCGCGAACCAGCAGGGAGACATCGCGTCGATGGCCGCGTCGCTCCCGGGTGTCACGCTGGTGCCTGGACAAAATGGTGATCCGTCGGGCTTCTCAGTGCTCGGTTTGTCACCCGATCAGAACAGCACGACGCTCAACGGGATGCAGTTCGGCGGATCGGACATTCCGCGCGACGCAAACGTTTCGACATCGCTCGTCACCACTCCCTACGACGTCTCTCGCGGCGGATTCAGCGGCGCACAATTCCAGATCAACGGGCGGCCAGGCTCCAACTTCGTGACGCGGACGATGAGTCTCAATGTCGACGCGCCCCAGATGCAGTGGACCGACCGCGCCGCG
>DATARP010000245.1:0-7658 GCA_036264075.1 Gemmatimonadaceae bacterium
GCGGCCGGCTCCCGCATCGCACCCGCATCGAGAATCAAGCGACCCTCGACTACCGGTAGCGTGTGCTTCTGAACGAGAATGACCTTGAGCCCGTTCGCGAGCTGAAATTGCTCGACCGACGGGAATACGTAAGGCCTGAGCGCGCCGGCCGGCGGCGGAGTTGTCTGGGCCGACGCGCTTGCCATGGGTAACATCGCCGCGACGATGAGCGCGCATGCTCGGAAATGAAGGTGCGAACGCATTAGTTGATTCTCCCAGATACGGTTTCGCTCGCCGTCTTTTTCACCGGGACGTAAACGAGGATCGCGCGGTTATTGGATACGAGGCGCTCGCGAGCCAACGCGTTGACATCGGCGAGCGTGACACGATCGATTTCTCCTAGGATGGTGTTGACGTGATTCGCATCGTGGAAATACGTCCAGCCCTCGGCGAGACGGTCAGCGCGACCACCAAATCCGCCGGTGGTCTGGAGCCCGTCGACGAACTGGAACCGCGCTGACGCCTTGGCGCGATCAAACTCGGCCTGAGTGAAGCTCGAAGTGCCGGCCAGCTCGGCGAGCAGTGCGTGCTCCAGCGAATCAGGACTGCTGCCCGGCTTCCCGGTCGCCTGAACGAACAAAATGTCTCCGCCGTCGACCAACTCGAGATTGAATGCGCTCACACTTGTCGCGATCTGTTGGCGGCGAACGAGTGATTCGTCGAGACGGGATGAGCTGCCGCCTCCAATGATTGTGGCGAGCATGGATACCGCGGCCGATCGCCTGTCTTTCAGCGGAGGAACCCGATAAGAGACGTAAACGCGGGGCGCCGGAGCCAGAGCGTCCTGGATGACGACTCTTTGCTCGTGACCGACCACTGTGGGCACGCTCATGTTGGCCAGCTTTGGCGGCACCGGTCCGCGCGGGATCGGCCCGAAATACCTGCGTACCATTTCCTTCGCCTGCGGAACATCGATGTCGCCGGCAAGCACCAGCACGGCGTTGTTCGGGGCGTAGTATGTCTTGAAGAAGCTCTGCACGTCCGCAACCGAGGCAGCGGAGAGGTCTTCCATCGATCCCATCACTGAATGGTGATACGGATGCCCCTCGGGAAAGAGGAGTTCCTCGGTCTTCTCGAGCCAGGTTCCGTATGGCTGGTTATCAATACTCTGGCGACGCTCGTTTTTCACCACTTCGCGCTGGTTGTCCAGTTTCCCCTGGGTGAGCGTCTGGGTCAGCGTGCCCATGCGATCCGATTCCAGCCACAGCGCCAGCTCGAGCTGGTTCGAGGGAATCTGCTCGAAGTAGTTGGTCCGGTCCCAGTTCGTGGTCCCGTTAATGTCGCTGCCAGCTCTTCCTCCGGCTGCTTCGAGGAGCGCGAAATGCTGGCCGTCGGCCACATTCTTCGATCCTTTGAACATCATGTGCTCGAACAAGTGGGCGAAGCCCGTTTTTCCAGGCTGCTCCATCTTCGAGCCCACGTTATAGATCAGAAGAACTGCAGCGACAGGCGTCGTGTGATCGACGTGATAGATCACGTTTAGCCCGTTGGGCAGCGTCTCCCGTGTAAAATCGACCCGCAGCTCGGGACTCTTCCCGGCTTGCGTTGACTTACTGGCAGTGGACTGCGCACCGGCAGAACCGGCCGCAAACCACACTAGAGAGACCGCGAGGAAGCGGAGTCTCATTCGACCTCCAATCAGATTTTGGGACACCGGAAGCTGGACGGGAGCCGCCGGAAGGAGTGCATAAGGTAGAAACAAACAGCGGCGCTCGAAAGAGCGCGCTATTTGTCTGTCTCTATTCGTACCTTAGCGACTGAATGGGGTCCAGGCTGGCCGCACGCCGCGCAGGCCACACACCAAAGAGTATTCCCACGAATCCGGAAAAGAAAAACGCCAGCAGAATCGACGACGGCGCAACCGAGGTGTTGAAGTTCCCGAATTTCGCCAGGGCGAGCGCGGCCACCCACCCAAAGAGAATCCCGCCAACTCCCCCGAGGAGGCACAACACCACGGCCTCGATCAGGAACTGCAGCAGAATGTTCTTGGGCGTCGCGCCCAACGCCTTTCTCACGCCTATTTCACGCGTACGCTCGGTCACCGACACCAGCATGATGTTCATGATGCCGATTCCACCCACGAGGAGGCTGACGGCGGCAATTCCCGACAACAGGAACGTAAATATCTGCGTTGTCTCGCCGAGCGTATTGAGGAAGTCCGCCTGGTTCCGGATCTGGAAATCGTCGGGAATTCCCACGCGCAGGCGGTGAACCCGGCGAAGCGTTCTCTGGATTTCCGCCATCGCCTGCGGAATCTCCGCTTCTGATGATGCCAGCACGCCAATCTGCCGCAACCGGTCGCTGCCGAACACCCGGAACTGCGCCGTGGTGATCGGAATCAGAACCTGATCGTCCGGGTTTCCGAATCCGCCCCCGCTTCCCTTGCTGGCGAGAACTCCAATGACCTGAAAGAGAAACCCACCGATGCGGACGTTCTGGCCCACGAGACTTGCCGCCGGCACTCCGAGGTTGTCGGGAATCGCCGCGCCAAGCACTGCTACACTCCGACTGGCCCGGTCGTCACCTGTCGTGAACATTTTGCCCTCGGCCATCGTGTACTTGCGCACGTCGAGATAATTGGCCGTCGTCCCGAGCACGGTGGTATTGGTATTGGTGTTCAGGTACTGAACCTGAAGCTGCTTCTGCATCTCCGGTTCGACGGCGGCAACGGCCGAGCCCGCCGAATCGAGTGCCTTCGCATCAGCGACCACCATTGGTGCCCGGTCGTTGCCGGATGACACTCCGCCGGGCGCGAAAATCTGTCCCGGCTGCACAGTTAGGAGGGTCGTTCCCAGCGCGGAGATTCTCGCGTTGACTGATTCCTGGGCGCCGCGTCCAAGGGCGACTACGGCGATCACAGCTCCCACGCCGATCACGACGCCGAGCATCGTCAGGAACGAGCGAAGCTTGTTCGCCCTCAGCGCGCCGAGCGCTACGCCAATCGTCTCTCCGAGCAGCATGGTTCCGTCTCCTCAGTTTCCAGGCGGCCGTCCACCGCCACCGCCTCCACCACCACCGCGAGCTCCGCCACCTGCCGCTCCGCCCGCGCCAGCCGCCGGCGTTGTCGTCTGGAGTCCGCCACCCGCGCCCGCTCTAATGCGAGCCTGAAGTTGGTCACGCTGTGCCTGCAGCACCGCGGGGCCGAGCAGGGCGACTTGCTCTCCTTGCTTAACGCCGCTGAGGATCTCTGTGTAATCAAAATCGCTGACTCCGAGGCGCACCACCCGAGGCGAGTACTTGGTGCCCTGCTTTACGAAGACGAACATCGGGCCGCCGCTTCGGCCGGTTCCTCCAGCGCCGCCACCTCCTGCAGCGCCTTGCGCACCACCACCACCACCACCACCTCCTCCTCCTCCTCCACCACGACGGCCTGTCGATGAGGCCGCGCCAGAGGCCGCGCCTTGTCCACCGGCTCCGCTGGCTGTGGAGCTCGCCGCGCCAAACCTGCGGCGACCACCTGTCGTATCACCCGCAACGCCTGCTCCTGCCCCGCGCGCCGCCCGCGCTGCGGCCTGCGCCACTTTCAACGAGTCGGGACTGACCCCGAGAACCGGAGCGACTGTCGCCGCGTCTTTCGCATTCCGAATCGCGTCACTCGGCACGGCGAGAACATTGTCTTTCCGCAGGATGTCCATCACCACCTGTCCGTTCATCCCTGGCATGAGCGCGCCGTCGGAATTGTCGAGACTGACCAGAACCGGAAACATGGTGACGCTCGATTGCACGACCGCCTCCGGCTGGACCTGCTCCACGATGCCGACGAATTTGCGATTGGGAAATGCGTCCACCGTGACAGTAGCCGTCTGGCCCGCCTTGACATTGCCGATGTCCGTTTCGTTCACGAACGCGCGCATTCTGACCTTGCTTAAGTCGGCCATGTCGAGGATCGTCGTGCCGCCACTCGCTGCGGTCGACGCCGACGTGATGACCGTTCCCACCGACACCGGCCGCAGGATGACCGTTCCGTTGGTCGGCGCCGTAATCGTTGCATCCTCCAATTGGAGCTTAGCGGTCGAAAGATTCGTCCGCGCTTTGACGACGGCTGCATCCGCGTTCGCGAAAGCGACCGTGGCCGCCTCCATCTCGGTCGCCGTGATGATCTTCTGCCTGAACAAATCGGCTGAGCGATTGCGTTGAGCCAGCGCGACGGCCCGCGCCACCGTCGCCGAGGCCAGATCAGCCGTCGCTTGAGTGTAAGCGTTCTGCACTGTACGCGGATCGATTTGAACCAGCAGATCGCCGACCTTTACCTTCGACCCGACGTCGACTGGCATCTTGATGATCGTGCCCGACGCTTTCGACTTTACTTCGACGATGTCGATGGGCTCGACGGTCCCGTTCGCCTGCGCGCTCAGCACGATGCTGCGTCGCTCGACTGGGGCAGTCTCGATGACGAGCGTCGGATCCGTCGACTTCTTGCAGCCCCCGACCGCGACAATCAGCGCAATCGCGATAGTCGTGGATCTGTTAGCGCCATGCGCTCGCCGGCGGACGAACGTTTTGTCTTTCTCGGTCATTGGCTTGCTGGAAGTTTCGGGAGTGTTCACTGAAGATCCCGCCCGATGAGCGCCTCGAGCTGCGCCCGTGCGATCCGGTAATCGTACCGCGCCTGAATCAGTGCCTGTTCCGCCGTCGCCAACGCTGCCTGCGACGTGATGAGATCGAGAAGAACCGATGCGCCGATGTTGTAACGCTGCTGCTGCACCCGGACATCTTCCCTGGCCGCCGCGACTGATGCAACCTGAATCGCCACGCGCTGAGATGCGCCCCGAAGTGCGCCGATGTTCTGCGTCAGCGTCTCCTGCGCAGCCAGCTGAGTATCACGCAGCGTCACCTCGGCGTTAGTTTGCGCGACCCTCGCGCGCACCACTTGCTCCTCGCGCTGGAAGTTGTTGAACACGGGATAGGAGAGAGAGAACGACAGGCGTCCGTTGTATGAAAACGGATCCGGCCCCAGACCAAACCGGCTGTCAGTACCGCTGCCCGTGCGCGAATAGCTCGCGCTCAGCGTCGGGAGATACGGGGCTTTCGACGCCTTGGTCTGTTCCTCGGAAGATTCGAGATTTGCCTGTGCCTGCTCCACCGCCGGGCCGTGCTTGGCGAGGGCCGCGAGCTCAGCGCTGTCAGGCAATGCGGCCATGTTCTCCTGAACCGACGCAGGATCGGCCGTCACCGGAACTTCCGATCCAACGAGGCGCGTGAGCGCAGCGTCTGCCGCCTCCTTGTTGCTCTGCGCCGTTATCAATGCGAGCTGAGCGTTGCCGATCTGAATCACGCCACGCAACGAGTCCGAAGTCGTCGCCGCGCCCGCCCGCACCTTCGCCACCGAAACCCTGAATTGCTCGGCCGCCTGCGTCATCTGATACTGCGCCGCATCGCGGCTCTCAATCGCAGCGAGCACCGCGTAGTACTGCTGCTTCACCTGAAGCGCGACGTTGTACTTCACGGCCACGCGGTTTGCCTGGGCGGCAATGATGTCGTACTTGGACCCCCGAAGATTGTACAAGCGGGTTCCACCGTCGAAGAGCGTCATGTTCAGGTTGAGTCCCGTGCTGTTCACGGGCGCGGAGGCGATGGTCACCTGTTCACCATTAGAATTGATGCGGGTCTGGCCGCCGCCGAATTGAATCGCTCGGCCGGCATTCAGAGACACGCTCGGCATGATCGCTCCAATTGCCGACACCCTCGCCGCGCGGCTCGTCTTCTCCACACCCTCGGCCTGAACAGCAATGGGGGCATTGTGCTCGGCCATCGCGATGGCTTCTGTGAGAGTGATCTTCCGGGCGCTGTCCGGGGCCCGGGTAAGGCCCGGCTGAAGACCGGGCTGGAGAATCTGTGCTCCAGCAGCGTGCGCGACCCCGACGAACAACGCCAGAGTAATGGCTGAGAGTAATCTCAACGGCCGTTCATTCTTGGAAGACATTTGATTGCGAAGCCGGCTAGTTTGGCAAACAGAAAGGGCCGCACAGAACTGCAGCCCTTCAATAACTACGCCCAGCCCGCTGTTAGTGCTGAGAAGCCCCGCTAGCGAGTCACCGTGGCGAGCATTCTGGTCCGGAGCGAGGCCAGGCGGCGACGCACCGATCCGTCCATCACCGTATCGCCGACCTTTACGATCACCCCGCCCAGAATGGCCGGGTTGATCGAGATGTGCGGCACGACCCTCTTCCCGAACAGCCGTGAGAGCTGCCGCTTGAGCGCGTCCTGTTCAGGCTCGCTCGGCTTCCGGGCAAGAGTGACGTTCGCATGCACCCTGTCCTCCGATTCATCGATGAGGGCGCGGTACTCCTGCGCGATCTCAGGAATCACCATTTGCCGCCGCTTCATTATCACTGTCTCCAGGAAGCGGAGAAACAGCGGGGGAACGCGCTCGCCCAGGGCCGCCTTCAGGATCTCGATCTTGCGAGCAGCGGCAAGCTTGGGCGATTCCAGGAACGTCTTGAGGGTCTGGTCTTCCTGCATCGCGGACGCCACTGACTCGATCAGCGTCCCCCATTCTTCCGCCTGCCCTTCTCTCGTAGCAAGGGTCAGCAGGGTCTCGGCGTAATTCCGGCCGATGGTGGCGTTGTTCATCCGCGCTTGGGCTCGGTAACAGGAATCGACGCGAGGAAGCTTTCCACGATCTTCCGATTGGACTGATCGTCAAGGTTCTGCTCGATGACCTTGCCCGCTCCAGCGATCGCGAGCTCGATTGCCTCGCGCCGCAGCTCGGCGATCGCTTTCTCCTTCTCCGTCTCGATCTCGCGCCGCGCGCGCTCGAGCATAGCCTGCTGCTGCTGATGCGTTTCCTCGATCATCGTCGCACGCACCTTCTCTCCAGCCTGGCGTCCTTCGACGATGATCTTCTGCGCCTCGAGACGCGCAGCCTCGATTTGCTTCTGCTGTTCGGCAAGGACGCGAGCCGCTTCTTCGCGGTCGCGCTTTGCTCCCTCAATCGCCTCTTCCAGCGCTTTCTCACGAGCCTCCACGGCGGCCGTGATCTTCGGGAAGACGAGCTTTCCGAGGATGGCGAAGAGAATCACGAAGGTGACGAGCGTCCAGAACATCAGCCCGCCAACAGGCGTGAGCAGATCACCAGACGGGCCGGTCTCAGCGGCGACCCCGTTGGTGGCCTCCTGGAGAAGCGACAAAACGAATGTGGTCCTGAAGTAATTACCTGTAAGTCAGCGGCGAGCCACGGCGCGACGGAGCGCCGTGACCGCACTGTGGTGCTAGAATTTTTTCTGAATAAGGAACGAGATGACGACTGCGAACAGCGCGACACCTTCAACGAGAGCCGCGAAGATGATTGCGCCAGTCTGAATGCGCGCGGCCATCTCCGGCTGACGTGCCATGCCATCCATCGCCTGTCCTGCGAGGCGGCCGATACCGATGCCGGCTCCGATTACGGCCAGTCCGGCGCCGATTCCGGCGCCAAGCATCGCCCACGCACCGGTGTATTGCGCGGTGTAACCGCCGTTGTTGGCTACAGCCTGCAGCAGCCCAAAGATCGAATGCATTGTGAATCCCCTTTCAACGATCGTGATATGTCATGCTCGCGATCTTTCGATCGCTGTCCGTCACCGGGATTCCCATCCCAACGGACCTCTCCAGCCCGCTCGGCCGGATACCTACGCGAA
>DATARP010000068.1:0-16563 GCA_036264075.1 Gemmatimonadaceae bacterium
GAGGTCAGCCTCGCGCACAACGGAGTGTTGTTCCTGGACGAAATGCTGGAGTTCCCGCGCCACGTTCTCGATGGTCTCAGACAGCCGATGGAGGACGCAAGGGTAGTGATCGCGCGCGCGGCGCAGGCGGTGACGTATCCAGCGCGGTTCACACTCATTGGCGCGTCCAATCCGTGTCCGTGTGGCAAAGCGGGAGATCCATCGGGTTCGTGCGCTTGTCCGCCCGGCGATGTGGATCGGTACACAGCGCGGATTTCGGGGCCTCTCGCCGACCGCATCGACATGCACGTGATCGTCGGTGCGGTCGCGTTGCGCGAGCTGAGCGGCGCAAACACCGGCGATAATTCCGCGGCAATCAGAAAAAGAGTGGAGCACGCGCGTGTCACTCAGCGGCGACGTTTCGCAAAGGCGCGGGGAATATCGTGCAACGCCTACGCGAGCGGTCGCTGGCTCGACGCGCACACACAGATCCACGCTGGAGCGCGGTCACTTCTGCAAACGGCGGCCGAGCGCCTCTCGCTTTCTGCGCGAGGATACCATCGGGTGTTGAAGGTCGCGCGCACCATTGCTGATCTCGAAAACGCGCCTGAAATCGCGCCGGGTCACATTGGCGAAGCGCTGCGGTACAGGCCGATTGCCAGGCCTTCTGCTGTCGTGGTCACAGCACTCGCCAGTCAGGAAGCGTAATAATTCAGACGAGTGCTGGTATTAGTCGCACGGAGGGGAGTCTGGGAATGAAGTTGAAGTTTGCTGCAATCGCGTTCGCGCTCATCGTGTCCGCACCCGCGAACGCACAGGTAGGATCCACCACCGACATTCTGATGGGCCGCGTCTCCGGACTGGATAGCCAGGCTGTCCCGAACGCGCGCGTCGAGGCCACTTCACTCGAAACAGGCATCACGCGGACGAAGACAACCGGCGACGACGGCCGGTATACGATTGTGTTTCCCGACGGTGGCGGGAGCTATCGCCTTACGGTTCGCGCGGTCGGCATGGCGCCAGTAACGCGGACCATCTCGCGTCAGGGCGACGAAGATCGCATGATCACCGACTTCGACATGGGTCGCATCGCGACCGAGCTCGCCACAGTGCGGGTACGTGCCACGCGACGAGGAGATCCATCTCAGCGTCCGGAGCCGGGGGGAACAGAGCGAAACCTGAATCCGAATCTGGTCAATCGTTTGCCGATCGATGCCGGCGACCTCACGGCTCTCGCGGCGCTCGCGCCGGGCGTTATCGCGGTTCCAGGCACGGACACGACGAAGGCGTCGTTCACGATTGCCGGGCAGCCGGCAAATCAGAACAACATCACACTCGATGGCTTGAGCTTTGGCGCCGGCAGCGTTCCGTCGGAAGCGGTAAGGAACACCCGCGTGATCACGAACACGTACGACGTCGCGCGAGGGCAGTTTACCGGCGGCCAGGTCGCGTCGACCACGAAGGGCGGAACGAACAACGTGCAAGGCGCCTTCAGCTACTCGCTGCGCGATCCGACCCTGGAGTTTGTCGACGACACGAATCCGACATTTGGACAGAAATACACGCAGAACCAGCTGAACGGCGGCGCCGGTGGTCCCATCATCAGGGACAAGCTGTTTACCTTCGGCGCGATCAGCTTTTCGCATCGCACGGACCCGTTGCTCTCGCTGCTCGCAGCCGACCCGCTCACTCTGGAGCGACTGGGCACGAACCCCGATTCAGTCAGCCGATTTCTGAATCTCGTTCAGACGTTCGGCCTGCCGCTCACATCACCGCTTACGCCCGACGAGCGTCTAAACAACAATACGTCCGCGCTGGTTCGCGTCGACTACAATCTCGCCGACGATCATTCGCTGATGCTTCGCGGCGACTGGCGCGGAAATACGCAGCTCGGCTCGCGTCTGAACGCGCTGGCGCTGCCACACTCTGGTGGCAATCTCAGGGGCACCGGCGGCGGCGGCATGATGACGCTCACGTCGCACATGGGCATGTTCATCAACGAGCTGCGCGGCTACAAGTCGGTCGACAACCGCAACACCGAAGGCTACCTGTCGGTACCGGACGGACGCGTCATCGTCTCGTCGGTGCTCGAGGACGGGACGAACGCGATCTCGACGCTGCAGTTCGGTGGGAATCCTTCGCTCCCGCAGGAAACCAGATCGAGCCTTCTCGAGGTCAGTGACGAGATCTCGCGACTCACGACCGCAGGCGGACACCGGTTCAAGCTCGGCGGACTTCTCAATGAGCAGCGCAGCTCGATCGGATTCATTCCCAACAGATTCGGCACGTTCACTTTCAACTCGCTGGCCGATTTCGAGGCGGGCCAGCCGACGCAATTCACGAGAACACTCTTCGCCCGAGACCAGCAGTCTGCTACGAACAACGCTGCGCTGTATCTCGGCGATTCCTGGCGCGTGAAGCCGCAATTCCAGGTGACATACGGACTTCGCGTGGAAGGATCCCGGTATCCGGACAAGCCCGAATACAATCCAGATGTGGAGGCAACGTTCGGTCGGCGGACAGACAACCTTCCGTCCGAGGTGAGCGTCAGCCCGCGGGCAGGGTTTAGTCTCTTTGTGGGTGAATCGCAGTTTGGTCCGCCACCGCTGACCGTTCGCGGGGGATTCGGCGAATTTCGCGGGACGGCGCCCGCACAGCTCTTTGCATCCGCTCTCAACGCGACGGGGCTCAACAATGGACAGTCACTCCTGACCTGCGTCGGCGCAGCCGCGCCGACTCCGGATTGGGGCGCGTACCTCGCCGATCCATCCACGATTCCCACCTCGTGCAACGGGGGCACGCCGGTTTTCGCCAACCAGCGCCGCAATGTCACCGTGTTCGATCCGTCGTTTCAGGCGCCGCGCGCGTGGCGCGCGTCACTCGGCCTCAGCCGCAGATTCTGGGATCGGTATTCCTTCTCCGTCGATGCGGGTTACGCGCGTGGCGTAGCGCAGACCGGACAGACCGACATCAATCTCGACACGACCGCGAAATTCACTCTCTCGAACGAGAACAACCGTCCCGTCTACGCTCCTGCCGCAGCAATCATTCCGACGACGGGCGCTGTCTCGGTGCTAAGCTCGCGACTGTATCCACAATTCGGCGTAGTCAGCCAGATCGAATCCAATCTCCGGTCCGATACAAAACAGCTCACGCTCGGGCTCAACGGGGTAACCACGAAGGGAATTCTGCTCAACGCCTCGTACACGCTGACGAGCTCCTACGACGAGTCGCAGGGTTTCTCGCAGGGCACGGTGCAGGGCTTCGGAGGAACGCCGGGCTCTACGGCGGGCAATCCCAACGTCACGGAATGGGGGCGCAACGACAATGCGCGGCGACACGCGCTGCTTGGCACGATCACCTTTCCGATCAAACCGGTTCTCGAGTTGACCATGATTGCGCGGGCGACGTCGGGGAGCTACTACTCGCCGCTCGTCGGCGGAGACATCAACGGCGACGGCCGGAGCAACAACGATCGTGCGTTCGTATTCAATCCAGTTGCCGCCGCGGCAGCCGGAGATACCGCCGTCGCAAATGGCATGACGCGCTTGCTCGCCAATACTTCCCAGCGAGCTCATGATTGTCTTCTCAGCCAGATGGGCAAAGTTGCATCGCGCAGCAGCTGCTCGAGTCCGTGGTCGCCCGCGCTCGACCTGCAGATGAACATCCGGCCCGCATCGTTCGGCCTGGATCGCCGACTCACGCTTTCGGTGACCGCGTTGAACACACTGACCGGCCTCGATCAGCTTCTTCATGGGAGCAACAACCTGCACGGCTGGGGACAGCCGTCGTTTCCCGATCGGACGCTGCTTTATGTGCGCGGATTCGATCCTACGACCGATACCTACAAGTACCAGGTCAACGAGCACTTCGGCGTCGCCAATGGAACGCGAAACGCTTTTCGTGTCCCATTTCAGATCGCAATACAGGGTCGCCTTACGCTCGGGACGGATCCCGCACGCCAGCAGTTCAACAACGCGATAGGCCGAGGGCCCGGGGGCGGACGGATGAACCCGGAAGCACTCAAGGCGAGAATGACGCGGCTGGTTCCGAACGCGTTCCTCGACATCATTGCGATCAACGATTCAGCGAAGCTCGAGCTGACGCCTGATCAGATCGCGAAGCTCCAGGCATCGGGCGACGCGTTCAAGGTGAAGGCCGATTCGCTCATCGACAAAGTCGCCAACGTGCTCGGCGACACCACAGTAAAGAATCCGGACCCGATGACCGTATTCGCCAAGCTCCAACCCTCGATGACCGAGGGCCGGAAGCTGGCGACACAGGCGATAAACGACGCCAAGGCCATTCTCACGCCGGCGCAGTGGGCAAAGGTGCCGGAAAGCATCAAGACTCCTGGGTTGAGGCGCGAGGGCGGCGGAGGGTTCGATCGGGGCGGCCCCGGCTAGCGTGCACGGGTCGTGCGGGGGTATTCTGCATCCTTTCCAACCCTCGACCATCTCGTCATGAAAGGTTGCATTCGCAGGCTGGGCTGCCTCGTTCTCATAATTGCGCTTGTTGCGCTCTGGTACTGGTACGCGAAGGTCGAGCGGCCGGCCACGACCACAACCACCACCAGCGCGGTCACCGGCGCCTCCAATACGAACACCGGCTGGCAGCCTCTCAGCCAGACGGACGCCGATCGCGGACGGGTGGCAGTTGAAGCTCTCGCGCGGCGGTCCGGACCGGTCTTCGCGAATCTCACACCCGCCGAAGCCGCGTCCTACATCTTCCTGGTCGTCGCAAAGCAGCTGCCCCCTTCCGCCCGCAACGTCGAAGCCTCGATCGTTGGTGATCGGCTGTATGTACGCTCTGAAGTCGATCTGAAGGACTTTGGCGGCTCCGGGCAGCTCGGCGGCCTCGGCATGCTCCTCGGCTCGCGCGACAGTGTACTGCTCGGCGGGACTATCCACATGCTCAGACCTGGTCTCGCCGAATTTCAGGTTCAGGAGGTAAAGCTCGGCAAGCTGGAGGTGCCGAAGGCGCTCATTCCGCGGCTGATCACCCAAATGACGCGCGGAAAAAACAAGGTTCCCGGAGTTTCGGAGTCCAGTTTGCCCATGGCGATGCCGGCTTACATTTCCGATGTGCGAATCGCAAACGGAAAGATCACGCTTTACAAGAGTGTGAAATGAGCCGACGCATCCTGGTCATCGATGATGAGCAGGGAATTCGCGCGGCGTTGGGTCAGCTCCTCGAGTTCGAGGGCTACGAAGTTCACACGATCGCCAACGCCGCCGATGGGATAACGGAATACCAGAAGTGGAAGCCGCACCTGGTCTTTCTCGATGTGAAGATGGCGGGCATGGACGGAATGGAGGCCCTCAAGAAGATCAGGGAGCTAGATCCGACCGCCACAGTGGTGATGATCAGCGGGCACGCGACCATCCGCACGGCCGTCGAGGCAACGCAGCTCGGTGCCTACGAGATCCTCGAGAAACCGCTGGACACGGATCGGATTCTCGTGATGCTGCGGAACGCGCTTTCGCACCTGGATCTGCAGGAAGAGAATGCGCGGCTCAAGCAGTCGATAGACGCGCCGTTCGAGATCGTCGGCAAGACGCCGGTGATGCGCATGCTGATGGAAAAAGTCGAGAAAGTCGCAGCCACTCCCGCGCGCGTGCTGATCACGGGAGAAAACGGAACTGGAAAGGAGCTGGTGGCGCGAGCGCTCCACAGGATGTCACCGCGCGCGGCCAAGCCTTTCGTGGAGGTCAACTGTGCCGCGATACCTGGTGAGCTGATCGAGAGCGAGCTGTTCGGGCACATGAAGGGCTCCTTTACGGGCGCGATTTCCGATCGGGCAGGGAAGTTCGAGCAGGCGAACAAGGGCACGCTGTTTCTCGACGAAATCGGAGACATGAGTCTGGCGGCACAGGCAAAAGTGCTGCGCGTACTGCAGGACAACGTCATCACCCGCATTGGGGGCGCGAAACCGATTTCCGTCGATGTGCGCGTGATCGCGGCCACCAACAAGACGCTCGAGAACGAGATCGCCGCCGGCAAATTTCGGGAAGACCTGTACTACCGTCTGAACGTCGTGCCTATTCACGTCCCGCCGATTCGCGAGCGGCGTGAGGACATTCCGACGCTGGCCCAGTACTTCGCGTCGACGCTCTCGGCGCGGGAGGGGATTCCGCCGCGCACGTTTACGCCGGACGCGCTGGAGCGGTTGACCGCGCTCGACTGGCCGGGCAACGTCCGCGAGCTCCGCAACACTGTGGAGCGACTGCTAATCCTCGCACCCGACAGCCAGATATCGGCGCGGGACATCGACAGGCTTGCCGGACAGCGCGCGCTCGACGATGCGGGACTCGCGACGCTCACGCAGTGCCGCACGTTCGAGGAATTCAAGGATGCTGCGGAGCGCGCTTTCCTCCTCAACAAGCTGCGAGAGTTCGATTGGAACGTGTCGGAGACTGCGCGGGCGGTGGAAATGCCGAGGTCGAATCTCTACAAGAAGATCGAGCGTTACTCGCTCTCGCGCGAGCACAGCTGAGAGGCGGGAAACGGAAAACGGGTACTCACCTACGAACTATCAAAACATTAAATGAAAAAGTTCAACAATTTCATCGCTGGAAAATGGGTGGGCCCGGAATCGGGCGAATACTTCGACAACCGGAACCCCGCCGACCGCGACGACGTGATCGGCAGGTTTCCGTTGTCGGACAGACGCGATGTCGAGCGCGCCGTCGAGAGCGCGGCGCGTGGCTTCGCCAGCTGGCGTCGCACGCCCGCGCCGGGCCGGGGTGACGTGCTCCGTGTCGTCGGCGACATCATGACGAAGCGCAAAGAAGAGATCGCGGACGCGATGACCCGCGAAATGGGCAAGCCGCTTACCGAAACCCGCGGCGACGTGCAGGAGGGAATCGACACCGCCTACTACGCGTCGAGCGAAGGTCGCCGGCTATTTGGGAAGACCGTGCCGAGCGAGCTGCGGAACAAGTGGGCGATGAGCTACCGTCGGCCCATCGGAATTGCGGGGCTTATCTGCCCTTTCAATTTTCCGATGGCGATTCCGACGTGGAAGATGTTTCCCGCGCTCGTGTGCGGGAACGCGGTGGTCTTCAAGCCGGCGGAAGACGTGCCACACACAGGCACGCTGCTGGTCGAGATTCTTCTCGAGGCCGGACTTCCACCCGAGGTCATTCAGCTCGTTCACGGGAGGGGTGAACAGGTCGGCGCGGCGATCGTCGAGCACCCGAACGTGCCGCTCATTTCGTTCACCGGGTCGACAGAAACGGGTCGGATTGTCGGAGAGACGTGCGGGCGGCTTCACAAGCGGCTTTCGCTCGAGATGGGCGGCAAGAACGCACAGATCGTCATGGACGATGCCGATCTCGATCTCGCCCTCGAGGGAGCGCTCTGGGGTGCGTTCGGCACGACGGGGCAACGATGCACCGCTACCAGTCGTCTTATTCTACAGAAGAAGATTCACGACAAGTTTCTCGGCATGCTCGAAGACCGCGCCAAGGCTCTCAAGCTCGGCGACGGGAGAAAAAAAGGGACTGACGTCGGGCCTCTGATCAACGAGGACGCGCTCAGAAAGGTCGAGACCTACGTCGACATAGGTGAATCGGAGGGCGCCAAGCTGGTAACCGGTGGCGAGCGCCCGAGGAAACTCTCGAAGGGCAACTTCTTCGAGCCGACCATCTTCGCGAACGTCAAGGCGGGAAGCCGCCTGGAGCAGGAAGAGATCTTTGGACCGGTTCTTTCTGTCATCCGCGTAAAGGACGCTGACGAGGCTTTCGCCGTGAACAACGATGTGAAGTACGGGTTGTCGTCGTCGATCTACACTCGGGACGTGAATACGGCATTTCGCGCCCTGAACGAGCTCGACAACGGAATCACGTATGTGAACGCACCGACCATCGGCGCGGAGGCTCATCTCCCCTTCGGTGGCGTAAAGCAGACAGGAAACGGGCACAGGGAAGGGGGCTGGGAGGTCTACGAGTTCTACTCGGAGACCAAAGTCGGGTACGCGGACTTCTCGGGGACCCTTCAGCGCGCTCAAATCGACACGTATCTGGGAACGCCGGACTAATCACCGCGGTAGATAGGTACCATGGACGCATACGAACACAAGCGCGCTCACGCGCTGAACCTCGCCAATAGAAGGCGCAAGAGCGGAAGGCTTTCCTTCTTTGCTCATTGGGCAAAGATCATGATCGTCTCGCTCGCGCTTTTCGTAGTGATCCGGGCGTTCGGGGTCGAGGCGTTCAAGATCGCGAGCGGGAGCATGGAGCACACCTTGTTCGAGGGCGACTTTCTGCTCATCAACAAGCTGGTTTATGGCGCGGGGATTCCCGGCAGCGGCCGCAAGCTTCCCGCGCTGCACGCGCCACGGAACGGGGATGTGGTGGTCTTTACGTATCCCGTTGATCCGCGCCTGAATTACGTGAAGCGCATTGTCGGAACTCCCGGCGACACGCTGGAAATGCGGAACGCGATTCTTTTCAGGAACGGCAACCAGGTGAACGAAGACTACGTTCAGCGCTCACCCGGCGAGGCCGATCAGACCGACGACGACTTCCGCTGGCAAAAGGCGTACGTGGTGGGCGGCGCGGCGATCTCGAATTACAATCCGTCGCGTAACAACTGGGGCCCTCTGGTCGTCCCTCCTCATGACTACTTCGTCCTCGGAGATAATCGCGACAACTCGTCGGATTCGAGGTATTGGGGATTCGTGGCCGACTCTCTTGTGCGCGGCCAGCCGATAGTGGTCTATTATAGCTACGCGCCCGACACTGGAGACCGCCTAGACTGGCTGACTCATTTGCGGTGGAAGCGCTTCGGGGAGATCGTTCACTAGGACGCTCCCAGCTCTTGAGAGGATGATGCTATCGCTATGAAGGTATCGACGAATCGGAAATCGACCGTCGACGAAGGATCGCTCGATCAGTACCTCCGGGACATCAGCGTCTTTCCCCTCATTACCCGCGAGAAGGAAGTGGAGCTCGCGAAGCGCATCCGGCAGAATGACCAGGAGGCGCTCGACACGCTGGTCAGGTCGAATCTCAGATTCGTCGTCTCCGTCGCCAAGAAATATCAAAACCAGGGCGTCTCGCTCTCTGATCTGATCAACGAGGGCAACCTCGGTCTCATTCGCGCGGCCCACAAGTTCGACGAGACGAAGGGCATCAAATTCATCTCGTACGCAGTGTGGTGGATCCGCCAGTCGATTCTCCAGGCCCTCGCCGAGCAGTCCCGGATCGTCCGCGTTCCATTGAATCGCGCCGGTACGCTGCACCGCATCGGCAAGAGGGCGAGCAGCCTGCTCCAGGAGCTGGGCCGGCAGCCGACGAACCTCGAGATCTCCGAAGGGATGGACATCAGCGAGGACGAAGTCGCAAAGACGATGATGATCTCGCAGGTGCACCTGTCGCTCGACGCACCGATGACGCCCGGGGAAGACAACCGGCTGCTCGATTATCTCGCCGACAACGTGAATCCGACGCCCGACGAGATAACCTTCGAAAAGGCGCTCTCTGAGGCGATCGAGGAATCGCTCTCGTCCCTGAAGGAGCGCGAATCAAAGATTCTGCGCCTGTACTTCGGGCTCGATGGCGCCGATCCGATGACGCTGGAAGACATCGGCACGCTGTTGCAGATCACGCGTGAGCGCGTGCGACAGATCAAGGAGAAGGCGCTTCTCAAGCTGCGCCACAATTCGCGCAGACGGTCGCTTGAGTCATTCCTCGGCTAGCTAGCCCGGTCTGACGGCCCGGACCGATCGATCCGGCAAGGAGTGGAATGCCTGACGCGGTTACGATCCGACCTGCAGTTCCGTCCGACGCTCCTGCACTTTGCGAGCTGCTCGCCCAGCTGGGCTACCCCGCTTCGCAAACGGACATTCCAGCGCGGCTCAACGCAGTCGCGGGGTTTCCACGCGCGGCTGCGCTCGTAGCTACCAACGGGTACGGTGAAGTTGTCGGCATGGTCACTGCGCACATCTTTCCATCGATCCACGACAACGAACCTGTGGCGTGGCTCACCACTCTGGTAGTGCTCGAAGACGCTCGCGGTGCTGGCATCGGGTCAACTCTGGTGAAGCACGTCGAAGATTGGGCGACCCGGAACGGTGCCAGGCGGTTATCGGTGACTTCAGGTAAGCAAAGGAAAGCGACACACGAATTTTACGAGAAGAGGAACTACGAGAATACCGGGCTTCGATTCTCCAAGAAACTCGGCGGCGACGGAGGCTGAGCTCCCTCGTTAGATTCCGCGCATGCCCCAACAAGCTTCTTTCGATGTGACCACCGGCGTCGACCTCCAGGAGGTCGATAACGCGGTGAATCAAGCGCAAAAAGAGATCGCCCAGCGGTACGATTTCAAAGGATCACCCGCCACGATCGAGCTGAAGCGCACAGAGGGCAAGATCGCCCTCACAGCCGAGAACGACTACAAAATGCAGGCGCTCTGGGACGTGCTGCAGACCAAGCTTATCAAGCGCAGCGTTCCGGTGAAGAATCTGGATCCGGGCGAGATAACGCCCGCTGGAGGCGACACCGTACGTCGCGAGATTGCGCTCAAAATGGCTCTCGACGGCGATACCGCCAAGAAAGTCGCAGCGGCTATCAAGGAAGCGAAGCTGAAGAAGGTCCAGGCAGCCATTCAGGGCGATCAGGTACGCGTTACGTCACCGTCGCGTGACGATCTCCAGGAGGCCATCACGCTTCTGCGCGGCAAGGATTTCGGGGTAGAGCTCAAATTCGGCAATTACCGGTGATAGCGATAAAGCTCCCCGCGCGCTTCACCAAAAAAGCAACGTGAAAGTCGGCGTCATCACGCTCGGCTGCGACAAGAATACGGTCGACAGCGAGCGATACCTTGCCCAGCTGTCGGATTTCTCCGCGGAATACACTGCGGACCTCGCCGATGCCGAAGTGATCATCGTCAATACCTGCGGGTTCATCGATGCCGCCAAGAAGGAATCGATCGATGCCATGGTCGAAGCTGCCGGGTACAAGACGACCGGGCGTTGCCAAGCGGTCGTAGCGGTCGGGTGCATGATCGAGCGCCACAGGGACGAGCTCGTGGATGCGATGCCTGAGGTGGATCTGTTCCTCGGCTCCTCCGAAATGCAACGGCTCGTCCCCGAGCTGAGTGACCGCGGGCTGCTGGGGTCTGCAAGCGAGGAGTTGCATCCGGGGGTCCGCCTGTACACTGGTGATCTGCCGCACGTGCGCTACATGAAAATCAGCGAAGGCTGCGACCACGGCTGCGCTTTCTGCGCCATCCCGCTGATGCGCGGCAAGCACCGCTCATTCGCGCTCGACGAGGTTGTGCGAGAGGCTCAGTTGCTCGAGTTGCAGGGAGCGCGCGAGTTGAACCTCGTCGCCCAGGATCTCGCCCACTACGGCCGGGACACTCGCGACGGGAACAAGCTTCCCGAGCTTCTCGAAGCGCTCGTGGCTGGAACTTCGATTCCGTGGATCAGGATGCTATACCTGTATTCTGCGGGGATTACTGACAGGCTTCTCGACGTTGTCGCGCGCGAGCCGCGCGTGCTTCCGTATCTCGACATGCCCATCCAGCACGGATCGGATCTGGTTCTGGCGCGGATGCGCCGGCCGGAGCGAAAACGCACGATTCGCGATCGCGTCGCGAAGTTCCGCGCCGCCGTTCCCGACGCCGCGATCCGCACGACCTGCATCGTGGGTTTTCCAGGAGAAACCGAAGAGCAGTTCGAAGAGCTGCTGGAGTTCCTCCAGGAGATCCAGTTCGAGCGAGTGGGAGCGTTTACGTATTCTCCGCAGGAAGGGACGCGCGCCGCGCTCTATGCGGACGATGTCCACGAGACCGTAAAGCGCGAGCGTCTCGAGCGGTTGACGGAGCTGCAGCGCTCGATCACGGCCGAGCGGTACGAGACTCGCGTGGGCCGAACAGCTCTCGCATTGGTCGATCGCAGCGATGTTGAAGCCGGGACTTCGCAGGCGCGTCTTCCCTGGCAGGCCGACGACATCGATGGCGTGACCCAGATCGACGAAGCGCTCGCCCCGGGTACGTTCGCGGAAGTAGCGGTCGAAGAAGTCGTGGACGACTACGACTTCCAGGCGTCGGTGATCGGCGTGACGTTGCCTGCGATTGTCCCCGACCGGCGACGCCTTACGCGCGAGCTGCCGATTACACAGACCATCGGAAGTTACGGGCGCTAGATGCGTCCGCTCGGCTCAACTCCCATTGAAAACGTAGAAACCGGCGCGCGCTCGGCGGCACTCATGGCGCGCGCACGCGAGCTGTTTCCGGGCGGCGTAAATTCGCCAGTTCGCGCATTTCGCGGCGTCGGCGGCGAGCCAATCGTCGCCGAGCGCGGGGAAGGAGCGCGAATCTGGGACGCAGACGGCAAGGAATACATCGATTTCGTCCTGTCGTGGGGGCCGCTGGTCCTGGGCCACGCGTCTCCAATCGTTCTCGAGGCGCTCGAGCGGGCGATGGCGAGCGGAACGAGCTTCGGAATGCCAACTGAGCTCGAGGTGCAGCTGGGCGAGCTCATTCGCGCGCGGATGCCGCACGTGGAGATGATGCGCTTCGTCTCGAGCGGCACTGAAGCAACGATGAGCGCCGTTCGGCTGGCACGCGCGTTTACCGGCCGCGACGCGATTCTGAAGTTCGAGGGCTGTTATCACGGTCACGCCGACTCTTTTCTCGTACGGGCCGGTTCCGGTGTGGCCACGCTCGGCTTACCGGACTCCCCGGGAGTTCCGCCGGCGCTCGCCTCGTTGACGCTGACGGCTCCGTTCAACGATCTGGAAGCAGCGACGGACCTGGTGCGGGAGTGCAAACGCGGTGTTGCCGCAATCATTGTCGAGCCGATCGTCGGCAATTCCGGCTTCATCCCTCCCGCTGCCGGATTTCTCGAGGGATTGCGAGCCCTCGCCGACAGGACGAGTGCGCTGCTGATTTTCGACGAGGTAATGACGGGGTTCAGGATCGCGCCCGGTGGCGCACGCGAACGGTTTGGAGTCACCGCCGATCTTACGACCCTCGGGAAAGTCATCGGCGGCGGCCTTCCGGTCGCGTTGTACGGGGGCCGTCGGGACGTCATGGAGCGTATCGCCCCGTCGGGACCGGTATATCAGGCGGGAACACTATCCGGCAATCCGTTGGCGATGGCAGCGGGCCTCGCGACGCTGTCAATGTTGACGCCCGGACTTCACTCCAGGATCGAGAAACGCACAGGAACGCTGGTCGAAGGTTTGCGAAGGATAGGAGCTGACCTCGGCGTCCCGCTGACTGCAGAATACGCGGGGTCGATGTGGGGTTTTTTCTTCAGTGCAAAGCCCGTTCGCAATTTCTCGGATGCCAAGTCTTCGGACGTGGATTTATTTCGTCGCTTCTTTCACGCAGCGCTCGAGAGGGGGGTATATCTGGCTCCTTCGCCATTCGAAGCGTGCTTCATGTCGGCCGCGCACGGCGACCATGACGTCGCCGAGGCATTAGAGAAAATGCGCAACGCGCTGGAGGCGGCAATTGCGTAAGCCGTGGAGGGCGACCGGGGCGGACACGCCGTTGTGGCGGTCGAGGCTCACCACTATCGCGATCGGAGTGACGACAGGCGTTGCCGCATGCGTCTCGCTGTCCCCGAGTCCTGGGCCGGCAGCCAGGGTTCCCGTCGTGCGCGGTCAATTCAAGAATGGTCGCGACCAGATTGTGCGCATCGCGCTCGCGACAGCCGCCCGCGAGGGCCCCGCCCCGGCTCCGGGGCAGCGACAACTCATTGTTTCGCCCGAGAACGGCTTCGTTCAGTGGGGCGGCAAACGATATCGGGGCGAGCTCGTTATTACCGCAACCGATTCCGGGCTGCTCGTCGTCAACCGCTTGCCGATGGATGACTATCTGCGTGGGGTCGTGCCGCTCGAAATCGGGAATCGTACCACCGCGGAAATGGCGGCGGTGCAGGCTCAGGCTGTGGCAGCTCGCACTTACGCGTACAAGCACCTCAACGATGCCCGGCCGTTCGACATGTACGCGACAGTGCAGGATCAGGTTTACGGAGGTGTGGACGCCGAGAAGCCGCTAGCCGACACTGCTATTCTGAGCACGCGAGATGTCGTCGTCCTATACAACGGCCAACCGATCACGACACCTTATCATTCCACTTGTGGCGGAAGTACGGCTGGCGTGAGTGAAGTCTGGTACGACCAACCAGATCAACCGTACCTCCGACCTGTGAGCGACAGAATTCCGGGCACCGACAGCTATTACTGCGATCCGTCTCCCAGATTCAGCTGGAGCCAGACTTACGATGCAGCAGGCTTGAGAACAGTGATGGAGAAGTATCTTGCCAGCTATACGAACGCGCCGAAAGCGAATCTCGGGCGCATCACCGGCGTAAAAGAGGAAGGCAGAACGGCGTCGGGGCGCGTGGCGGCTCTAACCGTACAGACCGAAAGCGGTAGCTACACTTTGCGGGGGAACGATATCCGGTTCGTGCTCCGGGATCCCAAGGGAACGATTCTCAACAGCACGCTGTTCAGTCTCTCGGCTGAAACCAGCGGCGGCGAGGTGTCGAGTCTGACGTTGAATGGCAGAGGGTACGGGCATGGAATCGGAATGTGCCAGTGGGGCGCTATCGGTCGCGCGCGGGCAGGGCAGAATTATCGTACGATTCTAGAGACGTATTATCCGGGGACCACGATTGGCCGAATCGCAGGTTAGCACCAAAGACTCAAAATCCGGACGGGATACCGTCCGGCTAGGGCTCGTCGGAGCCGGGGCCATCGCACAGCTCGCGCATCTTCCTGTGCTCTCGAAGATCAAGGGCGCGGAGCTCGTCGCCCTGTGCGACAACGACGGACCCAAGGCGAGCGCGCTCGCGGAGCGGCTCAAGATTCCGGACGTGTTCACCGATTTCGAGGATCTGCTGGAGCTCGATCAGGTCGATGCAGTGGTGATCGCCACGCCGAACCACCTTCACGAGCCGCACGTCCTGCGCGCCCTCAAATCAAAAGTCGACGTGCTGTGCGAGCGGCCCTTGTCGCTCACCTCCCGCGGCGTCGAGCGGATCCTGGCCGCCGCCAAGCAATCCGGGCGGAAGGTCGTCGTCGGAAACAACCATCGGTTCCGCAGCGACGTGCAGCAGCTCTATCGCTTTCTGCAGGGTGGCGAGCTCGGTCGGATGATCGGCGTTCGTGCCGGCCAATACCAGTTCGCGAGTGCGCGCACCGGCTGGCGCTTCAGGCGCCCGGAGGCGGGCGGTGGGGCATTCTTCGAGCACGGATATCCATTGGTGGATCTCGCGCTCTGGCTGGCCGATTTCCCCGATCCCGTGCGTGTTTCAGCGAGCATGGATCGCACTCGTGGCACCAACACCGTCGAGGATTCGATGATGGTCCACGTCGAATGCGCCGGCGGCGTCGACTTCAGCTTTGACGTCTCCTGGTCGTACGTCGGTCAGGAGGAGCGGTGGTGGTTCGAGGTATTGTCGGCCCGAGGCAGCGCCCGGCTGGCGCCGTTGAGAGTAGTAAAGTTGCTGAACGGAAAACCAACGGACGTTTCTCCGAGCGGGGCGGCCGCGCGCGAAAGCGTGTTTCTCCAGTCGTACCGGGCGGAACTGGCCCACTTCATCGCGGTCGTGAACGAGGACACGCCGTACGACGCCCCGGAGGATCAGCTGCTCGTGATCAAGCTTATGGAAGCGATCTACAAGGCAGCTGAAGAGGGCAAGGAAGTCCGGCTGTAGACCGACAGTCTGTAGACGGTCCACCAGACCACCAGATTGATCGGTAGTGCCAGAGCGATGATTTCCCCGTTCTTCTGAGAGAAGAGGGGGATTCCCTGCAGGACGAATCCAAGCAGCGACAGCGACGCGACGATGCCAGCGAGCTTGACCGCCCTCGAGACGCCGCGGCCTCCGTATACCGAAAGCGGAATCAGGACGACGAGCGCGAGAGACAAGGGGTCGCAGTGCAACAGGTTCTCGTTGCGACTCATGAAGTAATGTTTCGTGAAAAGCCAGGCGATCACGAGGGCCGTTCCCGCTGCGCCGGCGATCAAACTCCAGATCGTGGCAACAGCGGTCGCAACGAAAATCGCCAATCTGTTGCCTCCTTCAGCGTTGCGCACGAGTGCGATCATCGCAGCAGCAGTGAGAACTCCGGCGGCAACGAACCACGGCAGGTAATTTGGCGGGGCCGACGGCTCGGGCGGTCGTCCCGCCGTGAAAAGCGCCATCTCCGAGCGGACAAATGGAATCTGAGCTCCGGTGCTGTCGGTCAGGCGGACCGTGCGGAGGTCGTTCGCCATTCTCACCGGCAAAAACATTTCCTCCCACTCCGATAGCGGTTTATCAGCCGGATGTCCGAGCGCCAGATCAGCCCCCGTGTACAGCGGGAGATTGTCGCCGAGCAGCCGAAGGGTGTGGAAGCGGTAGCTGCCCGGAGTCATTCGCGTGACAGTTGACGTCTGGAGCTGGCCTCCTACGGCGTGGTCGAGGGCATCGCGGACGCGCGTCGAGCAGTTGTCGCGGTAATAGTCGTACCGGTAGAACTTGTTCTGCGGCTGCTCGTTCCACTGCACGAACTGCTGAAGCTTCAATCGCTGGGCGGGGGTGAGATTGAGCTCCTGCGCCAGCACCGAGCGATT
>DATARP010000035.1:0-32523 GCA_036264075.1 Gemmatimonadaceae bacterium
GGGAAGCACAATCACCTTCGCGCCCCGTTCCCATGCAATCTTCGCCGCGCGCTCGGCCACCGCCGCCGACTCGAAGTTGTCGGTCGCGTAGGGGAGATGAAAGTTGTGCGGCTCGGTCGCCCCCCAAGGCAGGATGGCGACGTCGTAGTCAGTGTCCTTGACCGACTTCCAATTGGCTTCCGCGAGAACGTAGGGTCGTGGTGGCATCAATGATGGTAGCAAAAAAGAACCGCTCGGCACCAGTAGCGAGTGCCGAGCGGTTCAGGGTGTCTTTCGAAATCAGGAGCAGCTTCGCTTATTGCAGCTCACGGTCTGACTGGCCGTGCTGGTGGTGGCGTCCGTTGCAGTCAGTGTCACGGTGTACGAGAGTCGAGCAGCAGCGTACGTGTGGCTTGCGCTTGGCCCAGTCGCGAGCGCGGATCCGTCACCGAAGCTCCAGCTGTATGCAGTGTTGGAGGTTGTGTTCTTGGAGGTGCTGGTGAATGTGCACCTCAGTCCGCTGCACGCCTTGGTGAAGCTCGCCTGAAGGACCGGCGGTGGCGGCGGCGGCGGGGGAGCGCCGTTGCCAATGAACCCGGTGTAAAGGAGGAGATTCGGTGTGCCCGACGGAACTCCGGTTATCACGTTCGGAGTAGCGTTGCCGGTGAGCGCCGCTGTCACCTGCGCTGGAGTAGCCGTTGGGTTCGCCGATGAGTACAGTGCCGCGGCTCCGGTCACGTGGGGCGTCGCCATCGATGTTCCGCTGATGGTATTCGTGGCCGTGTTCGAGCTGTACCAGTCCGATGTGATATTGACGCCCGGCGCGTTGATGTCGACGCAGCTCCCGAAGTTCGAGAAGTAAGCGAATGCGTCGTTGATGTCGGTCGCACCCACCGTGATTGCGGATGGCTCACTCGAGGGCGAGCTGTTGCACGCATCGGCCGTGCTGTTGCCAGCCGCGACCGCGAAGGTGACACCGGCCGCAACAGCGCGCGCGACTGCCTGATTCAACGTTGTCGACAGTCCACCGCCCAGGCTCATATTGGCTACCGCGGGCAGGACGCGATTAGCTGTGACCCAGTCTATTCCGGCGATGACGCCGGAGGTGGTTCCCGAGCCCTGGCAGTTTAGAACGCGAACGGCGACGAGCTTCACACCTTTCGCAACGCCGTAAGTCGTTCCGCCGACCGTACCGGAGACGTGAGTCCCATGCCCATTGCAATCGGCGGCGGATCCCCCAGCGGTCACTTCGTCGATGCCCTTGCTGGCCCGTCCACCAAAATCCGTATGCGAGAAATTGATACCCGTGTCGATGATGTAGGCAGTTACGCCGGCCCCGGTGTTGTCATTGTAGGTGTAGCTGTTGTCGAGAGGGAGATTGGTCTGATCGACGCGATCGAGCCCCCAGGTCGCCGGTGACTGAGTGGTGATCGCAGTCATTACCTGATCCGGCTCGATTCTCACAACGCGTGGGTCGCTCGCGATGGCCGCGGCTGCCGCGGCTGAGATGTGCTGTACGGCAAATCCTTTGAGCGCGGATCTGTAGACGTGCTTCAGCGTCCCCTGGTGCAAGCCGGAGATCGATTGGGCGACCGCGGTGACGTCGGTCAGGTCGTCGCGAAGGGTCACTATATAGTCACCGGGGATCGGGACATCTCTTGCCGAACTGACCGCGCTGAGGGCGACCTCGCGGACGTGCGACTCTGGACCAGATGCCTCCTGACAAGCCGTGAAAGCGAGCGCTGCCACCCCGAGTGTAACGACTCTCTTCATGAGTGCTCCTTGAATGGAACGGATTTACCGACGGGCCGAGGCGTAAACATATGATATTGTTCCCGACGGTCAAGATTTTCTTGTCGGGCACTGGACTTCAGGGTCTGCTTCTGAGCTTCCTCGTCGGCGGAATCCTGGTGCTCGCCGTGCAGATGATCCCCTTAGTCGGGCCCATCCTCTCGTTGATCGCCGCGTGCGTAGGACTAGGAGCAATCGTGCTTCGAGCCCTGGCGCTGCGCAGGGAGCCGCAGGTGGTGTATGGGAGCGCTAGAGTTTCCTGCCGACCCACCCGCCGAAGAAGTAGCCCACCGCGGCCACACCGACGCCGACGACGAACATGTCCAGCCCGGAGCGGAAAACCGACCGCCCGGTAAAGACGGATCGCGCCGCACCGACCAGGAAGTGGGAGAGCATCGACACGGCGAACGAGATCACGATCGCGGTCGTGCCCTGCCAGATGAGAAACGGAAATACCGGAATCGCCGCGCCGAATGCCGTGGCCAGCCCGGTGATCCATCCCTCGCGAAGCGGCGACATGTTGAACTCGCCGATCTTGAGCTCCTCCTGCACCTGTTCCTTGAGCATGAGCTGAGGGTCGGCCATCACACGCGTCGCGAGCGTGTGCGCGGATTCGCGGTCCATCCCCTTCGTCTCGTAGATGATCGCCAGCTCGTCGCGCTCGATCTCCGGCATGAGCTCGATCTCGGTCTTCTCCATCGAGATCTCGTATTCGTAGACCTCGCGCTCGCTCTTGCTCGCGAGGTATCCACTCGCTCCCATCGACAGAGCATCAGCGATCAATCCCGCCACTCCGGCAACGACTACCGCCTGGTGCTGATTCACCGTCGCCGCGCCAATCACGCCCGCCACGAGCCCGAAGTTGGCGGTCAGGCCATCATTGAATCCGTACACCACGTTGCGCAGGAATCCGCCCGACGACGTCTTGTGCCACGGCTCTCCCCCTTTTCCGGAGATCTCGCCCAGCGTGGTAGCGTGCTCGGCTGATTCGCGGGCGAGGAGCAGCGCCTCGGGACCGCCCGGTGCTCCGCGTGCCGTCTCGCGATGCATGTCGAGATACGCCTTGACCTCTCTTCCTTCTTCCTCAAGCAGCATCGGCAGCAAGAAGCTGGGGCCGAACAAGCGTCCCAGGGTTGCGAGCAGTCTCGCACGACCACTGGGCCGAAACTTCGGCGGCGCGTGGCCGTGCGCCGTGAGCAGATCGCGCCAGATTACGACGTGCCGGTCTTCAACGTCCGCGAGCCGCGAATAGGTGTCCTTCTTCTTCGGGTCGGGCTCGGCGGCGGCCAACAGGCGGTACAGGTATGCCGCGTCGGCCTCATCCTGCCAATGGTGCTCGAAGGAGTGGACGTCGATCTCCGTGCTCCTGGTCGGCGCTTTGGGGGGCTCTAGCGTCGTGGACATGATTCAATATCGCCGGAACCGCCGGGTTTTGCACCGGCAACCCTTTCATCGAGGCTCGATGTCATATGGCACAGAACCATCAAGGAGCCACGATGAAAGCATTACTGCTCGTTTCCGCGATAGCCGCAGCGTCGGCCGCGGCGACACTCGACGCGCAGACGGCCAGCGGTCAACCCGACTCCACCTGCACGAAATACTCCGACGGGCGCACGGAGTGTCGTGTGTTCCGCCGCCGCATTTTAGGGGACTCGGCGTTCCCCGATGGAATCTTCTTACGAATGGATTCCGCGATGGCCAGGCGCGCAGCGCTCGGCATCGAGCTTCGCGCCACGGGCACCCGCCGCGATACGCTCGGCGTGTTCGTCGAGGCCGTGACGCCGAAGGGTCCCGCCGAGGCGGCGGGGTTGATCGAAGGTGATCGCATCGCTTCGATCAATGGCGTCGACCTTCGCACGCCGGCTGCGGACATCGACGACTCATACTCGAACGAGGTGGCGCATCGCCTGACTCGAGAGGTCCAGAAGCTTACGCCGGGGAGCCGGGTTACCCTGCGTGTCTATTCGGGCGGAAGATTTCGCGATGTCCAGGTCGTCGCTGGCAAGGCGAGCGATCTCATGCACTTCGGCAATCGATTCAGGATCAGGTTTCCCGGTGGCGACGGCATGATGGAAATCGACGGGCCAGGCCGCGTCCGCATACCTCCCGACTTGCTTTTTCGCCGTCTCGAGAGCCTGGAAAAAAGCTCCGGTGTGCGTCTCCGCAGTCCCACAAAGGTTAGGACGCTGTTGCCGTTGCGGGCGCGAGTAATAACGGTTAAGGGTTCCGCTAACCTGGAGTTTCAGCCGGTAACGGAAGATGTGATCAGGGCTCTCGCCGCAAACGCAGCTCGCGATGCAGAGTCTGCTCTAAGGCAGCTTGCTGCGGACGGAGCTGTCTAGCGAGGTCGCCGGTGCTCTCCTTCCAGCGGCTCCCGAGAGATTGAGTCGCATAACGAACGCGCCGCTCGAGCACAGTAGTGTCGGGCGGCGCGTTCGTCGTTGCAATCATTGGGTGCGTGTCGGTGGTGGTTACCGCCGGGGGCGGACTCGTGGTGACTGGACACCACATCTGTGGGCGATGTTTGGGATCGGTCGCCGCGTATCCGATCCGCGGCAGCACCTCGGCGGCGATCAGCACCAGGCCCGCCAGGACGATCAGGAGCGAAAACGCGTGCAATTTGGGAAGGCGTCCGCGCCAAGTCGTGGCCGCTACCCAGAGTCCGCCCAGGACGATCACGCCTTCGACGCCGAGGTAGCCGAACCATCCCCAGCCGCATTCGCGGGAGTACGGCCACATGACGAGCGCCGCGCCGAGCGCGAAGACGAGAATCAAGCGCGCGGCTGCGCCGAACATCGCGGTGCGCTGCTGCGCTTTTTCTTTGGCGCGACGCTCCTCTTCGCTCTGCAGTTTCTTGAACGCAGGCGACGGCTCGGGCGGAAGTCCTTCGAACTCCCGTTCGATTTTCTTGAGCTGGCTTGCCCAGTTGTCTTCGACCACGGACGCACCCCGGGTTGGGATCTCGCTTATCTTGATGACTCCGAACCCTCGGCAGGGGCAACGAAGGATGAGCGCGGGCGACGAAATCAAGGTGCGGCTCGACAAGTGGCTGTGGGCGGCCCGCTTTTACAAGACGCGCTCGCTGGCAGCCGAAGCAATCGAGAAGGGAAAGGTCGAAGTAAACGGGGAGAGGGCGAAGCGTGCGAAGCTGCTTCAGGCGGGGGACTCGCTCGTGATCCGGTTGGGTCCGTATCAGCACTTGGTCAAGGTGCTCGCGGTCTCAGAACGGCGCGGGCCCGCTTCTTTCGCGGCGACGCTCTACGAAGAAAGCGCGGAAGGCCGTAAAGCTCGCGAAGCGATGCAGATCCAGGTGAAAGTGGCGCAATCGGTTCCCGGCTACGACCGCGGCCGTCCGACAAAAAAAGATCGCCGTGATATCGAGAGAGCGCGCCGGCGGGACTAGCATTGCCGCCTCCCGCTTCCCCCTCCCGCTTTCCGCCTTAGAACTCCATCTGCGCGCCGAGCTCGACGACCCGGTTGGGCGGTATCCCGAAAAACTCTGTCGCCGGTCGCGCGTTGCGCTGCATGAAAATGAACAGGTGCTTTCTCCAGCTCGCGATCGGCTTGGTCCCCGACGGGATGAGATTCTCCCGGCCAAGGTAGTAAGTCGTCTCCGCGGGCTTGGCGATGATTCCACGCTCGGTGGCAAGCGCGAGAACCTCCGGAACGTTCGGGGTCTGCATGAAGCCGTACTTGGCCTTTACCCGCGAGAAGTTGTGCGGGAAGCACGTGACCTCGACGCGCTCCGTTATCGGAACCTCGGGTACCTGCGCCACCAGAATCGAGAGAAGAACCACGTTATCGTGTAGCACCTTGTTGTGCTTCAGGTGGTGGAGAAGCACCAGTGGAGCATCCTTGGACTCGGACGTCAGAAACACCGCCGTTCCGGGAACGCGCGCGGGCTTGAAGCGCTTGTCGGGATTGTCGTCGCCAAGATCCTTCAGCAGCGCATCGAGCGGGATCGACGCATCGACGAGCAGACTGCGGACGATGAGCCTGCCGCGCTGCCACGTCGTCATCAGGACGAAAATTGCCAGACCGATCGCGAGAGGCACCCAGCCGCCCTGCAGGATCTTGAGCAGGTTGGCGCCGAAGAAAGCGAGATCGATGATCAGGAAGAACGCCGTGAGTGCGCCAGCTCGCCAGATGCTCCACTGCCAGTGCGACCGCGCCAACACGTAGAAAAGCACGGTCGTGATGGCCATCGTCCCGGTGACTGCGATTCCGTACGCCGCGCCGAGGGCGCTCGAGGAGCGGAAGTAGAGCACCACGAAAATGCAGCCTAGCGCGAGCGCACGGTTCACCTCGGGGACGAATATCTGCCCCGTGTCCTGCTGCGAGGTGTGAATGATCTGGACGCGCGGACTGTAACCGAGCTGCACAGCCTGCTGGGTCAGCGAGAACGCGCCGGAGATCAGCGCCTGCGACGCGATGATTGCCGCGATCGTTGCAAGGGCAATCATCGGGTACAGCGCTGCCCTCGGCGCCAGGAGGTAGAATGGATTCACCGCGGCACTCTGGTCCCGAAGAATCAGCGCGCCCTGGCCGAAATAGTTGGCGAGCAGGCAGGGCAGCACGAGGCCTGACCACGCGAGACGTATGGGACGCTTCCCGAAATGGCCCATGTCTGCGTACAGCGCTTCCGCCCCGGTCACGGCGAGCACGACCGCTCCGAGCAGCACGAATCCGGATGTGCCATGGAAGATGAAGAACCTGAGGCCGTACCACGGATTCAGCGCCGCCATGATCTGCGGCGCGAGCATTATCTCGCGTACTCCGAGCACGCCGATGGTGAGAAACCAAATCACCATCACCGGTCCGAATATTCGCCCGACTTTGGCAGTGCCTTTCTTCTGATAAAAGAACAGCACCACCAGGATCGCGATCGTGATCGGAATGACGAGACTCGCGGATGACGGCGCCACGACCTCAAGACCTTCGACGGCACTCAACACCGAGATCGCTGGAGTTATGACACCATCTCCATAGAGCAGGGCGGCGCCTATGAGACCCAACGCGATGATCAACTTCCGCCGCAGTGTGTCGGCGTCGCGTCGCTGCTTCTGGAGTATGAGAGCGAGCAACGCGAGGATTCCTCCCTCGCCGTTGTTGTCCGCTCGCATGATGAAAATGATGTACTTGATGCTGACGATGATGATCAGCGACCAGACGATCAGCGAGAGCACCCCGTAGACGTTGCCTGGAACGGGCTCGAGGCCGTGCTTGAAGCATTCCCGCAGGGCGTACAAGGGACTGGTCCCGATGTCCCCGTAAACGACGCCGAGCGCGAGAAGAGTGAGTTTTGCGAGACGGCGGCCGCTCGGGTGAGCTTCTACGTTAGTGCTGATTTGTGCGACCTATTGAGGTTGTAACAGCCAACCGCAGAGCTGATGGCTTTGACCTCGGAATTTCCGCAAGCGGGCAGGGCTTGGCAAGGCCAGGACGCACCCCGAAAAGTCAACCCCAACCTCCCAAAAAACGAATGAACAAGAGGCATGTCGCTTGCTTTAACAGGGGGCAACTGGAACGACTCGTTGAATTCCACAAGGGAGGGTACGATGGCAGACCTTAACGAACGCGGTATCAAGAACGAAGTCAAAGGCAATGTGAAAGAAATGAAGGGTAAGGTTCGCGGTGATCTCGGTGATGCGACCGATAACACCAGCGAGCACATTAAGGGTCGCGCCGAGCAGCTCGAGGGAAAAGTTCAGAAGAACTTCGGCAAAGGCGAAAGAAACGCCGATCCCGATAACGCCTAAGTAGGCGCCTCCAGTGACAAAAAAAGCGCCGGTGCATTGCACCGGCGCTTTTTGTCGTCTCTAGCTATGAATGTCAGTACTGCGGAGGGCCCGGAGGACGGCCTCCACCTGCAGAGGTGTCTCCGCCGCGCCTCTCGGCCAGGTCTTTACGCGCAGCCGCCCGCATCTTGTCGAGCTTCACCTGCTGATCGGGGTTGAGCAGCCGCTTGATCTGTGCGTGCGTGCTATCGCCCACAACGCGGACGAGGGTCGCGATCGAATCCAACTGCGGCTTCAGGGGCTTGTAGAGCGCGACGATCTGAACGTGCTTCTGCTCCAAGAGCGAATCCACCGACGTCCGCTGCTGAGGTGTCAGATTCAGCTCTTCCGCCATCCGTTGCCGGTAGGCCCGCGATCCGCGCATTTCGCGCGCGTGACCCCCGCGTATTGCTCTGTCGGCGGAGAACCCAAGCGCGCCCCCGGCGATGAATGCGCCGAGCAGAAACATCAGCGCGTAACCTTTGCTTCGATCCATTGCCATCCTCAGTGTGACATGACGTAGCGGAACGTCGCGTCACGCTGCGACGAGCCATCGCGCGGGGCTGTCACTACCTGTACCGCACCGGGCAGGACATCCGTGGAGACTGACTCCGTAACCGCTTCATATCCGTTGGTTACATCGTCGGCATTCTGGCGGGCGATCATCGCCCCCGCGGCCGCGAAAAGCAGAGCGGCAGCGGCTAGTCCGGGCGCCGCCCAACCGGCGAGGTCGGACCACCAGTTGACCGGAATTCGTACTACAGCCGGACGGTGTTCGGCGATATAGGCCATGATGCGGCCTTCGAGGGCGTCCCAATACGCGCCTTCGGCGGGCGGTGCATATGCATCACGGAGCATCTCCGTGATCACGGCATCGCTTTCGTCGTCGGGTCGCAAATCGGTACGGTCTATCATGACTATTTCTACCCCCTCAAGTTTCCAAGGAGCCCCCGCAGCTTCTGTCTGGCGTGGTGCAGATCCGACCGAGCGGTTCCGCCCGGAATGTCCAGCAGCTCGCCAATCTCCGCGTGCGTGAAGCCCTCCACATCATGCAACACTATTACCGCCCGCGCACGCGCCGGGAGCTGCGCCAGCGCGGCATCGAGCCTTTCCTTCAGCTCGCGGTCCTCCGCCGGATCGCGAAAGGCCGTGGCCATCGATTCCGAGAGCTCCTCGGCGTTCCGCACCTTTTTTCGGCGAGCCAGATCGAGCGCCGCATTTGCGACAATTCGATTGAGCCAGGCGCCGAAAGCCTGCGCGGGGTCAAACCGGTCGAAGGCCTGGTGCGCGCGGAGGAATCCCTCCTGAACCGCGTCCTCAGCATCCTCGTGGGTCATGACGATCGATCGCGCCACTATATACGCCCGGCGCTGGTGCAACCGAACAAGCCCGGAGAAACCACGCTCGTCGCCCTTGCGGGCCAGACTTACGAGGTCTCGCTCCTCATCAGAAATACGTAAGGGTACGGTCAACTGTTGAGGGCTAATGTACCGGGCCCATCGAGCCGCGCGCGCGACCCGTCCGGAACAAAAGAAGCAGCGGCAGGGCGAATATTAGCACCAGGCCGCTGTACAGATAGATCTTCGAGAAGGCGAGCATGCTCGACTGCACCGTCACCTGCCTGTCGAGTATGGCCAGCGCCTGCTGCTGGGCAACGAGGGGATTCATCCCGCGGGATATCAGGCCGCGGGTGAGCAACGAGAGGCGGCTCAACGTCTCCGGATCGCTGGCGCCCACGTGCTCGGTCAGCAACGCTTTTTCGCTCGCCATGAAGCGCGCGAGCAACGTCGCCATGACGGCGATCCCGAGCGAGCCACCGAGCTGCCTCATGAGATTGAACATTCCCGTGCCCTGCGCGAGATCCTTCACCTTGAGATCGGCCATCGTCGCGTTCGTCAGCGGCACGAAGATCAGGCCGAGTCCCACGCCGCGGAGTATGAGCGGCCAGAACAGATCCTGCTGGCCGCTGGCGGATGTCAGGTGCGACATCTTGAGCATCGACCAGAAAAACAGAAAAGCCCCGACGACTACCGTGTACCGCGCGTCGAGTCGCATCGCATTTCGTCCCACGACCGCCATCGTCACCGCCGACGCTATAGCTCCGGGCAGGATGATCTTCCCCGTCTGCCACGCAGTCATCTGCAACAGCTGCTGCAGAAAAACGGGAAGGATGAAAACGGACCCGTAGAGCGCGAACCCGAGCAACAGGCCAAGGCTCACGCCCGCCGCGAGCTGGCGACTCTTGAGTATCCGGAAGTTGATGACGGGCTCGTCGACGGTGAGCTCGCGCCAGATCAATGCGATTCCCGACAACAGCGCGGTGACGCCGAGCATCATCACAAAGCGCGAGTCCCACCAATCGTACCGCTCACCGCGCTCAAGCATCCACTGCAACGAGCCCACGCACAGCGTGAGGAAGATGATTCCGAGGTAATCGATCTTGTCCGCGCGCTCCTGGTGCGCAGCGTCGTGCACGTAGGTGACCGTCAAGAACGCGGCGATAAGGCCGAGCGGGACGTTGATGTAGAAGATCCACGGCCACGAGTAGTTGTCGGTGATCCACCCGCCCAGCGTAGGGCCGAGCGTCGGGCCGACCATGACGCCGACGCCGAAGATCGCCATCCCGGTTCCGGCTTCTTCCGGTGGGAACGACTCGTACAGCGTGGCCTGCGCCGTGGAAAGAAGAGCGCCGCCGCCGATTCCCTGGATCACGCGCCAGAAGATCAGCGCGAACAACGAATGCGACGATCCGCAGAAGAACGAGGCCGTCGTGAATAGAAGAATCGACCCAGTGAAATAGCGCCTTCTGCCGAAGTACGCCGAAAGCCAGCCCGACATCGGAATGACGATGACGTTGGCGATGATGTAGGACGTCGAGACCCACGCTATCTCGTCGAGCGTGGCGCCGAGATTTCCCATCATGTGGGGGATCGCCACGTTGACGATCGAGGTGTCGATCAACTCGAGCATCGCCGCCATCGTGACGGTGAAGGCGATGATGTACTTGTGTGCGTAGCGGTCCTCGGAGGATGTCGTCACCCCTGAGGACCGCAGCACAGCGGAGCTCACCGGTTTGCCGTGTTCACGTGAACGTTCGCGGAGAGACCCGGACGCAGGGGATGGTTACCCGCGCACGGCTTGGTCACCGCAATGCGAACCGGAACACGCTGCACGACCTTGGTGAAATTTCCCGTCGCGTTGTCGGGCGGAAGAAGAGCGAACTTCGCTCCCGTCGCGCCGCTCACGCTGGCCACCTTTCCCTCGCCCACGCAGCCGCCGTAGGCGTCGATCTCGAATTCCACGGGCTGGCCAGGACGAATCGTGGCGAGCTGGGTCTCCTTGAAGTTCGCCGTCACCCAGATGCCGGTATCGGCGACGATGCTGAGGAGCGGCTGGCCGGGCGCCACGAGCTGTCCCACCTCGACCTGCTTTCTGGAGACTTCGCCGGATGCCGGCGCAGTAATGCGGGTGTAATCCAGCTGCAGCTGCGCGTTCTCGGCAGCAGCGCGCGCTGCCATTGTCCGCGCGCCCGCAACACGCACACCAGCTTCGGCTGTGTTGACCGATCCGCCGGCGGCAGACGCCTGACGCTGCGCAGCGAGAAGATTCGCGTGCGCGACCGCCGCGGTTGCCTGGGCGGCATCGAGCTGCTGATTCGAGATGATCAGTTTGGCGGCGAGCTCCTTGGCCCGGGCGAGATCGGCATCAGCCTTGTCGGCGTTGGCCTTGGCGGCTCCGATCTGTGCGTCGAGCGTCGCGCGCTGTCCAGCGGCGCTCTGGACCTGGGATTCCGCCTGGCCCGACCCTCCGCTCGTTGCTTCAGCAGCAGCGAGATCCGCCTGCGCCTGCTGCAGTCGCACCCGATAGTCCGCGTCGTCGAGCTGCACGAGCAGCTGTCCCGCATTCACGTGATCGTTCTCGCTGACCCCCACGGATTTCACATATCCGCCGACCTTCGCGAGCACGGGCACGATGTGCCCATCGACCTGCGCATTGTCGGTGGATTCGTGCGAGCGTCCGTAGTTCCACTTCTGGAATGCCCAGATGAGAAGAAGGAGCCCGACGCCGATCGCGATCGGCAGAACGAATTTCTTTTTCGACGAGGGCTTTTCCGGCTCCTCGGCGGCAGTTCTGCCGTTGCGGGAGGTAGCGGAAGAAGAAGGTTCGATTGCGGTTGCCATAATCTTTCCTGTTTTTGCGGCGGTCTAATGAAGTTTAAATAACGGTTGTTCTTGTTACCTGAGGGTCGTCACACTTCCGGTCGCGCGCGCCAGAGACACTCGCGCCAGCTGATACGAAGTTTCGGCGTCGTTCACCAGCGTCCGGGACGCCGTCAGAGCGAGCGATGCGTTCACTACATCTGCGTTTCCTGCAACGCCAGCGTTGAAACGGTCGCGCGCCTGAGCAACTTCCTGCTCGGCAAGGCGGAGTCTCTCGCTGGCGGCGTCCAGCTGTTCGCGGGCCGCGGCCAGGTCGAGCACAGCGCCCCGCACGTCCACCTCGGCCTGCTGCTCGAGGTCGTGCTGGCGAATCTCCGCTTCACGAACGACCGATCGCTGTTCCTGAATTCTCGCTTCGCGCCTGAACCCGTCGAAGAAAGGGACGGTGACCTGGAGTCCCCACGTATATGTGTTCAGAAGGCGTGCGCCATCCTTTCCGATGATCCCATCGTCGGCGACGAGCCCCAGGGTCGGCAAACGCTCAGCCTTGATCGCTGAAAGCCCCTGTTGGGCCGCCTGAACGCGCCTTTCCTCCGCGAGCAGGTCCGGTCGATTGCGAAGCGCCTGCGCGACGAGTGCCGGCTCGTCCGGAATCGGTTCCGTGCGCGCGGCTGTGGTGGTGAGCGAATCGGTTAGGACGATGTCCGTGCCGATCGGCAGAGAAAGAGCCCGCAGCAGATCGAGGTGCGCATGATCGCGGGCGTTACGTGATGCGATCAGGCTCGCGCGCGTGGCCGCGAGCTGCGCTCTGGCCCGTGTGACATCGAGACCCACGCCGGTCCCGGCCTGGAGCTGTGACTGCGCAATGCGGAGCAGCTCCGTCGCGAGCACCGTGTCGGCCTGACGGGCGTGCAGATCTGCATCGGCCCGCATGGCCCTTACATAGGCGTTGGTGGCGGCGGTTGCTGACTGCTCGGCGGTCGCGTCGGCGTCGGCGCTCGACGACCGGGCCGCGGCCTGCGCTGACTTCACGCGACCCAACGCGCCGAAATCGATCAGGTTCTGCTCCACTCGGCCACGAATGTCCAGAGTGTTGACTGGACCCATGACCTGCCCCTTCGGATCAAAAACGGGCGGCTGACCCGCCGGAGCCGGAAGATCGATGCCGAGCGTCGACGTATTGAAGGTGCGGCCAGCCTGCTGAACGTACCCGCTCAGGTTGGGTAACAGGTCGGCGCGGCGCTCGCGAACGCGAGCCTGTGCTTCGTCCGCGCGCAATCTTCCACCCTGCGCCATCGCACTCTGCTGCGCGGCCAGGCGCGCGGCGTCACCGAGGGAGAGCGGGAGCACGGTCGGCTGCTGTGCATGGAGAGGCATCGAGGAGAGGGCGATCATTACAATCGCTGACGCGACGACTGCGCGCGCATTAATGGGAAATTCAGTCATTGAGAAATGGGATGTACGAGACCGCATCGGGAGGAGCCCCATCTGCCTGGGCAAACGCGCCATCGGTGGGCGCGATTGCACGCAGGTAAAACTCAGCGAGCTCTCTGAAAACGTCTTCGTCACTCTTGTGGGCGAGAAGTGGGACGCCGGTTTGCTCGTCGCGCCAAATACCGTTCATAACGATAATCGCAACGAGCATGCGTGCCCCCACCATCGGGTCCATGTCGCGGAACTCACCAGCCTCCACTCCTCGGCTAATTATTCCCGACAGGAGCTTTTGACCGCGGGCGACCACCTCGCTCGCGTAGAATTTCGCGAGGTCGGGGAACTGGTGCAGCTCACCGAGGACGAGACGGTAGATCGTTATGAAGACGGGTGTGCGTACGAACGCCCAATAGCCCCGCATGAACGCAATGAGCTGGTTGGATGGCGTCCCGGAGACGACGGCCTGTTCCGCACGCTCGATCGCGGCTACAGCCGTCTGCCGGATCATTTCGCGGAAGAGCTCTTCCTTGTTGGGGAAGTAGAGGTAGATGGTGCCCTTGGAAACCCCGGCGCGCTCGGCGATATCCTGGAGTCGGGCGTTGGCGAGCCCGCATTCACCGAAGACTTCGAGCGCGGCCTTGATGATCTGGTCGGGCCGGTCTTCGGGGCACCTGCGCCATTTTGGTGCGGCTGATTTTGCTCGGGGCATTGCTCTAAACAAATAGTATCTGACCAGTCAGTAAGATACTACCCAAAGCCCAACAGTCAATAGGAACCGCTCCGATCAGGTTACTTGTGCGCCTCCGCTGCTTCTTTGTCCCGGTAGTGAGCGTTGGTCATCATCACAATCGAGGTCAGCACAAGGAAGAGCGTTACCGCGCCCAGGATCAGCCCCGTGAGGGCGGCGCTCAGGTCCGTCTTCTTCTTTGTCGCCATGGCTACTTCGCTCCCGGCTCGCTGGAGACTCTGGCCTTCGAGACAGTGTCGTTCTGATTGATCTTCGGGATAACGTCGATCCCTTCGATCACCTTGCCGAAAACCGTGTGGACCCCGTTGAGGTGCCTGGTGTTCTGCTCGCTCAGCACGATGAAGAACTGGCTTCCGCCCGTATTCTTTCCGGCGTGCGCCATCGACAGCGCGCCGACCTGGTGCTTGTGCGGATTCCCTTGCGTTTCGCAGTCGATCTTGTAGCCCGGGCCGCCTGTACCCACCGGGCCCTTCGCGTGCTCACCGCCCTTGGAGTAAGGATCGCCGCCCTGCACCATGAAATCCTTGATGACGCGGTGGAACTTGGTGCCGTCGTAAAAGCCGGAGTTGGCGAGCTTCTCGAAGTTGGCGACGGTCTTCGGCGCTTCCTTCTCGTACAACTCCGCGCGCATCGTTCCCCGGTTGGTTTCGATTGTTGCGATCTTGGTCATAATGGCGAAAAGGTGGCTTCAGTTGCAGGTGTCAGTCTGAGCTGTCGGTTTGCAATTCGGTTTCGTATGGAATCATAACCTACACCCGACTGGACGGGCAGATGTTATTGAGCGTGCATACCTCGCACATTGGCACCCGCGCGTGGCAGATCCGCCGGCCGTGAAAGATCAGCAAGTGCGCGAGCATGGTCCATTCGTCGCGCGGAAACAGCCCCATCAGGTCCTGCTCGATCTTGACCGGGTCCGTGTGCTTCGTCAGGCCGAGTCGCAGGCTCAAGCGGCCGACGTGTGTGTCGACGACGACTCCTTCGTTCTTGTTGAACGCATTGCCCAGGATGACATTCGCGGTTTTTCGGCCTACTCCCGGCAGTTTGACGAGCGCCTCCATCGAGTCAGGCACTTCGCCGTTGTGCCGCTCGACGAGGGCTTTTCCAAGACCTATCAAGCTCTTCGTCTTGTTGCGGAAGAATCCGGTGCTCCTGATAATGTCTTCGAGTCTCTCCGGCTGCGCGTCGGCAAGAGACTCCGCGGTCGAGTACGTCTTGAAGAGCAGCGGCGTCACCATGTTTACGCGCTTGTCCGTGCACTGGGCGCTAAGGATCGTCGCAATCACCAGCTGGAGCGGTGTCTGGTAATCAAGCTCGATATGGGCATCGGGATGTGCCCGCTTGAGCCGCTCAAAAACCTCCGCGGCGTAAGCGCCCATCGCGCTCTTCTGGATGCGGGGGCGTTTCATCGTCTTTGATTTCGGGAGCGTCGGCTTCTTCATCTGATGGCCCGTCGCTTCTGCGCGAAGGCGAGGATATCATCCGCGCTTCCCGCATTGAGAATCTCGCCGGCCTCGAGCCACGCCTTCCGGGCCATGCCAATCCCGAAATGAACGTTGTCGAGTCCCGCGGTTGAGTGCGCGTCGGGCCCGATCGCTATCGTCACGCCAAGCTCCTTGGCCTGACGGCAGTACCGCCAGTCGAGATCGAGGCGGTGCGGATCCGCGTTCAGCTCTACAGCTACGCCGACGTCCGCGGCCTTCTCGAGCACCGCCTGGACGTCGATCGCGTAGGGCTCGCGCGAGAGCAGCAGCCTTCCGGTCGGGTGCGCGAGAATCGTCAGATGCGGGTCGTCCATCGCGGCCAGCACGCGCGCCGTCATCGCCTCTCCGTCCATGCTGAAGCGCGAGTGGATCGATCCGATCACGTAATCGAGCTGATCCAGTATTTGGGCGTCGTAGTCGAGTCTTCCATCGGCAAGAATGTCGGCCTCGATTCCCTTGAGGATTCTGAAATCCTTCATCTGATCATTGAGGCGGTCGATTTCCTCCTGCTGGCGGGCGAGCTTGTCGCGCTTCATTCCACCGGCGTAGAAGGCGGACTCGGAGTGGTCAGAGATTCCGAGGTAGCTCCAGCCCCGGTCTCTCGCGGCGTTCGCCATCTCCTCCAGCGTGGCGCTGCCGTCCGAATAGTCGGTGTGACAGTGCAGCACGCCACGGATGTCCTCGAAGGTGACCAGGTCGGGAAGCTCGTGCCGTGCGGCTGCTTCGATCTCACCCATCCCTTCCCGCATTTCAGGTGGAATGGGCTCGAGGCCGAGCGCGCCGAAGAGTGCATCCTCACTGCCGACGGCGACGCGCTTTCCCTCCTTTTTCACCAGCCAGTTTCCCTTGATGAGAAATCCCTTCTTCTCCGCCAGATCCGACATCTTTTCGACGTGCGCGGCGCTTCCCGTGGCGCGCCAGAGGGCCATCGGGTAGTCGGCGCTGTTCGCGCAGTACATGTCGAGGCGAGTGCCGTCTACGAAGCGAATCGCCACCGAGCCTGGCTCCTCGCCGGTGTCGGCCTTGCTCACGCCCGGAGACCGCGCAAACGACTCCGCCACTTCTTCCGGATCGGCAGTGCATTCGGCAACGATGTCTATGTCGGCGACGACCTCTTTGTGTCGTCTGATCGATCCGGCGACGTCCGCGTGTTTCACGTCGGGATGCTTTACGACGTTCGCGAGCATGACGTGCGCTTCCACCGCGGCGGCGGGGAACCTCTCCAGGTGCGCGTTGCGCCGCGAGATCTCGATTCCCTTGAGGATCTTCTCAGCGGTCTTCTTCCCGAACCGTGGGAGCGCGGCGAGCTGGCCATTTGCGGCCACTCGCTCCAGATCTTCCACCGTTTCGACGCCGAGGGCGTCGTGAAGGAGCTGGATCTTGGCGACGCCGAGGCCGGGCACCTCCATGAGGTCGAGGAGTCCAGTTGGCATGCCCTCCATCAGGCGGGCGAGGTAGGACGACTCGCCGGTTTCGACCAGCTCGCTGATTACGGAGAGCGTGGCCGGGCCGATGCCCGGCGTCGCGATCAGCTCTCCGGACTTGAGAAGAGGCGCCAGATCGTCGGTGTCGAGCGCGACGAGCGCACGGGCTGCTCCGGCGTATGCGCGCGCCTTGAATCTCTGTTCGCCTTTTGCTTCAAGGAGTGCGCCGATCTGGGACAGAACGTGCGCGGCCGAGCGGGAATCCATGCCCTCAATATAGAGGGCGGGTTAAGTGCCTTCTTCGATCCCCGCGTGGAACGGAAGGGTCTTCACGATCTCTTCGATCTGCTTCTGAATCAGCTCGAGCTCCTGGCTTGCCCCTTCGGAGTCGAGCATGCCGTGCCGCATCGTCACCGCGACGCGATTCATGTACTTGATCTTGGTGATTATCTCCTCGGTGGCCCGGCGAAGCCTGATGTAACGTCGCTTGTCGGCGAGGGCACGATGGCAGCGCCGCTCGAGATCCTGCGGGGTGAGCTTCCTCGCGACTTCGACCGCCTCGGCGATCGTACGGCCCGGGACTGCCCCGTGGTCGGGAATCCCCATCTGATCGCTGTTGGGATCGCTGAACCACAGCCTGCCGATGTACTCGACCCCGTCATAGGCGAGACGGAGCGCCACTCTGTATTCCTTCCCGTCGACCGTGATGGAGCTGATCGCGTGCTGTGTAACGCCGGAATCTGATGTCATGGCTTGATTTCAGCTTCGTACGGTCGGATTGGTTTCATCAAGGAATTTGTCGAGTGCCGAAAAAAGCTGCCTAGGTTGTTCAACGTACGGCACATGCCCGCAGTCGTCCAGAACCACGAGGTCCGTTCCGATTGCGCGCGAAGCTTCTACGGAAGACGCTAATGGAATGGGATCGTCACGGCCATGGACCATGACCGAGGGGGTTCTGATGCCCTCGAGGTTACCGATGAGGTCGAAATTTCCCAGACTTTCCCATACGGATTGCTGCACTTTGCCGACGACCCTGAACGGTGTGAGGTCCCGGGCATTGCGCGGATCCGCGAAGTAGCCCGCGACGCTCAGCTCGAACGCTCGCAGGCGATACGCCGCCGGATCTTTCTCTCTCAATCCGGACTTCGCCAGCTCCTCCCGAAGGCGCACGATTTCAGGGGCCTGCTGCCGGCGATTGAACTCCGCCTCGAACGCGCGCCTGTACTCGACGGTCAGAGGGGCCGGGCTCATGAGCGCGAGTCGGGCGGGGGGAACCAGGTGCGGGTTCTTCCGTTGCTCGATCGTGTAAAGGAGCGCCAGCATTGCCCCCCATGAGTATCCGAGGATGGAAAGCGGCTCGAGGCCAAATTCGATTATGAGCGCCCCGAGGTCCTCGACGTGGGTGCGCCAGGTGATCGGGTCGCGTGAGTCGGACTTCGATCGGCCGCCGCCCCGCTGATCGTAAAAGATCAGATCGTAGCGCTCTCCCACCTGCAGCATCTGCGGGAGCATGTAACAATGGTCGGCGCCCGGGCCGCCATGCAGAAGGAGCAGCTTCGGAGCATTCGTGCGGCCGTACTTCGCCCAATACAGTGGCGAGCCGGTAGTCGTCGTGAATCCTTCCTCGCGCGGAGCGGGGATGGGCTTGGGCATCGGGCGAGGCCGCGGATCAGCGCGCTGTGAAGTCTGTCTTGGCCGTGATCGCTCTGCAGGTCTCCGCGATCAGCTCGGCCGCGTGATCGAGGTCCTGGATGCTGACCAGCTCGTTTGGCGAATGCATGTAGCGGTTCGGCACAGCGACGATTCCCGTCGCGACACCTTCACGGGCGATATGAATCGCGTCGGCATCCGTGCTCGTCTCGCGTCCCGCCGCGTGCAGGGAAAATGGAATCTTTTTGTCTTCAGCGGTCTTGCGAAGGAGATTGAAAACGACCGGAGAGATGACCGACCCTCGGGTCAGAACAGGCCCTCCGTCGATTGCCGCCTCACCGTATTCCTTCTTCTCGACGCCCGGATGGTCGATAGCGAATGTCACATCGACGACGATCGCCATCTGCGGCCCGATGCACGTCGCGCAAACGCCAGCTCCGCCGCCCCGATATCCTATCTCTTCCTGCGTGGTGGCAACCGCCACGACCTTCGCGACGCCGGGCTTCGCCGCGTATCTGCGCAACGCCTCCAGCACCACGAAGGCGCCAATTCGGTCGTCGATCGAGCGAGATACGATTCTGCCGTTGGGAAACTCCATCGTGCGCGAATCGATCACGCCCGCGTCTCCGACCGACAGCATCTCCTCCGCCTCCTTCTTGGATTTGGCGCCGAAATCGACCCACATGTCGGTGAATTTGGCCGCCTTCTCGCGCTCGTCCGGCTTGATGAGATGAATCGGCTTCTTTCCCACGACGCCGAATACGTCTCCCTTTCGCCCGATGAACCGCAGCCGTTGCCCGATGAGCACCTGGGGGTCCCAACCGCCGATGGGCTGGATGTATCCATAACCCTGGTCGTCCACGTAGCTCACGATGACGCCGATCTCGTCGATATGGCCGGCGAGCATGATCGTCGGTTTGCCGCCGCCGTTCACCTCCGCCAGGCTGTTCCCCGCCACGTCGCCGCTCACCTTCGCGAATTGCTTCGCCTGTTCGCGCCAGACTTTGGCGGGCGCAGACTCGAAGCCCGATGGGCCGGGCGTGTCCAGTAGCTTCTTGAGGAAGCCGAGAGATTCGGAGGAGATCATGCGGGAGACGGGTGGAAGGCGAAGGCCCGAATATAGCATTTTCAGAGAGGTATCCGCACCACGCGCGAACGACTCTTGCAGCTTGATCGCAGCCTGCCGTCTTCCCGAATCGCAACCTACATGAGAAGAACTGTCATTTGTACGCTGCTCTCGGCTCTTTCAGCACCGCTGGGCCCATCGGCGGTGTCGGCGCAGATCAACGCGACTTCCGCGCCACTGAGCGACATCCGTTACGAGGTGACATTCACCCGGGTGAACGGCGAGCGCCGCGTCGTGTCGTCAGCGATGACATTCACGGTGGGAGGAGTTGCGCCGGTGCTTCTCTCGCTTCCCGCGTGGACGCCTGGCGCTTACGAGATCGCGAACTTCGCGCGCAACATCTCGAATTTCACCGCTGAGGAGACCGGCACGTCGCTTAGCTGGGACAAGCTGGATCCCGACACCTGGCGGATTCGGCCGCGCGCCGCGGGAGAGGTGACGGTGAGCTTCGAGTACGAGGCGGACAGCCTCGACAACGCGAATACGTGGGCGCGCCCGGATTTTCTGCTCTTCAACGGCACGAACCTCTTCTTCTATCCGGAAGGGCGGGGCTTCGATTTCCCCGCTAGAGTAACGGTGAATACAGAGCCGGGTTGGAAGATCGTGACCGGAATGGCGGCGAGCGGTCCTCGCACCTACGCGGCGACGAACTACCACGACCTCGTCGACATGCCGTTCTTCGTGGGCCAGTTCGACGTCGATAGCGCGCAGATCGCCGACCACTGGGTGCGATTCGCGTCGTATCCATCCGGCAGCGTCACCGGTGGGCCGCGCACCGCGGTGTGGGAGACGTTCAAGCGCGTGATCCCCATCGAGGCAAGAGTCTTCGGCGAGATTCCCTGGAACACGTACACGGTGATGCAGATCGCCGATCCGAGCTTCGGCGGCGGCTCCGCGCTCGAGCACCAGAACTCGCACGTGGCCGTTTACGGGACGAGCTTGCTCGGCTCTCCGGTGATCATGTCGATCTATGCCCACGAGATCTTCCATTCGTGGAACGTGAAGCGATTGCGGCCGGCTGATATGTATCCTTACGAGTACGATCGGGCGCAGCCGACCACTCTTCTCTGGATCAGCGAAGGAATTACCGACTACTACGCCGATCTCGCCGAAGTGCGCGGAGGAGTGATTGATGCGGCGGGGTTCTACATGGCGACGAGCGACAAGATCTCTCAGGTTGCCGCTCTCCCGCCGACGTCGCTCGAGGACGCATCGCTCTCGACCTGGATTCATCCGCGCGACGGGACGGAGTATCTCTACTATCCCAAGGGATCTCTGGCGGGACTCCTGCTCGACATCATCATCCGCGATGCGTCGGGGAACAAACGCTCGCTCGACGACGTGATGCGCGATCTATACAGCAGCGACTACAAGAACAACCGCGGCTTCACGTCCGACGAATGGTGGGGTGCCGTCAGCCGCGCAGCCAACGGGAAGTCGTACACCGATTTCTTCACGCGCTACATCGACGGGCGCGAGCCGTTTCCGTACGGCACGGTGTTGCCGCTGGCGGGATTGCGTCTCGTGCGCGACACGATCAACGAGCCACGCGTGGGAATCGGCACGGTCGAAGACAGCGCGGGCGTGCATGTGACGCAGGTGGTGCCACTCAGCTCGGCCGATGCGGCGGGTGTGCAGCCCGGTGACCTCCTTCTCGCCGTGGGAGGAATCGGCGCCGGAGATCCGACGTGGTCGGATCAGTTCCGCGCCAAGTACGCGCACGCTCCGCAGGGGACGGCGATCCCGATTCTGGTGAGCAGAGACGGAAAGCAGATGACGCTGACGGCGCGGCTCCTTTTCCTCCCGCACGTCGAGATGCGGGTGGTCGAAGATCCGCGAGCGTCGACGAAAGCGCGTCGGGTAAGGGAAGGCATCCTTCGCGGGCTTACATCTCCTCAGTGACGGGCGTTCAGTTCGAACCTGACTCTCACACGAGTCCTACTTGAGCACCGCCTTAGCGATGGTCTGCAACTGCATATTGGACGTGCCCTCGTATATCGCGCCGATTTTGGCGTCCCTGTAGAACTTCTCCACCGGGTAGTCCTTGGTGTAGCCGTACCCACCGAACAGCTCGACGCAAAGGGAAGTCACGCGCTCGGCGACCTGCGACGAGAACAGCTTGGCCATGGCGCCCTCGCGCGCGATGTCCTTCCCTGCGTCCTTGAGCCGCGCGGCGTTGTAGACCATCAGCCGAGCCGCCTCGACATCCGTCGCCGCCTGCGCGAGCTGGAACTGGATGCCCTGGAATTCGGATAGCGACTTTCCGAACTGCTTTCGCTCGCTCACGTACTTGATGGTCCCGTTGAGCGCTCCCTGCGCGACGCCGATCATCTGCGCGCCGATTCCGATCCGCCCCTCGTTCAGTGTATTGATCGCGATCTTGTAGCCCTGGCCAACCGGACCGAGCACGTTCTCCTCGGGGACTTCACAGTCGTCGAGGAGGAGCTCCACCGTGCTCGAGGCGCGGATACCGAGCTTGTCTTCCTTCTTGCCGACCGAAAATCCCTTGAAGCCGCGCTCGACGATGAAGGCGGTGATCCCGCGATAGCCGGCCGAAGGGTCGGCGTTCGCGAATACGACGAACACCCCTGCTTCCGCGCCGTTGGTGATCCACAGCTTCTGTCCGCGAAGGATCCAGCAATCCCCGCGCTCCTCGGCGCGGGTGGCGAGACCGAATGCATCGGAGCCGGAACCGGATTCCGAGAGCGCGTAGGCTCCGATCGTTTCAGACGTCAGCCGCGGCAGATACTTCGCCTTTTGTGCCTCGCTGCCGTACTGCGTGATCGGGTAATTGACGAGCGTGTTCTGTACATCGCAGACGATGGCTGCGGCCGCATCGACCTTGCTGATCTCTTCCACGGCCAAGGTGACCATGAACAGCGTGCCGCCGGCTCCTCCGTATTGCTCGGGGACCTCGATCCCCATGAGTCCGAGCTCGAAATATTTCGGGAGGAGTACCGGGTCGATCCTTCCGGCCTTCTCCATGTCCATCACGCGCGGACGAACTTCTTCCTCAGCGAACGCCGCGACCGCGTCGCGGAACATGACCTCCTCTTCGGAGAGCAGGGTCAGCGCGGGGGACGAAGAAGTCGCGTCAGCTTGCATTCGCGCCTATCCCGGCTCTCTCGAGAACTACCTCCGCCAGCTTTTCGTGGAGTCCGAATGCCGGTGTCACCTTGTAGCTGACGTTCGGAAATATTTTCGCGACGTTGGCGACCATGCGCGGGATGTCGGCAGTCGAGTGGCGGCCGGGCGAGAGCATGTACGGAAAAACGGTGACGTCCGTGGCGCCGGCCTGCACGCAACCCGAAAATCCGGCGGCGATGTCGGGTTCGGCCAGCTCCATGTGCGCGTACCGCACGATGACGTCCTGGCCGGCCATCGTCTGGATCAGGTCGGCCATCGAGCGCAGCATTTCGTTCGCTTCGCGCTTCTGCGACCCGTGATCGACTATGAGAATACCTTTCATACCGGCAACATTAGCGGCTGCGCCACGACAAGCAATCGCGAATCAGTGCGCGGCTTCTTCGAGCCGGTATCCTTCCTGCCACAACGGCTGCGCGACGTCGGTGGCATCCTCGTAAAAGTGGATCGTTCCCGGTGCGTAGATCTTGGTCAGGAAGACGATCTGACCCGTATGCATCGCGAAGTGCTCGACCACGTGGTAGATCGCGCCGAGTACGGTGGTCTCGCGTCCCTGGATGCGGATCGGCTGCTGGAGCCGCTGTTCGGTCACGCCAGCCAGCACTTTGTCGGCCTGAGCCAGAACAGCCTCCAGATTGGCGAGCAATGTCGCTCCGTCATCGCCGTCGCGCTGGCTGAACTCTCCCGCCCGGTATCGCTTGATCGACTGTCCGCCGATTCCGTTGAGGATCCACTCCGAGACGTTGCCCGTGAGGTGGACGAGAAGATTCCCGATGCTATTGGAGTTAGCGTCGGGCCGCTTCCACGTGGATTCCGCGGGAAGAACGTTCACGCAATGCCGCAGCTTGATCGGATACTCCTTGACCAGCCAGTAGCGTGACCGGGAAATGAAAATGTCGGCGATCGTCACATTGCCCTCGCTTCGGCGGCCGCGAGTGTGTCGCGGAAGACTTCCAGCGCCAGCTCGACCTTTCCAAACGGAGCCGACACCTGCACGCCCTGTACGTGTGGACGCACGCGCTCGAGCATCTCTCGAGCGATCGTAATTCCTTCGGCGATGCCGTGCTCCTTCGATTTCGCGCTCGCGGCTCGCATGCGTTCAATAATAGCGGGTGGCACAACCACTCCCGGGACTTCGTTGGCCAGGAATTCCGCATTCCGGTGGGATACAAGCGGCCAGATGCCCGCGACGATCGGAATGCGCGTGTGTGCGATCGTGCGCAGGAACTTCTCGAGCTGGCTTACGTCGAACACCGGCTGGGTGATGGCGTACTCCGCTCCGGCTTCCACTTTCCACTCGAATCGCTTGAGCTCCTGCGCCGGGTCGAGCGCCGCCGGATTCACGCCGACGCCGATCGTGAACTTCGTCGGCGCGCCAATGGCATTGCCGCCGGGATCCAGACCGTGATTGAGCTGGCTCACCAGATTGGTCAGGCCGATGGCATCAATGTCGAATACCGCCGTCGCATTTGGATACGGCCCCATCTTCGGCGGGTCGCCCGTGATCAGCAGGAGATTGCGCAGGCCGACCGCCGCCGCACCCAGCAGGTCGCTCAGCATCCCGAGCAGGTTGCGATCGCGGCAGCAGTAATGGATAACCGTCTCGATCCCGACCTGTTGCTCGATCAGCACGCTAGTGAGCAGCGCACCCATCCGGCTTTGCGCGCGCGGTCCATCGGGCACGTTCACCGCGTCGACTCCCGCATCGCGGAGCGCCGCGGTGTCACGCAGCATCTTGGAAGCGTCGACGCCGCGCGGAGGAACGATCTCCACGGACGTGACGAACTCACCCCTCGCAATCTTGCCGCCCCACTTCGATCGATCCGCTAGCGGGATCGGCTGAACGCCCGGATCCTCGGGTGGCAAATCGGGTTGCGCCTGCCTCCGCTCCCTCGCTGGAACGCGCGGCTGCCTCGGCGACAGCGGACGCACGCCCTCGACCATCGCCGCGATATGCTCGGGCGTCGTTCCGCAGCAGCCACCGACGATCTTGGCCCCTGCCTGGACGAGGTGGTGCGCGTAGGTCGCCATGTACTCAGGGCTGGCCATGTACATGCTGCGGCCGCTCACGTCGCGCGGCATGCCGGCGTTCGGCTGTGCGCTCAGCTTTCGCCTGCTCACCAGAACCATTTTCTCGATCGCGTCGAGAATGATCTGCGGCCCGACGGAGCAGTTGAGACCGATGACGTCGGCGCCAAACGCGTCCAGCGATTGCGCCAGATCTTCCACCGACACGCCGTACGGCGTGGCACAATCGGCGCCGATCGTCATCTGCGCGATCACGGGAATCGTCGAATCCACTTCGTGGGCGGCGCGAATCGCCTGCTCGATCTCGTGCAAGTCGGCAAATGTCTCGAGGATGAACACATCGCAGCCGCCGTCCTTCAGGGCCTGTAGCTGCTCGCGGAATACGGCTCGCGCCTCATCGAGACTCGTTGGACCGAATGGCTCGACGCGAACGCCCAGCGGCCCAACGGCGCCGGCGACGAGCAAATCATCTTCAGCGACTTCGCGCGCGATTTTGGCGGCGGCCTTGTTTATCTCGGCTACCTGCGATTCGAGTCCGTACTGCGCCAGCTTGAGGCGGTTGGCGCCGAAGGTATTCGTCTCCAGCACCTCGGCTCCCGCCTTCCTGTACGCCTTGTGGACATCGCGCACGAGATCGGGGGCCCGAAGGTTGAGCTCGTCGTAGCACTGATTGATGAACACGCCCTTGTTGTACAGCTGCGTGCCCATCGCGCCATCGAAGACGATGACCTGCATCGGGTCCAGGAGCCGGGCGATCAGCGGATTGTCAGGCAACTGCCACCTCCGGTTCCGCTTTGGCGTCCGGCGCGGCACCGCGCACGGCGTAGTACCTGGCCTCCGGATGATGAATCACAATCGCCGCCGTCGACTGCTCGGGCAGCAGCTGGAACGCTTCGGTCAGGTCCATGCCGAGCGCTTCCTTCGCGGGAAGAAGCTTGAACACGGTCGCGTGGTCGTCGAGGTCCGGACACGCGCCGTACCCCCACGAGTAGCGCTTGCCACCCGGGACACCGAGCTCATTCTGGATGCGGCGATGAGACCATTCGGCTACGGCTTCGGCGGCTTCGACGGATAGTCCATGCGAGTAGAACGCTTCACTGTACTCGTTCTTCGCCTGTAGCTCCTCGAACCTCTCGCTCGCTTCCTTCCCCACGGTGACAATCTGGAGCGGCACCACGTCCACGTCGCCCGAGTCGACGCTTCTGATGTAATCGGCGAGGCACAGACGCTCTCGTCCCACCATGCGCGGGAAATGGAAGCGCGCGATTTCGCGCAGGGATCCACCGTCGCTCGAGTACGCGGCGGGATCGTAGATGATCACGTCGTTTCCCTGCGATTGTGCGGGGAAGTATCCGTACACGACCTGCGGCTTGATCCAGCCATTCTTCTTCGCGTCCTTCTTGAGTCGCTCGAGCACCGGCTCGAACTCCTTCTTCACGGTCGAGTGGTACTGCTCTCCCGATCCTCGAGCGCCCCACTGCAGGCGGTAAAGCTCGTCGAGATCGAGAAGGTCGAAGATCTCGTCGATGGGCACGTCGCGAATGACCCGAGTTCCCCAGAAAGGCGGAGACGGAAGCGGGTTGTTGGCGACGACATCGCTGCGCTCGCCGGCCGCGTCGCCGACGGCGATGTCCTTTCCAACCGTCGTGCGCAGGAACACGTCGTTCCGGGCGTCGTCGAGATTCTTCACGACGAAGAGCTTCCGTTTCTTCGGATCCTGGAGCACATCCATCGTCTCCAGTCCCTCGAATGCATCCTTGCAGTAGAATACGCCCGAATCGTACGGACGCTCACCCTCTACGAAGAGCGCACGACGCCCGAAACGGCGATTGATCGCGGCTCCTCCGATGAGAACCGGAATCTGCATGCCCCGCTTGTCCAGCTCCTGCACGCACAGCGGCATCTGCTTGGACGTGGACACGAGCAGCGCGCTCAACCCGATCGCATCGGCGCCCACCTCGACCGCCTTGTCGAGAATCGTGTTCACCGGCACCTGCTTGCCGAGATCGAAGACGGTGTAGCCGTTGTTGGAGAGAATGGTGTTGACGAGCGACTTCCCGATGTCGTGCACGTCTCCGTACACGGTCGCGAGAACAACCTTTCCCTTTGTATAACCTTCCGCTTTCTCGAGGAACTGCTCGAGATGCTTCACGGCTTTTTTCATGACTTCGGCGGACTGGAGCACGAACGGCAGGATCAGCTCGCCCGCGCCGAACTTGTCGCCGACTTCCTTCATCGCCGGAAGCAGGATCTCGTTCAGCACACGGACAGGATTCTCGCGGACGCCTGCCGCATCGAGCTCTCCCTCGATGCCTTCCTTTTTCCGGTGCAGAATCATCCAATGGACTTTCTGCTCGGCCGTCATTCCCGCTGTCGGATCTTCCTTCTCGACCTGCGTCGATGTGCCCGTGCCCCCGACGCTGGCGAAATATTCGATGAACCGCTGGAGCGCATCCGCACGCTTGTTGAACACGAGATCGTCGGCCATCTCACGCTCCGCGGCCGAGATCTCGGCGTACGGGCGAATGTGCGCCGGATTCACGATGGCGGCGTCGAGCCCTGCCTGCACGCAGTGGTGCAGGAACACCGAATTGAGAACGCCGCGCGCCTCTGGTGTGAGCCCGAAGCTGACGTTTGAGACTCCAAGAATCGTGGAGACGCCGGGCAGCTCACGCTTGATCAGGCGGATTCCCTCGACGGTCTCCTTGCCCGAATCGATCCACTCTGCATCTCCGGTCGCAAGCGTGAACGTGAGTGCGTCGTAGATGAGATCCTCCGGCGCCAGCCCATACTCGCCCACGACTATGTCGTAGATCTTCTTGGCCACCTCGAGTTTTCTCTCTCTTGTTTTGGCCATGCCGATCTCGTCGATCGTGAGCGCAATGACGGCGGCGCCGTGCTTCTTCACCAGCGGGACGACCGAATCGATGCGCTTGCGTCCGTTCTCCATGTTGATGGAGTTGACGATTCCACGTCCGGGGATGTGCTCGAGGGCGGCCTCGATGACGTTCGCCTCCGTCGAGTCGATGACGAGTGGAGTCTCCACGCTCATCGACAGCAGCTTGACCACCCTCGACATCTGTTCGGCCTCGTCCGCGCGCTCGGTCAGAGCGACGCAGACGTCGAGCACGTGCGCGCCGGAATCCACCTGGTCGCGGGCGACCTCGAGAATTCCCTCGTAGTCGTCGGCGAGCAGCAGTCGCTTCACCTTGCGCGATCCCTGCGAGTTCACGCGCTCGCCCACGAGCAACGGCGGTGGATCCTGGTGCAGCGTGATGGCGCGCATGGCGGAGCTGACGCGCGGGACGTGCTGGGATCTCGAGGCAGGCTTTGCGCCGCGCTCGGCCTCGTGTACCGCGCCCACTATTGCGGCGAGGTGTTCAGGGGTGGTTCCGCAGCAGCCGCCGACGATGCGCACCCCAAAGTCGCGCACGAACTCGGAAAGTGCCTGCGCCATCGGAGCCGGCTCGAGCGGGTAGACGGCTTCACCGACGCCGGTGTTGAGAGGCAATCCGGCGTTCGGGATCACCGACAGCGGCAGCGTCGCGTGTTCGGACAGATATCGCACCGGCTCGCGCATGTGCTCCGGTCCTGTCGAGCAATTCAGTCCGATGACATCGACCTTGAGCGCCTCGAGCGTCGTCATGGCGCTCGCGATGTCGGTGCCGAGGAGCATGCGACCGCTGACGTCGAGCGTGACCTGCGTTTGAATCGGAAGGCGACGACCGATCTCCGCGAACAATCTCTCGATTCCGGCGACGGCCGCTTTCACTTCGAGTATGTCCTGCGACGTCTCGATCAGGAGAAGATCGACCCCGCCCTCGACGAGATACTTGGCCTGCTCATAGAAGTTGTCGGCCAGCTCTTCGTAGGTGACCTTGGACAACACGGGATCGGAGCTCGACGGCAACATTCCCGTGGGACCCATCGATGCGGCGACGAAGCGAGGCTTGTCGGGCGTCGAGTATTTGTCCGCAGCCGCGCGCGCCAGCTGCGCCGCAGCGACGTTTATCTCGCGAACCTTGTCTCCCAATCCCCACTCGTGAAGACGACGTGGCGTCGACTGGAACGTGCACGTCTCGACGACGTCGCAACCCACCTCGAGGAACGATTCGTGGATCGCGCGGATGACGTCGGGACGGGTGAGAACGAGATTGTCGTTGCAGCCCTCCAGCGCCTTACCCCCGAAATCCTCGGCGGTCAGATTGTAGCGCTGGATGTTCGTCCCCATGGCGCCGTCGTAGATCAAAACACGACGCTTGAGCTCGTTCAGGTATCGGGATTGTGTCTGTATTTCGCTCATTTCAGCCTTTGATCATTCCTTTCTGCCGCCGCGAACCGCGCGCAGGCTGCAAAACAAAAAAGCCCACGCATAGGCGCCGGGCGAGCGCTTTAGCGATTTGTTTAACGTGGCCGCAAGTTGCTTTAAATCGCCACGGGATTCAGTTGTGCCCTCCTTCACTATAGTAGCGGAAGGACGAGCTTCGAGCAAGCCGATCGGGTATCAGATTTCCGGCTGCAGGTCGCCGGAAATGTCCTCGCGGATCGACCTCCCCGTCGTGCGCGACCGGCTCTCGAACGACTGAATGAGCGCGACGAGTCTGTGCCGCTCGAGTGGAAGCACGAGCTGCGCGAGAGTCGCGCGCTGGAGTCGCGGAGGAAGGAAGGGACGCTCGTCGTGGGAAGCGCCGTACACTATCAGCGCGCTGCCAAGCGTGAGTGGAAGGGTTGCGCCGAATCCGGCATCCTCGAGAGCGGCCGAGGAAACCACAGTGAGCGCGGGTACATCAGTCGCCATTCCAGCTATTTCCTCAACGGTCGCGGCAAACAGGACCTCGTGCTCCAGTCCGAGCAGAGTCTGTGCGAGACCCTCGAGGAGCGCGATATCCGCTCCCACCAGAATTATTTTGGCCACTCTTGGTATGACTCCTCGCAAACGGTTAACAACAACTTAACACTACCGGCCGGGAGCTCTCGCAGGCTCACATCAGCCTGAACAGTACCGACTCGACGATGCTGAGAAGGAAGTACGCGAGGATCGGAGTGATATCGAGTCCCCCGAGGTTGGGGACGACCCGGCGCAGCGGCGCCAGGATGGGCTCGCTGAGAGCGTAGCTCCATCTGATCCACGGCGAATACGGAGAGATCGGCAGCCATGAGCTGATCACGCGAACGATCAACGCGAACCTGAGGATCGTGAACGTCCAGCTCACCAGCAGGTGAAAAATTCCCGCCGAACCCTCCTGCGAGGCGACGATGGTCCTGATGACCTCGATCCGGACCACGTCCAGCAGCGTCAGGAGGAGAATCCCGCCAATAACGACAGCGGCGAGCGCCCAGAGCGGCGCTGAAGCGGGCGTTCCCCCCGCTCGGATTACTCTTTTCTCGATAGGGGCGATGAACGGATCGATCGTCGTTCGGCAGAACCGCGCGACGGAATTGAATGGACTGATCTTTCTCGTTCGCACCGCCCAATCGAGCACGCAGATCGCGCCGAACACGATTGCGATCGACAACAGCGCCGTGCGCAGTATCTGGATTACTGCGTCCGCGCCCATGAGAAAAGTTTCCATCTACTGGAGTACTGGCTTCATGTGCAGCTCCCTGACCAGAAACGCGAATCTGTCGGCTGCTTCGTCGATCTGCTTCGAGGTTGGCTTCCCGGCGCCGTTACCGGCCTTTGTCTCGATCCGCACCAGAATGGGATTTGGGCAGGCCTGTGCCGCCTGGAGCGTGGCGACGAACTTGAAGGTGTGACCGGGCACTACGCGATCATCGTGATCGGCCGTGAACGCGAGCGTCGGCGGATAGCAAGTGCCGGGCTTGATGTTCTGGAGCGGAGAGTACGCGCGCAGGAACTTGAACTGCTCCGGGTCGTCGGAGGATCCGTAGTCGGAAGTCCAGGCCCACCCGATCGTGAACTTCTGGAAGCGCAGCATGTCCATCACTCCCACTTCCGGAAGCGTCGCGCCGAATAGATCCGGGCGCTGCGTCATCACTGCCCCAACCAGGAGTCCGCCGTTCGACCCGCCACGAATCGCCAGCTTGGGAACCGAAGTGTACTTCTGGCTGACCAGATACTGGGCTGCCCCAATGAAGTCATCGAACACGTTCTGCTTCTTCGCGAGCATCCCGCCTTCGTGCCATTCCTTTCCGTACTCGCCTCCGCCGCGAAGGTTGGCGAGTGCGTAGATGCCGCCCATCTCCAGCCACGCCGCGTTTGCTGCCGAGAAGGACGGCGTCATTGAGATGTTGAATCCACCGTACGCGTAGAGCAGAGTCGGATTGTTGCCGTCCAGCACCAGCCCCTTCTTTGCGGTGATGAACATCGGCACCCGGGTTCCGTCCTTGCTCGTGTAGAAAACCTGGCGCGTCTCGTACTTGCTGGGATCGAACGCAACCTTGGGAGCGCGGAAGAGCTCGTTCCGGCGCTCCTTTAGATCGTAGCGGTAGATCGTCGTCGGATAGAGGAACGAGGTGAAGCTATAGAACAGCTCGTCGTCCCCCTGCTTGCCGTTCAGCTCACCCACAGTACCGATTCCGGGCAGGGGCAGCTCGCCACGCATGATGAATCCCGCGCCCGTCATCTGCGGACCTCTGGTCATTATGGGCGCGGTGCTCGTGTCGTCGTAGATGATTGACGGATTGCGCTGTTGCGGCTGCGGCTGGCGCGTCGAGCGAACGTCTCGGCGCGCGTTGCGCGATCCGCTGAAGAAGCGAATGCTGGAGTGCGCGTCCTGCAGATAGTTCGCGACCAGGTCCTCGCCCGCCATCGTCGCGCTCACGAGTGCGTCTTTGCTCTCGCCGACGACGGTGTTCCAGCGCTCCTCTCTCGGGTTGTCGATGCTGATCGCGATGATGCGCCCCCGCGGGGCGTTGCGATCCGTCCTCACGTAGAAGATCGTCCCATTGTTGCCGACGAACTCGTATTCGGCGTCGAACTTGTCGATCAACCGCACCACAGGATTGGTTATCTCAGGCTTGCCGGGATTGTCGAGGTCGACGAAATAGAGGCGCGTACGCACGTCGGTGCCCTGCGACACGGTGATGATCAGATACTGCCCGTCGTCGCTGACGTTCGCGGAAAAAATCCAGTCGGGCTGATCGGGCCTGTCGTAGATCAGGTCGTCTCGCGATTGCGGGCGGCCGATGCGGTGGTAGTAGACCTTCTGATTGCGGTTGACGTTCGTCATCTTGTTGCCGGACGTCGGCTCGTCGTAGCGCGAGTAGAAGAAGCCCTTGTTGTCCTGGGTCCAGGAGATTCCGGAGAACTTCACCCACTTCAACGTGTCGGGGAGATCACGGGCGTTGTTGACATCGCGCACGTGCAGCTCCTGCCAGTCGGATCCGCTCGTCGACAGACTGTAGGCGAGATAGTGTCCGTCATGTGAAGCGGTCTGCCCGGATAGCGCCACCGTTCCGTCGGAAGAGAGAACATTGGGGTCGAGCAACACCCGCGACGGAGCGTTCTTCCCATCCTGCACGTATAGCACGCTCTGGTTCTGGAGGCCGGTATTCCCGAAGTAGAAGTAGCGGTCGCCTTCCTTGAATGGGGCGCTGTAACGCGCAAAATTCCAGATCTGCGTCAGCCGGTTCTTGATGGCGGCGCGTTCGGGAATGCTCGCGAGAAAGTTGTCCGAAAGCCTGTTCTCGGCTTCGACCCACGCCTTCGTTTCCGGCGAATCGGTATCCTCGAGCCACCGGTACGGATCGGCAATGCTGACGCCGTGGTAGACATCGACCTGATTGCCGCGAGCCGCGGACGGATAGAGAAGCGGGCTCTG
>DATARP010000038.1:0-1767 GCA_036264075.1 Gemmatimonadaceae bacterium
ATCGTCCACGAACGGCCAGACGTGCGCCATCTGCTGCAGCCTCGCCAGTCCTTTGCGCGACCGGATCTCTTCACCGAGAGCGGTGCCTACACCCAGCCAACCGGTGAGCATCAGCCGGATCTGAGTCCACCCGAATCCCCATGGTATCGCGCGAATCCCGTCGATGCCGGCTTTCGCTCCGGGACGATACGCCGGTCGCGATCCGAACCGCGCGTTGGCGAGCTCATCGATTGGCGTGGCGACGCGAAATAGCCGAAAGAGCGCGTCGTTGTCGTGAACGAGCTCTTTATATACAGCGTGCGATCTCTCCGAAAGCCGGTCGATTACTTCCCGAAATTCGGCGACCTGGTTCTGCTCGATCTTCTCTCGCCAGTCGGTAAATTCGTGCAGAAGTGTCCCCGCCGTCGTGACCTCGACGCTCCGCTCGGCCACCGGCAGCAATCCGAACTGTTGCGAGATGATCTCGCCCTGTTCGGTGATCTTGATGCGACCGTTGGTCGTTCCGGGTGGAAGCGCTGCCAGCGCTCGATATACCGGAGAGCCTCCTCCGCGACCGACGCTCCCTCCCCTGCCGTGAAAGAGCCGCAGCTGGACACCAGCATCGCGAAACAGATCGGAGAGAGATTCCTGCGCGCGGTAGAGTCCCCAGGACGAAGAAATGATCCCGGCGTCTTTTCCGGAATCTGAGTACCCGATCATGACTTCCTGACGACGGCCGCGCGCCTCGAGCTGTCGGGCGTAGACCGGGTCGTCGAGCAGCGCTCCCATCACCAACGGTGCGTGATCGAGATCTTCGAGCGTCTCGAACAAGGGCACAACGTCGAGACGCGACCACGGCTTCTTGCCGGAGAGATCGACCAGGCCTGCTTCGCGCGCGAGCACGAGGACCCGCAGCAAGTCATCCGCTGATCGGGTCATCGATACTATATAAGTGGATGCGGCGCGCTCCCCGGCCTCGTTCTGGATGGTGTCGATCGCGCGAAAGGTATCGATAACCTGTTCAGTTTCTGGCGAAGCGTCAGACTTCCCCTTCCGCCGCCGGAATTTGCCGAGCAGCACAGTGCGAAGCCGATTGCCATCTACGCCATCGGGCGCGCCTTTCGATAAAAGTTCGGCGACAGCCGCCGCGTGCACTTCGGCGTGATCCCGGACGTCCATCATGAAACCATGGAATCCGTGCGCGCGCACGCCGGCAATGAATGGATCGAGATTGGTCCGACAAGCCTGAATGGCCCCGGCGCTGTTCAGATAGTCTCGCACCAGCGAGAGATCACGCTCGAATGCATCGACATCAGGATACGCCGCGGGCTCCTTGCGAGCTCGTCCCGCGTCTCGCGATGCGACGAGCCTCCGCGTCGCCTCGATCCGCGCTGACATGAAGCTCAGTTTCAGCCGAAGCGGCTCATCAGCGTTGCGCTTTTTGTTCTTCTTCCAGACGTCCGTCAACAACTCTTTGTCGCGTTCGATCGAGCGCATCAATGCGCTCGAGGGCGGCGTGAATTCGGCTGACAGGGATAGACGCCGCACCAGATCGTCGAGCGATTCGCGGTACCTGCCGAGTATCACGTGCGTCGCGCGTCGCGCGGTAGCGATGGTGATGTCGGGCGTGACGTAGGGATTTCCATCCCGATCTCCACCTACCCAGGTCCCCCAACGCAAAGGCACCGAGAGCCGGAACGCATCCGCAGAGCGCGAGAATTCTTCCTCGAACGCAATCGCCAGCGCCGAATGCACGTGCGCGCCGGCGTCCAGCAATCGCGTCTCGAG
>DATARP010000089.1:0-9613 GCA_036264075.1 Gemmatimonadaceae bacterium
GTGAACTGTATCGAGCATTTCCGGGCTGCCGCCCTCCACCTTTACCGCAGTCACGCCCGTCTCCTGAATCGCCCGTCCGCAATTGAGTACCGCGCTCTCGATGCTAGCCTGGTAGGATAGAAAAGGCATGTCGATTACGATGAGCGCGCGCTTCACGCCGCGGCGCACAGCAGCGGCGTGGTAGATCATGTGATCGAGAGTCACTGGGAGCGTCGAGCTATACCCCATAACGGCGGTTCCGACGGAATCCCCCACGAGTATCGCATCGACGCCGGACTCATCGACCAGGCGCCCGAAGAGCGCATCGTACGCGGTCATGACGACGATCTTTTCGCCTTTCCGCTTTCGCTCGGCGAAATCGCGAACAGTTACGGCTCGCTGCTCACTCGGCGGATTAGCCAACGCGCACACTCCGCAGGGTCGCCAGCTCGGCGAGCCAGAAATCCCGCTTGGACAGCTCCGGATGCGGGACAGTGAGCCCGGGCGCATGCACATTCTGATTCTCGAACAACACGATGTCGAGGTCTAGTGTGCGGGGCCCCCACCGCACGCGACGAACACGTCCCGCCTCGGCTTCAATCCGGTGGAGCTCCGTCAGCAGCTCGCCCGGCGACAGCTCGGTTTCGATGGCAATCATCTGATTGAGAAATGGGCCCTGCGCGACGGGGCCGATAGGCGCTGTTTCCTCGACCTCTGTCTGCGCGAGCACTCGAGTGCCCGGTAATGCGGCGATCGCCCCCCTCGCCTGCGCCAAAAATACCTCACGCTGGCCGAGGTTGGAGCCGAGTGCTATGTAGGCGACATCCTTCACGCACGCTCTCGCTCGAGCGCCACCTCTGCATAAGCGAGCGGACCCGGCAGCGCTACGTTCGGCTTCCGCACGGCAATCCGCACCCGCGTGACGAGCGGCAGCTGCAACGCTCGGTCGGCGATCATCTCCCCGACTTCTTCGAGGAAGCTGATATGCCCACCGGTCACCACTTCAGCGACGAGATCGTAGACTCGCCGGTAGTCCACAATGTCCTTCGCCGAGACCGGGCCACCCGCGCGCTTCACCCAGAGCGAGGCGTCGACTTCTATGGATTGCGCGATCTCTGCCTCGTGGGGAAGGACGCCGATGCGCGCGTGAAAGCGCATCGCCTTGAGCGTCACGACATCGTTGATGATGGCGTTTTCCTTACCCATCGAGTGCCTCCCTCAAGCTCCGCGTCAGGCGCAGCACGGCTTCGGTCCCCTTTTCCGCAGCTCTCACAATCGCGCTTCCCACGACCACGCCGTCGGCGAGCTCTCCGACCGCTCGCGCCTGCGCCGGAGTCGAAATCCCGAAGCCCACGCATATCGGCAGGACTGTCGTGGAGCGAAGCCTTACGATCGTATCGGGCAGTGATGCAGCCGTGTGTTCCTGCAGGCCGGTGACTCCGAGACGACTGATAAGATAAACAAACCCGCTTCCATGTCGGGCGATCTCCGCCATGCGTTCCTTCGGCGTCGTGGGCGCGACGAGTCTTATGAACGCGAGAGGGCTTTCCCCAAGCCACTTCTCGCGCTCCGGATCCGCCCCGACGGGGATATCCGTTATGAGAATTCCGCTGGCGCCGGCTTCCGAAGCGCGGGTCAGCGCGTTTGCGCCCGCGGCGAGAATCGGGTTCAGGTAGCTGAATAGAACGATCGGGACGGTGAGCTTCGCGCTTTCTACGAGCTCGAGAACTCGATCGTATGTCGTCCCGTTCTCGAGCGCGCGTTGCGAGCTGCCCTGAATGATCGGGCCGTCGGCGATTGGATCCGAGAACGGAACTCCGAGCTCGATGATGTCGGCGCCGCCATCCTGAAGGGCGTGGAGAATATCGAGGGAACGGGAGAGATCGGGATGGCCTGCGGTAACGTAGCAGACCAGAGCGCGGCGAGACTTTGTGCGGAGCGCGTCGAAGCGACGCGAAATTGCGTTAGAGGAGGTAGTCGCCGGGGGTGATGCCATACCTGTCTGGGTCCGCCGTCTTGATGATTGTGCGCGCGTATTGACCGCCCGCCTCCGGAATCGCGAGGTCTACGACGAGCGGCGGACTTATTCTGTTGCCCTGTGCGTCGCTGATAATCTTAACGATCGGCCTGGACAATGCTTCGGGATTCGGGTTCGACGCCGATACAACTGCGAGCTCGAAGGTGTCCAGCACGACGAGCGTCCCGACCGGGTAGATGCCAAGCAGGTTGATGAATGCCTTGACGAGGACCGGGTCGAGGCCGCGACGCGGATTGTCGCGCATTTCTTCGAGAACGTCGGACGGCGCCAGTGCTTCCGTCTTGTAAACGCGCCGTGAAGTGGCGGCATCGTAGCCGTCGGCAATCGACACGATCTTGCTCAACAGGCTCATCTGGCGCGGCCTGATGGACTTCGGGTATCCGGTGAGGTCGATCTTCATGTGGTGCTCGTGGCAGACCGTCATCGCCCGGTACGATAGCTCCTCCTGTTGACGCCTGAACTGGAAGAGCACCAGTACGCCGAGCCAGGGATGGGCGGCCATCCACTTCCACTCCTCTTCGGTGAGCTCACCGGTCTTCTGAAGAAGATCGAGCGGGACCCGTGATTTCCCGATGTCGTGCATGAGCGCCGCGAGTCCCAGCTCGTAGAGCTGGATCTTGGTCATCCCCAAACGACGCCCCAAAGCGATCGAGAAGATGCAGACGTTCACCGAATGGGTGAAAGTGTATTCGTCGTAATCGCGGATCGCAGTGAGGCCGATGAGCGACGTCTCTTCATTCAGCACCTGGTCGACGATCCCCTGCACTACCCGTTTGATCTTTCGGATGTTGGGCGTTTTGCCTATGCGCACGGAGTTGATGACGTCCTTGGTGACCGCCACCGACTGCGAGTAGGTGCGGTTCGCAGCAGCCTTCGCTTCCTCGTTGAATTCTCTGTCGGTTTGCGTCTCGGTCGGCGGATCGAGCTGAAACGCCTCGATCTTCGCGTCGGAAAGCCTGCCGACGATTTCCTTGTAGCGATCTGCGGGCGAGTTCTGTGTTTCTCCCCCGAGCAGCGAGAGAAGAAACGTCCAGTCCTTCGCCGTAGCCTTAGGTGCAACGTGGATTGCCCCAATTCCCGACAGCTTGCAGAGCGTCAGGATATGGCCGAACGTCGCGTAGTTGCTGAGATCGAGTCGGAGTCGGGTGGAGTTGATGAAGATGAATTCGCCGGACACCCGGAACTCGAGCTCGCCTTCTTCTGCGCGAAGCTCCTCGGCGACTTGTGACAGCTCTGCGAGCGTCTTCTGGACGGCGGTGTGCTCGAGGGGATAGAGCTTGATCGCGCGCAGTCCCGCATAGAAGGATACCATGAAGTTCCTTCCGCCGCGGCGAACGTTGGCCCCCGACTGGCGATCGCCCTCTCGCGCTGACTGCGTGACTGTTCCAGCCGAGCTCAACTCGCCGATCCCCGAATCGCCCTGCTCACTGCATTCCTCACGATGACGTCCTTCTCACTGGCCGCCTTATTCAAGGTTTCCATTGCTTTGGGCGTTCCAATTTTGCCGAGCGCCATTGCAGCGCACGCGCGGAACTCGGAATCGTCGCGCTTGCCCATGAAGCCCTTGGCGTGCAGCACTCCGTCGAGGAGCGCGATTCCGCCATCGCCGCACATCAGGCCGAAGGCTTCGAAGAACGCCATCTTCTCGGTGAGGTTGCTATCGCGCAAATCCTTTCCCTTGATCGCCGCTTCGATGCGGGGGAGTGCAGCCCGGGAATTGCGCGCGCCGAGGGCGCGCACAGCGACGATCCGGACCTCGCGATCCTCGTCGACGAGTGCCCTCTCCAGCATTTGCATGGCACCCGCCGAGCCGATCTCGGTGAGTGCGGAAACGGCTGCAACGCGCATCTCCGGCTCTCCGACGGTGAGCATCTTCCCCAACGCGGGCACTGCCGCGGGGGACTTCAACGCGGCTGCGCGGCGGATCGCTTCGATCACGACTGCTTCGTCGTCCGAGCCGATCAGGCGAATGAGCTCGGCGCTGTGCGACGAAGCAAGGCGACTCGCTGCAAGCTCGAGCAACATCTTGAGCTGTGGGTTCGCGCTGCGACCGATCCAGCCGAGGACCGTCTCCAACGCTCGCGGCTGCAGGATTCCGAACAATTCGTCCAGCTCGAGCTGCGGAGCCCTGAGCGGAGAATCTTCCAGCGCCTGGAGCAGCTGACCGAGCGGCTTCGGGTCGCTCATCAATTCACCGAGCTGCGTCAGGCGCTGTTTCTGGGGCTCGAGAATCTCCGGCGCTCGCGCCGCCGTGAGTCCCGCTTCGCGAAGCAGGTACGCGGCGTTTCGATACTGAGCGCTGGAGAGGAGTACGAGCAGGAAGTAATCGAGGAGTCCGCAGATCTCCTCGCGAACGGTCGGATCCTTGTGCGTCTCGAATATGTCCAGCAGCGAGGCGATCACGGCCGGGCGCAGATCGGTGGAGAACTCGCGCCTGATCTCGCCCTGCAGGTACTCGACCTCGCGGTCGTCGAGGAAGTAGAGCGTCGAGTCGAAGTCGTCGAGGCTAGCTATGGACGAGTTTGTGGTCTCGAGTCCTGCCTCCGCCTGCGCGGGAGACAGAATCTTCTCTTTCTGCTCGGCGCGCTCCATGGACTCGACGCCCGGACCACCTTCGGCGGTGAGATCCACGTACTTGTATTGGAGAGTGGCGAACTCCCGCTCCCACATCAGCGTGAGCAGATCGTCGTCGTCGTCCGTCGCCTTGCGAACGCGCTGCAGGAGATCGAAGAACGTTCCGAGCTCTTCGCCTTCGAAGCCCTTCAGCATCTTCAACTCGCGGATTCCATCCTTGTAGAGGAGCCACGCGATGTTGTCGCTGGTTCTGTCGTGCTCGTCGAGCACCACGCGTCCTTCCCACATCAGCTGGGTCTCGACGATCTGAATGTCGAGCTCCTCGGTCTTCTGCCAGATGCCCGCGAAGGCTTCGCGCACGGCCTCGAGGGATCTCGCGTGCATCGGGTTGTTGGGGAGGTAAAGCTGGTGCGCGCGGACAGCCTTCACGAACGACTTGAGGAGGTCGGTTACGAGAACGATCGGAAAGGACGGCTCATCGAGCTCGTCCTGTGCCGCGTTTGCGGTTGCCGAGGTTGTCATTCGGGAAGAAGTCCCATCTCAGTTATCTGCGCGAGGTCCTTGTCGCCACGTCCGCTGATGCAGATCAGGAGGGCGTCCGTCTCTTTCCACCGATCCTTGTCTTTGACGACCCAGGCGACCGCGTGTGACGTCTCCAGCGCCGGGATTATGCCCTCCAGTCGGCTGAGGATGCTCAGACCCTCGACCGCCTCCTCGTCAGTGACGGAAACGTACAGAGCCCGCCCTGTGTCCTTCAGGTACGAATGCTCCGGCCCCACTCCCGGGTAGTCCAACCCCGCGGAGATCGAATGCGCGGGATGGACCTGCCCGCTCTCGTCCTGAAGGAGGTAGCTCAAGGAGCCATGGAGGACCCCCGGGACGCCCCTCTGCAGAGATGCGGAGTGCTCTCCGCTATCGAGGCCCCTGCCGGCCGCCTCGACGCCGACAAGCTCGACGGACGGGTCGTCGACGAAAGCGTGGAAGATCCCCATGGCATTCGACCCGCCTCCAACGCAGGCAATGACGCTCGTTGGCAACCTTCCCGCGGTCTCGAGCATCTGCTCCCTTGCTTCGCGCCCGATCACCGCCTGGAAATCCCTGACCATCCTGGGATAAGGCGCTGGTCCCACGACAGAGCCGATGATGTAGTAGCTGTCCCCCACGTTGGTGACCCAGTCGCGGATTGCCTCACTGGTTGCGTCCTTGAGGGTACGCGTCCCGGAGAGTACGGGAACTACCTTCGCGCCCATGAGCCGCATGCGAAAGACGTTCAGCTCCTGCCGTCGCATGTCCTCTTCGCCCATGTAGACGGTGCAATCGAGTCCGAAGCGCGCGCATACAGTGGCCGTTGCCACACCGTGCTGGCCGGCCCCGGTCTCCGCGATGATCCGTCGCTTTCCCATTCGCCGGGCGAGCAGCGCCTGGCCCAGAGCGTTGTTGATCTTGTGCGCGCCGGTGTGATTCAGATCCTCGCGCTTCAAGTAGACGGTGCAGCCGACCTGTTCCGAAAACCTTGGGGCGCTGCTGAGCGGCGACGGTCGTCCGACGTACTCCTTGAGCAGCCGCTCGAGCTCTGCGATAAACTGTCGGTCGCGCATGGCATCGTCGAACGCCAAGTCGAGCTCGTCGAGCGCCGGAATGAGCGTCTCGGGCACATATCGTCCGCCGAACGCTCCGAAGCGGTGTGCCGTATCCGTCGCCACTCTAGTGAGCTCGAGCGCCGGAAACCGCCGCGTAGAATTCGCGCATCAGCCACGGATCCTTGATCCCGGGCGCGCTCTCGACGCCTGAGGAGACATCCACCACGTCCGGTGCAAGTGTCCGCACTGCCGACCCGACATTACCCGGCTTGAGTCCTCCGGCCAGCACGACCGCGGAGCTGCCTCGATCCCTGGCGAGATCCACCGCGAGCTCGCTCCAGGGGAGAGCCTTTCCGGTCCCCCCAAGCTGCTTCTCACTTCTTGCATCGAGCACGATCGCGTCGGCGGCGTCGAATAGTGCTTCGGCATCATGCGGTATGTGTGATCCGGCGATTCTGATCGCCGCCCAAATCTCTCCCTTGAATCGTGCACGGATCGCCCGCACGTCCGACGTCGTCGGATCGTTGTGCAGCTGGACCACGTCCAGCTGCGTCTCCTCCGCCGCGCGCGCGATTTCCTCGGGATCGTTTGTGCCGAATACCCCCGCGTGCTTCACCGATTTGCCGGCTGCCTCGAAAATCTTTTTTGCCTGCGCCGATGTGACACGTCGCGGACCATCAGCGAACACCACCCCAATGTAGGTCGCGCCGATTTCCGCCCCGATCGCTGCATCCTGCGGCCGCGTCATGCCGCAGAACTTAACCTTTGCGAGCACCGGCCGTCCGTGCTACGCCCGTGAGAGAGCGAACAGTTGCCTCGGGATTCGCGGAGGCAGAGAGCTCCGAACCGACTAGCACGGCGTCGGCTCCCGCCGCCCCCAACCGAGTAACATCTGCAGCCGATTTTACACCGCTCTCGGCGATCGCGACGATCTCGCGCGGGATCAGCGGCAAGAGTCGCAGCGAGGTCTCCGGGTCGATCTCCAGCGTTTCGAGATTCCTGTTGTTGACCCCGATCAGGCTGGCCCCGAACGAAAGCGCGAGGTCCAACTCCGCGGCGTCGCGCACTTCCACCAGGATCTCGATCCCGAAGTCATCTCCGGCCTTTATCAGCTCCTTCAGCTGCGACGGTGGGACGGCTCGCGCAATGACAAGCGCAGCGGACGCGCCAAGCGAGCGGGCCTCGAGAATCTGGACGACCTCTACGTGAAAATCCTTCTTGAGGAGTGGCGTAGGCACAGTCGTGCGAGCCCGAGTCAGATCCTCGTTCGAGCCACCGAACCGTCGCGGCTCGGTGAGTATCGAAATGCCTGCGGCCCCACCCTGGCGGTATGCGCGAACCTGCGTCTCCAGATCGAGCTTCGAATTGATCACTCCCTTCGACGGCGACGACCGTTTGACCTCGGCGATAATGGCGACGTCAGGGCGCTTGAGAGCGGCCCCAAATCCAGGCGCCTCACGCACGGCATCCGCTGCACGCCTGAGCTCCGCTGTTCGAGGCGTTAGCGTTGCGGCGCGCCCGCGTGCCTCGTCCGTCAGCTCACCGAGGGTACCTCCAGGCGGCGTCCAGGCAGAAAGCGCTTGCGCTTCGGTCGATCTTCGGCTAACGTAGGAATTCGGCAAATGTTCGGTAGGAAGGACCGACCGGTCCGTACTCAAACCAGCCGCGGAAAAGGGATATGTCGCTTACAAAACGCCAGCGGGAGATTCTTACCTACCTAGCGAGATACTCTGAGGAGCACGGATACGCGCCGAGCTTCGAGGAGATTGCGACGCAGTTTAACTATAACTCCCTGGCGACTGTCCACGAACACCTCACGAACCTCGAGCGCAAGGGATACATCAAGCGCGCGTACAATGAGAGCCGTGGGATCGAGCTCGTGCCGTCGGATGTCCTCCCTCGGGCGATGTCGCTCCCCCTGCTCGGCACCGTTGCCGCCGGACTGCCGATCGAGGCCATCCAAATGCCCGAGACGATTGGAGTCCCCGAGGATCTGGTGCGTCGGGGCGGCAACCACTACGTCCTGCGGGTCCGCGGCAACTCGATGATCGACGAGCAGATTCGCGATGGCGATTTCGTCATCGTGAACGAGAAGAGCACGGCCGACAACGGAGAGATGGTAATCGCGCTGATCGATGGCACTTCGGCAACGGTCAAGAAGTTTTATCGAGAGCGCGACGGCCGCATCCGGCTGCAGCCGGCGAACGAAACCATGAACCCGATCTATGTCCACGAGAACGACATCTCCATCCAGGGAATCGTCGTCGGGGTCCTGAGAAGATTCTAGAGGTCAGTCGCTCAAGTCGTTGACCTGCCAGGCTTTGGACTGGCACGCCTCAACCGCTCAAGAACTGATTTGGCCGCGCCGGAATCGATGGATTTCTTCGCGGCGCTGACTCCGTCCGCGAACGTCTTCACTCTCCCACTCACATAGATCGCGGCCGCTGCGTTGAGCAGGGTCGCGGCGCGCGCACCGGCCGGGCCCTTCCCGTCCAGGATCGTCACGATGATCCGCGCATTGTCGGCCGGCTCGCTTCCGGCGAGATCGTTCACCGCGATTTTTTTGAATCCGTGCTCCTCGGGCTGGATTGTCCAACGGGTCGTCGATCCGTTCCTTACCTCGACGACATGGGTCGGGCCGAGCGGCGAAACCTCGTCGAGACCGGGCTCGCCGTATACGACCATCGCGTGCGTGGTGCCCAGCGCCGAGAGAGCTCCGGCGAGTATCGGAGCCCGCTCGACGTCTGACACGCCTACTACCTGCCGGCCGGCCCGCGCCGGATTCGCCAGAGGACCGACGATGTTCATGACAGTGGGTATTCCCAACTCGCGCCGCACCGGGCCGACGTGCCGCATCGCCGGGTGCATGAGTGGCGCGAACATGAATACGATCCCTGCGTCTCGGAGGGAGGCTTCCATTGTCGCCACTGGAACGTCAATTCCGACTCCAAGAGCCTCGAGAACGTCCGCGCTCCCGCATTTGGTCGTGAATGACCGATTCCCGTGCTTCGCAATGCGAACGCCCGCGCCCGCGGCGACGATGGCTGCGACGGTCGAGATGTTGAAAGTCGCGACCGCGCCGCCGCCAGTACCACAGGTATCCACCAAATCCTCAGGATCCACGGCCGGAAGCGCGATCATCGCACTCCTTAGCGCCCTGACTACCCCGGCAACGACTTCCACGCTCTCTCCAGTCGCGCGGGGGGCGGAGAGCAACGCGGCGACCTGAACTGCCGTTGCTTCGCCACGCATCACGATGTCGAACGCCGCCTGGGCGTCGTCAGCGCTGAGAGCCTCTCGGAAGGCGAGCTTATGGATCGCGCTCTGGAGCGCGTTTGCTGGCGGGGCGCTCATTGTTGCTGGCTAAAACGAAGTTGCTTGCTCTTTCGACGTGACGATCTGAAGCACCTCTTCCAGAATCTTGCGCGGCTCTCCGCGTCCC
>DATARP010000096.1:0-2290 GCA_036264075.1 Gemmatimonadaceae bacterium
TTGTTGGTGAAAGTGAAGACGCAAATGCGCGAAGGATCGAACCCTCGCTTGTCGATGAGAAACCTGATGCGCTCTATCAGGCAGTAGGTCTTCCCCGCGCCCGGTCCCGCGCGAACGAGCAGCGGCTGGGGCTCGGCCTCGATTGCGGCGCGCTGCGACGCGGACGGCGTGCGTCGAACGGTCGCCTCGGATGTCGGCACGGAGTCGATCCCGGCAAAAGAAGTTATGAGCGCTGCATCCATAGTTGGCGCGTGGGGAGATTCACATACTCTAGCCTAGTGCCACGTCGGGTGCCACCGATTCCATGGCCAATGCAACGTTCGGGACCTTGACTGCAACTGAACGGGCGGGAGTCGTCAGAGATGCATAGATAATAGTTAAGCGTTCACGACGCCCTGACGTATCTCGGTGGCGTTTGGGGCAACTGCTTGTGCGATGAACGCCGGTAGTGACGTCACGGGGCAGTGAACTTGTATCTCGCATCTGTGCTACTGAGAGCTCCCGCCCGTTCAGTTGTAGTTAACAACTCGCGGTGTGACCGATGCCCGCTTGACCCCACCACCCGGCCGTCTCAAGTTGGTGACTCGGGTCCGACCCACCGCCGCTGGTAGAGGGTCATCGCTTGCCACTCCCCATCACTCGCATCCGGGAGCTACTCGCTCCGACGTATAGCATCGACCGCGAGCTCGGTCGCGGTGGGATGGCAACGGTGTGTCTCGCGCAGGATGCGAAACACGACCGTGTCGTCGCCCTCAAGGTTCTGCACCCGGGCTTGGCGGAGTCTGTTGGCCCGGAGCGTTTTCTGCGCGAGATCAAGGTCGTCGCGCGACTGAATCACCCGCACATCCTTCCGCTCTTCGATTCCGGTGAGGTCGAAGGATTCCTCTACTACGTGATGCCCTACGTCGAAGGCGAGTCGTTGCGTGAGCGACTCGAGCGCGAGAACCAGCTCCCGATCGATGAAGCCATCCGACACACGCTGTCGATTGCGTCCGCGCTTGACTACGCGCACCGGCAGAATGTCGTGCACCGCGACGTCAAGCCCGAGAACGTGATGATGTACGAGGGCGAGGCGATGGTGATGGACTTCGGCATCGCCAAAACCGCGATCGACACGGGAGAGCACAGCATCACGAAGAGCGGCGCGCTGTTCGGCACGCCCGCGTACGTCGCGCCCGAACAAGCCGCCGGCGCGCGCGAAGTCGACGGCCGGGCCGATCAATACAGCCTCGCTGTCGTCCTGTACGAGATGCTTGCGGGAGAGCGTCCGTTCGCCAGCATGTCCGATGTGGAAGCGTTCGCCGAGCGTTTCAAGGATTCGCCGCCGCGAGTCGGGCTGCTGCGGGAAGGCATCCCCGAATCGATAGAAGTCGCCCTCACCCAGGCGATGTCACCCGATCCGGCGAAACGCTATCCGAGCATGGCATTGTTCGCGCAGGCGATCAGCCCCGGTGCGCTCGCCGTACCGGTCTCCATCCAGGCGACGCCTTTGCCCACCGTGTCCGCTGCCAAGTCTGTGGCGGTGCTCCCCTTCGCCAACATGAGCGCCGACCCGGACAACGAATACTTCGCGGATGGAATCGCGGAGGAGATCATCAACGCGCTGACGAAGATACAGTCACTGCGCGTCGCATCCCGCACCTCGTCGTTCACGTTCAAGGGAAAGGACGAGGACATCAGCGAGATCGGGCGCAAGCTCAAGGTCTCGGCTGTTCTCGAGGGGAGCGTGCGAAAGGTCGGCAACAAGCTGCGCATCACGGCGCAGCTCATCAACGCCGCCGATGGCTACCATCTCTGGGCGGAACAGTACGATCGGGAGATGGAGGACATTTTCGCGATCCAGGATGACATCGCACAGGCAATCGTCAAATCGCTGCGCGTCATTCTCAGCGAAGGTGAAAAACTCGCGCTGGGAAAGGTGCGCACAGTCGACGTCGACGCGTACCACTACTATCTGCGTGGCCGTAAATTCTTTCACGAGCACCGGCGGAAGAGCCTGGAGTACGCGGTGCAGATGTACGAGAAGGCGATCGAGACGGATCCGGAATACGCGCTTGCCTACGCCGGCGCCGCGATTGCATGCTCTCTCCTCTACATCTACTTCGACTCGAGGGAAGTAAACTCGTTGCAGGCGGATGTAGCGAGCCGCAAGGCGCTCGAGCTCGGTCCGGATCTCGCAGAGGCGCACCTCGCGCGAGCGTTTGCATTGAGAATCGCCAAGAAGCTGGGTGACGCCGAGAAGGAATTCGAGCAGGCGATAAGGCTCGATCCAAAGCTGTTCGATGCCTAC
>DATARP010000151.1:0-3328 GCA_036264075.1 Gemmatimonadaceae bacterium
CGAGAGTGCCGCGGCAATTACGCCCAGCGATACTCCGTTCGGAACATCCAGGAAGTCACCCAGCAAAAGCTTCGCGCCAAAAAAGATGAGAATCGCCGCCAGTCCCACCCGCAGAAATCGGAATCGCTCGACGATTCCGGCGAGAACAAAGTAGAGCGAGCGCAGGCCAAGCATCGCGAAGATGTTGGAAGTGTAAACAACGAAGGGCTCCCTCGTGACAGCCAGAACGGCGGGGACCGAGTCCAGCGCAAAAACGATATCAGTGGTCTCGATGATGATCAGAGCGACGAGAAGCGGAGTGGCGACTAGACGTCCGGTCCGCTCTGGCTCGCGCGCCCAGAACCGCCTGCCATGATAAACCGGGGTAATTGGGATAATGCGCGCCACCCAGCTGCTGCAGATGCCGCACGCGGCGACGACCACCTCGCGTTGTTTCTGCCCGCCCCACAGCAGACGGACGGCCGCGAATATGATGAGCGCGGCAAAGGGATACACCACCCAGTGGAACTGGTTGAGGAGAAACAGTCCTGCTGCTATGAGCAGCCCCCGCATGACGAGCGCGCCAATGACGCCCCACATGAGCACACCCCGCTGTTGAGCAGGTGGAACTCTGAGCTCCGAGAAGATCAGCAGAAAGACGAAAACGTTGTCGATGGAGAGCGATTGCTCGAGGAGATACGCCGTGACGTAAGTGAGTGCAGCACGCTGGCCATACATCGCCAGCACGACAACGCCGAACAGGAACGAAAGCACAGTCCACGCAAACGTTCTCGTCGCGGCCTGGCGAAGAGTGAGCTCGCGCTGCTCGATGCGGCGCGAACGGAAAAGCCCCAGGTCCAGCGCGAGCGCCGAGAGCACCAGAGCCCCGAATAGAGCCCACGGCCAGAGATTCACAATCACATTGCTCTCCGGAAAGAGCAGCCAATCGGGGCTGGCAGTATCACTTGTTTACTGACATCGTGATCTCGGGACAACCAGGGAGAACACAATGAGCACCAATGGAGCGAGTTCTGGCAAGCCAACAATCGTTCTAATTCACGGGCTCTGGCTGACCCCAAGGAGCTGGGAGGCGTGGATCGAGCGCTATCAGAAGGCTGGCTACAACGTGATCGCGCCGTCCTGGCCGGGTCTCGAAGGAGAGGTCGAAGCGATTCGCAAAGATCCATCCCCACTTAAGCGTCTCAAGCTCAAAACCGTAGTCGATCACTACGAGCGCATCATTCGCAAGCTCGATTCTCCGCCGATCATAATGGGTCATTCGTTCGGGGGACTCATTACACAGATCCTGATCGACCGTGGGCTCGGAGCCGCCGGGGTGCTCGTCGACTCCGCGCAGACGGCGGGAGTCCCGGTGTTGCCATTCTCGACGATCCGGGCGGGCTTCCCCATCCTCGGGAATCCGTTCAGTTATGGAGGCGCCACATCGCTGACTCCCAGCCAGTTCAATTACGCCTTCACCAACGAGCTGGACGCCGCTGATTCGCAGAAAGTCTATGATCGGTACCAGATTCCCGCGGCCAACAGTATTCTGTGGGATGCCGCGTTCGCTCTGCTGAATCCGAATGCTTCATCCAAAGTCAACTACTCAAACAGCAGCCGCGCGCCGCTTCTTTTTATCGCCGGCAGCAAGGACCACATCGTCCCACCGGCCATCAACAAGTCGAATGTGCGCAAATACGTCAGAAACTCGACGGCTGTCACTGACTATCGCGAGTTCCCGAACCGGACGCACCATACGGTTGGGCAGAAAGGATGGGAAGAGGTTGCGGATTTCGCGCTGCAATGGGCAATCGCAAACGCGCGGGGACAGGTCACTCTGGATGACGTCAGGGCTGCGTTCGTGCCAGAAAGGCCGTCCACGTCGCCGAGCAGCACAGAAATTCGTGCGTGAACTGCTTCGCTTTTCATTGACGTCATGACGACACCGACCACAACGCTCCCATCGCGGCCTGCGACTGAAGTCGACCAGGCTTTTCCAAAACTGACGCCCGAGCAGATCGAGCGCGTTGCAGCGCACGGTCGAATTCGCCGTGTCGAGCGCGGTGAAGTCCTCGTCACGGCTGGAAAACCGACCCCGAAGTTCTTCGTCGTCAACACGGGAACCATCGAAGCGCTGAATCTCACCAGCGACGGGGAAGCGACAGTTGTCACCGTTCAGCCCGGCCAGTTCACCGGTGAGGTCACCATGCTCTCCGGGCGTCGAGCGCTGGTAACGCTTCGTGTCGGGGAGCCCGGTGAGGTGATCGAGGTCGAGCGCGATCAACTTCTGTCGCTCATTCAGCTCGACGCGGAACTAAGCGAGATATTCGTTCGCGCTTTTCTTCTCCGCCGAGCACAGTTGATCGCGGGCGGGTTCGGAGACGTCGTGCTGGTCGGCTCGAACCACTCGTCCGACACGCTTCGCATCAAGGAATTCCTGACCCGGAACGCGCACCCGTACTCGTCCATCGACCCGGACAGCGATCCCGACGTGCAGCACCTCCTCGATCGTTTTCAGTTTTCCATGGACGAGATTCCGGTTTTGATCTGTCGCGGCCGAACCGTCTTGCGCAACCCGACGAATCGGGAAATCGCCGACTGCCTCGGCTTCAACGACTCGGTCGATCAGAAACATCCGAGGAACGTCGTCATCGTAGGCGCCGGGCCGTCCGGACTTGCAGCCGCTGTGTACGCCGCGTCGGAAGGACTCGACGTCCTCGTTCTCGAATCGAATGCACCCGGTGGACAGGCCGGATCCAGCTCGAGGATCGAGAACTATCTCGGTTTTCCGTCGGGCATCACTGGTGGAGAGCTTACCGCCCGCGCCTACACGCAGGCCCAGAAGTTCGGCGCCGAGATGGTGATTGCGGAGAGCGCCACGAAACTCGACTGCACGCGGAACGCGTACACCATCGAGATCGACAACGGCCCACGAGTGAGTACGCGCACAGTCATTATCGCCACCGGCGCGGAATACCGAAAACTGCCGCTCGAGAATATCGCGCGTTTCGAGGGAGCGGGCATTTATTACGGCGCGACATTCATCGAATCCCAGCTGTGCGAAGGCGACGAGGTGATCGTGGTTGGCGGCGGCAATTCCGCCGGACAGGCCGCGGTGTTCCTCGCGCAGTCGGCGAGGAAGGTACACATGCTGATCCGCTCGCGCGCCCTGGCAGACACGATGTCGCGATACCTGGTCCGCCGCATTGAGGAGAACCCGGCGATCTCTCTGCGGACGTGCACGGAAATCACGGCGCTCGAGGGCAACGGTCATCTCGAGCGCGTGCAGTGGCGGACGGATAAAAATCCGGGTGAAACACACGACATCCAGCACGTGTTCGTCATGACG
>DATARP010000008.1:0-2065 GCA_036264075.1 Gemmatimonadaceae bacterium
GCCGCCGTCGTGCGCTACTTCGCCGAACGGACTGGGCGGGCTCTTGCGGGTTCGAGCGCCGACGGCCGGAACTGCCTGTCGAGATCGCGACCGAGCTCGACGATTATCTCGGGAAGAGCCTCGACGTCGGCCAGCGTGGTCCGAAAGTTCACGATGCACGCCCGCAGATAGTACAGATCTCCGATGTGCGCATTCGAGACGAACGCGCGGCCGCTGAGTCTGAGTGCGGTGGCAATTCGCGCGTTCAGCTCGTTGAGGTAGTCCGTTACTGCTTTGTCTCCACTGGCGCGCTCGCGGAGGTCCACTGGGATAAAACGGAAAGTGGAGATGCTCAGCGCGATTGTCCCTTGCTCCAGCAAAAACTGTTTCCCGACGGATTCGTGCAGCTTTTGGGCGAGCTTGATGTCGTCGGATATCATCTGCCGGTATCCGCTCGCGCCCGCCTGCTGAAACCCCAGCCAGATCTTGAGCGCGCGGAAGCCGCGTGAATTCTGCGGTCCGTACTCGAAGTAGTTCTTCACTTCCTGACCTTCGTTGTCGTCGAACTGGTAGTACGGCGGCTTGAACGCGAACGCTTCGTGCAGCGCATTGGGGTGACGCGTGAGCAGGCACCCTGCCTCGAGCGAGCTGTATAGCCATTTGTGCGGATCTATCGCGATCGAGTCCGCCAGCCGAAGTCCTTTGAGATCGGCGCTCGCGGCGTTGAGCGCGACGGCCGGCGCCCCATAGGCGCCGTCGACATGGAACCAGAGGTCGAACTCCTTGCAGATTTTGGCGATCTCCGGTAGCGGGTCGGTCGCGCCGGTGCCGACCGAACCCGCCGCACCAACAACGAGGAACGGCTGGAGACCGGCGGCGCGATCTTCTTCAATTCGCTTGCGTAGCTCGTCGGGGCGGAGACGGAGCTGGTCGTCCGTAGCGATCCAGCGGACGGCCGAAGTTCCGAGTCCGCACATGTCCGCGGCCTTGTAAATCCACGTGTGCGTTTCGGCCGAAACGTAGAGGACGAGACGTTTGCTCGCCGGATCAGTGAGACCCTCGGTGCGAACGTCCCACTGCGCCTTCGCCTTCCTCGCAGCGATGAAGCCCACGATGTTGGCCATGTTGCCGCCGCTGACCAGGACTCCATCCCACTTGCCCGGCAGCCCGAGAAATTCCGCGAGCCACCGTATGGATTCATTCTCGATCTCAGTGGCGATCGGTGAAAGCGCCCACGCACCGCAGTTCGGGTTCACCGCCGCGGCTAGAAGATCTGCGAGCGCGCCGATTGGCGCGGCGGACGATGTGATGTAGCCCCAGAACCGCGGACTCCCGTTGTGCGTCGAGTGCCGGAAGAAATCCCGGCTGAATCTGTCGATTACGGGCGCGATGTCCGTTCCGTTTTCGGGCATCTTGCGCTTGCCGAGCAGACTCCGCATGGCGTCGGGAAGGAGGGGCGATGCGGTGGGAGCGTCTGGCAGCCTGCCAAGGAAATCGGCGACGGCATCGACCATCGAGTGGCCGACTTTGCGAAATTCTTCCGGCGCCATGTCGGCTGGAGCGGAGCGCTTGGCGTAGCGATCAACGACCTTGGCGGTCTTGGCCTTGGTGGTTTTCTTGGCGGGCGTAGCTTTCGGCACGTCTCTGACTCAGGTTGGTGATCAGAAACATATCATCGTAATCGGCTCCAATCCCGTCTTGCATCCGGAAAAACGAGCGAGATGTCGGGGCCTCTTTTGTGCAACACGTGGTGCGAAATGAAAAATCATAATTCCCGGATCCGCGTGCGTCTCGCGTGGATCTGCTGTTTCGTCGTGGCCGCCGCTTGTCGGTCTGCGCAGCCGCGCCAGATCCCATCCTCGACCGCCGGGCGGCAGGCGACGCCGGAGGAGGAGATCACTCTTATCCGGGCCGATTCGGACGTGTTCGCCGCCGTTGTCCGGGCCCAGCTCGATGGAGGCACCGACGGCTATCCGTATCACCTCGAGCGGTTGCGGTATGACCCGAGGCCGTACGGAACGCGCTCGGGATATCCTGAAGTCTTTGCGGGCGTGCAAGGAATCGATCCGACACTGACTTTCGCGCG
>DATARP010000172.1:0-4602 GCA_036264075.1 Gemmatimonadaceae bacterium
GACGTCGTGCGGCTGCACGGATGGGAGGCAGACGGCGTGTATAGTGGTGAGGCGGCGGTCGACGCGATTCGGGACCGGGACTACGCGGTGGTGCTAATGGATGTCCGCATGACGGGAATCAACGGGCTCGAGGCGTTCAAGGCCATGAAGGCCGTTCGCCCGGGCGTTCGCGTGATCCTCATGACGGCGTATACGGCAACGGAGATCCTCGCGGAGGCGGAGCGGGAGGGGGCTCTGAGGATTCTTTCCAAGCCGGTGGCGCTGACGGGTCTGCTCGACCTGCTCAGGGAGGCGACGGAGGAACCCCGCTGCGTTTTGGTGGTCGACGACGACGGTGCATTCCTCCAAACGCTCCGCAAGCTGCTCGAACAGCATGGGTACTCCACTCTCGGGGCGTTAACGCTGGACCAGGCACTGCAGATGCTCGAGAGCGAATCGCCCGCGGCGGTCGTGCTCGACCTGCGGCTGAATGGAATCTCCGCGCCCGAGACGGTTCTGGCGATCAAGCACGTCAGCCCGTCCATCGCGCTCATACTCTGCAGCGGACACCCGGACGCGCTGGACCAGACCACATCTTCAATGCCTCCGCGCCTTATCCACGCCAGTCTGCACAAGCCTTTTTCACCAGATGCCCTTCTCGGCATCCTGAATGAAGTCTTTGCTGCCTGAGGCGTTGAAGGTTCTCGTCGTCGATGACGACGCGCAAATGCTGCGGACGATTACGGATATTCTCCGTCTCCGAGGCTATTCGTCGCTGATCGCCGGCACCGGGCACCAAGCGCTCGACCTCACGCGGAAAATGAAAGAAGGTCCGGCGGTCGCGCTGGTGGATCTCAAGCTCCCGGATATGGACGGCATTGAGCTGATCGGACGCCTTCGCGAGATCGCCGGCCTGACGGAGGTTGTCATTCTCACCGGCAATGCTTCCGTGGACAGCGCCGTGCGCGCGCTGCGGGAAAACAGTAACGATTACCTTCTCAAGCCGGTGAAGCCTGAGCAGCTTGTGGGGACGATCGAGCGCGCCGGGGAGCGGTGGCAGCGCCGGCGAGCCGAGCTGGGAATGCGTGAGAGCCAGGATCGCCTCCGCCTGATTTTTGATCACGTAAGCGATTCGCTCTTCATAGCCGATGCTTCGGGTACCATCATAGACGCAAACCCGGCCGCCTGCGCCTTGAGCGGTCGCCCGCTCGAAAAGCTGCGGTCTCTCAAGATGGCCGACGTGCTCCCCGAAACCTCGCTGGAAGGCGGCCTGGGGATCTCCGCCTCGGCGGCGCGCAGAGAATCCGAGCTCTTCCGGCGGCAGGATGGAAAAGTCCTCGATGTGCGGGCCGCGGCCTTTGCGCCTGGGGTTGTCGTCTATACCGTCCGCGACCTCACTCGTCAGCGGGAGCTCGAGGACCAGCTCGGTCAGGCCCAGAAAATGGAAGCAGTGGGTCAGCTCGCTGGTGGCGTGGCCCACGACTTCAACAATCTGCTGACAGTGATCATGAGCTACAGCTCGATGCTCCTGTCAGACGTCGGAACCAACGCCGACTTGCGTGGCGACATCCAGGAGATAAGCGATGCGGCGGGGAGAGCAGCTGCACTGACGCGTCAGCTCCTGGCATTCAGCAGGAAACAGGTCCTTCAGATGCGCCCCGTGAGCGTCAACGCAGTTGTCACCGACGTTGAAAAAATGCTGCGACGACTCATTGGTGAGGATATTTCGCTCACGACGAATCTCGACCCGGATCTCGGGTTGATCAACGCCGACCCCGGTCAGCTCGAGCAGGTGCTGATCAATCTCGCCGTAAACGCGCGCGATGCGATGTCGGGTGGCGGAACTCTAACCATCACCACGGACAACGCCGAGCTTTTCGAGGAGCATGGCGAGCGCCATCTCGGTGCGGCCCCCGGGAAATACGTCATGATCGCAGTGACAGACACAGGCACCGGGATGACGAAGGAGGTTCAGCAGCGCCTGTTCGAGCCATTCTACACGACAAAGGGAGTGGGCAAAGGAACGGGACTCGGCCTGGCGACGGTTCACGGAATCGTGAAGCAGTCAGGGGGCGATATCTACGTCTATTCCGAGCTCGAGCATGGCACCACCTTCAAGGTTTATTTCCCACGCCTGACCAGCGTGACTGACGTGATGATGACAACCTCGGAGTACCGCACGATCACGCCGCGCGGGTCCGAGACGATTCTGCTCGCCGAGGATGATGAAGCCCTTCGCACGCTCGGGGCTCGTGTGCTGGGATCACTTGGCTACAACGTGCTGGTCGCCAGAACAGGCAAAGAGGCTCTACAGATCGTCGCTGGCCATACGGGACCGATCGATCTCATCGCAACCGATGTAGTTATGCCGGAAATGAACGGCAGCCAGCTGGTCGAGAAAGTGCTCGAAGCGCGGCCAGCTATCCGGGTTCTCTTCATGTCCGGGTATACGGACGACGAAGTGATGCGAAGAGGGGTGATCGACGGTCAAACGGCGTTCCTGCAGAAGCCATTTACTCCGGACCTTCTCGCCCACAAGGTGAGAGAGGTGCTCGATGTTGGCGCTCCGGAGCCCGGCTCGGGCTGATTGCATTTCCGTTCCCGGACGGACAAGTCTTGCGTTCCACCGCGTCGGTTGCTCCCTTTTAGTCAACCCCAGGAGAGCCAATAAATGGACGACAAAAAGATCGCCGCCCTCGCCAGGAAAAACGCAGCCAAAGCGGCCAAGTCGAGCGGCCGGAAAGGGTTTGGAAAGAAGTACGACAAGAATCTCGCTGACCTCCCGACCGACGAGGCGACACTCAAGGAGCGTCAGGAGCACGAGCGTTTTTTCAAGGAGATGCGGAAGAGAGAATTCTAATGTTGATGAGACTCGTGGTTCTCGGCGCGCTCGTCGCGATTGGTGCCGATTTGCACGCACAATCCCAACCCGTTCCCGCAACACAGCCCGCGGCAGCCCAACCTGCACAGGCTCCGCGAATTCCCCGGGCCACCGCGAGCACCCGCGCATCCGTGACGGTGCTGATTGACAGCCGTTGGGGCGAAGGCGGGTGGTTCGGCGCCCTCAACCTCGCAGGACCAGCCAAGATCTCGATCGACTACGGCCAGCCCCACGCACGCGGTCGCAATGTCGTCGGACTCGCTGGTGTGATGCCCTGGGATACCGTCTGGCGCGCGGGTGCCAACATGGCGACCCAGCTCACCGCAGAAGTCGACATGACGATCGGAAACACGTTCATCCCGCGGGGGATTTACTCGCTGTTCGCGTTGCCCACCAGAAGTGGATGGAAGCTGATCGTGAGCAAGGAAGTGCTGCAGTGGGGGACGGACTACGATCCGAAGCAGGACTTCGCGCGCATCGATCTGCGATCCCGCACGCTGGCTGAGCCGATAGAGAGTCTCACGTTCTGGCTCGTACCCGCAGTCGAAGCCCCGCCCTCGCCGACGTTCCCGCACGGGGTGCTCAAGTTTGCCTGGGGGAATACGGAGCTGTCGACCGATTGGCGGGTTGGGCGGTAGCTGGCATGTAGTCGCTTCCTTAACTGCAACTGAACAGGGTACCAGGTTTCAACTGACCTGAACGGGGTAGGAGGTGCCAGAGACGCATAGGTGCCTGGCACCAGGTGCCTACACTCAGACTTCAATACTGGCGTGATAGGGGAGGCAGGTGTCAGACGCGGCGGTGCCAGGTCACCAGGTACCTGGAACCAGAATGCGGCCAGAACGCCAATCGTAAAGTCTGGTCGTGGTAACCCGGTACCTGGCACCTACGCTACTGGCACCTCAAACCCCGTTCAGTTCAGTTGGGGCCTGGCTGACGAGTGATTGCTGAGACGTACGTCAGCTCCACCCCCGATTCCGCCCGCTTGAGCAGCATCGCCCCGCGCGCCATATCGCCTAGTCCAATGAACTCAAGCGGAAACACCAGCCGTGATCCGAAAATCGGTAACAGCACGTCAAGGTACTTCCCGGTCGCCACGCTGCCGAGGAGGACCACTTGGCACCTCGGCCCGATCTGCTCGGCGATTTTGCTGGCGTCGCGCTCGAGTGGGTCCCGGTACCTTGGCTCCCGGGCATCGATGGGAATCGTCGCGAACCGCTCCAGGTCCTTCAGGGTGACCAGCGATTGCGGAGCGTGCAGCCCGTCAGTTGAGGTTATGATCTGAATCCCAGGCGCGCGACGAGGGGGCGGGTTCTCGAATTCGCGCGCGTAAGCAAGCTTTCCTCTGAAGTAGAGCCCGCTCAAAAAGCTGAAAACGTCCCCCAGCGGCGCGCCCGGTTGCTTGCGAACCTCCCTGGCGATGTCGAACTCCGCCCTGTCGTTGAACAGCAGCGCGGCGCGCTTGCCGGCGCAGCTGGCGGGCGAGAGGAGAAAGATCCGGCGTTGCGACACGGAAATTCGCTGAGCAATTTTGTCGCCGCGCAAGAGGAGCGCGGCGGCGTGTGGATAGTTAGAATTGAAGAGGGGGTATCATGGCAAAAAATCGACTCCAGGAGCTGCACGATACGGGTCAGTCCATCTGGCTCGACAGCATCGACCGCCGGATGCTGACAGATGGCGAGCTCGAAGGGCGCATCCGCGACGACGCGCTCACGGGCATGACCTCCAACCCGACGATTTTC
>DATARP010000202.1:0-14236 GCA_036264075.1 Gemmatimonadaceae bacterium
GCAGTGCGTCGGCGCCGACTCTTCTGGGTTTACGGCGGTGCTCTCGCCATGGGACTCGGAATCTGGAGCATGCATTTCGTCGGGATGCTGGCTCTGCACCTCCCCATTCCAGTCTGGTACGACGCGCCCCTGGTCACGCTCTCCTACGTCGCGGCATTCATCGGGTGCGTCGTCGCCTTTGCCATCTTCAACCGCGCTAATGTCGGCAACGGGCTTCTGGCAGTGGCCAGCGTCTTTATGGGACTCGCTATAGCCAGCATGCACTACACCGGCATGGCCGCGATGCGAATGAACAGCCACGTGCTGTACGATCCGGTCATCTTTGCCGCGTCGATCGCCGTAGCGATCATCGTATCGTTCGCCGCGCTTGCCCTGACCAGGAATCTCCTCGCGACGAGAGCGGAGCCGCGAGCCTCGCTCAAGAAGGTGGGAGCAGCTTTGCTCATGGGCGTTGCGGTCGCTGGGATGCACTACACGGGGATGGCTGCCGCCTTCTTCACGCGCGGCCCAACCGGCTGGCGACCGACCGATAACGTTGTCCTCGGATCGTACGAGCTGGGGTTGGTTGTGGCGGCAACCAGCGCCGCATTGCTCGGCATTGCGTTGGCGGCCACTCAGTTCGAGCGCTGGACCGCAGCCACGAAAGGAAGATTCGAACACCTGCTCGATCTTTCTCCCCAGGTCGTCTGGTTCGGCGGTCCCGACGGTCGCATCACGTACCTCAATCCCTACTGGTACGAATACACCGGTCTTTCCGAGAGAAAAGCTCTCGGCGACGGTTGGCTCGACGCGGTTCATCCCGAGGATCGCGAGCGCGTTCTCGACAGCTGGCAGACGGCCGTAAGAGAAGGCACGGACTACGAGCTGGAGCTGCGACTGCGGGGACGGAGAGGCGACTACTGCTGGTTTCTCGCGCGGAGCCGTCCCGCGCGCGATGAATCTGGAAAAGTCGACGCCTGGCTCGGAATTGCCGTTGACATCGAAGAGCGCAAAAAGGCGGAGGAAGAGGCGTGGGCGGCAAGCCAGGCCAAATCGGAATTCCTCGCCAGCATGAGCCACGAGCTCCGGACACCGCTGAACGCCATCGGCGGATACGCGGAGCTACTGGCGCTGGGGATCCGCGGGCCGTTAAACGCCGAGCAGGCGCAGGACATCGCGCGTATCAGGCGGAGCCAGCAGCATCTCCTCACGCTCATTCAGGACGTTCTCAACTTTGCCAAGGTCGATGCGGGCCAGACCGAGTACCACATCACGGCTGTCCCAGTCGACGAAGCGCTGCACGACACGGAATCCATGATCGCGCCGCAGATTCTCGCGAAAGGACTCCACTACTCGTACAAGGGCGCCGGCAAGACTGCAGCTGTCCTCGCAGATCCGGAAAAGATGCAGCAGATAGTGCTCAACTTGCTCACCAACGCGGTGAAGTTCACGGAGTCGGGTGGCAAGATTGCGCTCACGAGCGATTTCAACGGCAAGTGCATCGACATTCGGGTGGCGGATACAGGCCCCGGAATTTCACCGGAAAAGCTCAGCAAAATCTTCGATCCGTTCGTTCAGGCGGAACGCCGCCTCAATCAGCCGGTCCAGGGAGTGGGATTAGGCCTGGCAATCAGCCAGGATCTGGCTCAAGCGATGGGTGGATCGGTTACGGTGGAGAGCGTGGTCGGCGAAGGCTCGACGTTTACGCTTTCATTGCCGCGAGCGCCCCGGATGGACCTTGCCGATCTCGCGAAATTGAAGCTGGCGCTCGCTGATCCGGAACCTGCCGAACAGCTATCCGACCGCGCGCTTCATGAAGGAGCGCATGCCCAGCGTCCAAAAGAGCGCAGTGATGAGAATGAGCGCCAGCACCACGATGCCTAGCGACATATGCGGGGCGCTCGGCGTGAGCGCCGCCCGCATTCCTTCCGCGACGTAAACGAGCGGATTGATCAGCACCGCGTATTTCATCACGGGCACGGCGCTCAGTCCCTGCCACGGGTAATACGCGCAGCCAAAAAAGATCATCGGCGCCAGAATTACGCCGAACATCAAGCCGATCTGCTGCGGCTGGATTGCCGTCCCCAGGAAAAGTCCGAGTGACGAGAAGGCGGCGGCGCCGAGAACCGTGATCAACAGCACATCGCCAACGTGACCGAAGGTGAGATTCGGAATCGGTCCCATGATGAGGCGTGCTACCGGCAGCACGAACAGCGCTGACACCACACCCTGCAGCACACCGGCAACGATCTTCTCGGCGGCGACCAGCCAGATGGGAACCGGCGCAAGCAGTCTGTCCTCGATCTCCTTTGTCCACCCGAAGTCCTGCACCATCGGCAGCGCGACCGATTGAATGCTCGAGAACGTCAGACTGATTGCCAACACGCCCGGGAGCAGCGCAGTGGTGTAGCCGCGCCCCATGAATCCCATCTTGGGCAGCAGATAGCCGAAGACGATTACGAACATCAGCGGCTGCATCGTCGTCCGCAGCAGGAAGAACGGCAGCTCCCGCCGCGCCACGCGCATGTCGCGGCGGAGCAATGCGGCAAAAACCGACGACGGTGCGACCTTGCTGCGGGGAGCTTCGAGCGCGATGACCGTCATCCGAGCTTTCTTCCCGTCAGCGACACGAACAGCGTCTCCAGGCTTGGCTGCAGCAGGTGAATGTCCGTGACAGTGCGCCCGGTGGACTCCGCGACTTCGATCAGCGCGGGCAGAACCTGTCCGCCTCGATCGCTGTGCGCGCGGAGAATTCCGTCCTGAGCCTCCACTCTGCTGATTCCTGCCAGCGTCTCGGCCAGCTCCGCGGCGGGCATCGCATCACCGTCGAGCACAAGCTCTAGGAGCGTCCCGCCTGGCGCCTTTGCTTTCAGGGCGCGCGGTGAATCGAGTGCGAGAAGCTTGCCCCGATCAATGATCGCCAGACGGTCGCACAGCCTGTCCGCTTCGTCCATGTAGTGCGTCGTCATCACGATGGTCCGTCCCCGACCGTGCAGGTCGCGAAGGATGTCCCAAAGTCCGAGTCGCGCCTGTGGATCGAGACCGACGGTCGGCTCGTCGAGAAAGATGATGTCCGGCTCGTGCATCAACGCGCGCACGATCATCAGCCGTTGCTGCTGGCCGCCTGACATCTCCGCCATTTTCGCGGCCGCCTTGTCGGACAAGCCCAGGCGCTCGAGCAACTCATATGCGCGCTTCGTTGCGACGTCGAAGGGAATGCCGAAATACGCCGCGTGGAACTGGAGATTCTCCAGAACGTTGAGGCTCAGGTCGGCGTTTGGCCGCTGCGGAACGACGCCGATCGTCTGACGAACCCGCACCGAATCCTCCACAACATCAGCACCCGCAACGATTGCCTTTCCCGACGTGGGACGCACGCGAGTGGTGAGAATCCCGATCGCTGTCGTCTTTCCCGCGCCATTTGGGCCGAGCAGTCCGAAGAATTCGCCAGCGCGGATATCGAGATCGAGCGACTCGAGGGCGACAACATCGGTGGCCGACGCGATCGGTGCGCCCGGCCCGAAACGCATTCCGGAGGGAGCGTTACCCGGCCGCTTGGTCTTTCCCGTTCCTTTGTAGACCTTGCGCAGGGCACGCATCTCGATCGCGTTCTGCTGCTGCGTTGAAGCCATCAGGCCCCAATCGGATGCCAAGTCGTCTTGAACTCGATGAAGTCGCGGATCTCATAGACACTCTGCGACTCGCTATCGGTCCAATCGAATTCCTCGTCGCGCTTCCGCGCGCGGACGCGCTTGATGCTCTCGGCGGCACCAAGCTGTAGCTGCTTCTTCTCGTCCTGATTCACTATCGCGTTCAAGCCGCGAATGTGGGTGTGGGTCGCGAACGTGGGAACGAGCTCCTTCCTGAAGCCGGTGAGGATGTTCACCACTCCGCCCGGCAGATCCGAGACGGCCAGCAGCTCGCCCAGCACGATGGCAGGATACGGAAACTCCTGCGACGCCAGGCACACGCACGTATTACCCGCGACGATGACCGGCGCAATCTGACTCAACAGGCCCAGCAGCGGAGCCCCGTCGGCGGCGATTATGCCGACAATTCCCATCGGCTCCGCAACCGTGAAGTTGAAGAACGGACCGGCGACGGGATTGGTGTTGCCGAGCACTTGCTCGTACTTGTCGGACCAGCCGGCGTAGTAGATGAGGCGATCGACGCTCGCGCTGACTTCCTTCGTCGCGGCAGCCTTCGTCGCCGCGCCAGAGATCACGAGTGAATCCGCGATCTCGCCACTCCTCGACTCCAGCATCTCCGCCAGTCGATAAATAATCTGCCCGCGGTTGTACGGAGTGCGATGCGCCCAATCAGGACCTGCCTTCGCAGCGGCTTCGACAGCGTTGCGGAGATCCTTGCGAGTGCACTGCGGAATATTCCCGAGCAGCGCCGCTTCCCGCTTTCCCCCTCCCACCTCCCGCACAGGAAAAACCCGCCCACTCTCCGACCGAATGAACTGCCCTCCGACGTATACCTTCGGAGTTTTCGTCACTGGAAGCCGCGCCATGACTAGACCACCTTCCCGTAGTCCATGAGACCCTGCCGTCCGCCTTCGCGCCCGAAGCCGGATTCCTTGTAGCCGCCGAATGGCGACGACGGATCGAACTTGTTGAACGTGTTCGCCCACACTACGCCGGCCTTGAGCAGCGTGCTCATCTTGAGAATCCGTGATCCCTTGTCTGTCCAGACCCCGGCGGAAAGTCCGTACATGGTGTTGTTTGCTTTCTCGACAGCCTCTTCGAGCGTGCGGAAGGTGAGGACACTCAACACCGGTCCGAAGATTTCTTCGCGCGCGATGCGATGGCTCTGGGTCACGCCCGTGAACACCGTTGGCTTGTAGTAGTAGCCCTTCGTCGGCAGGCGACACACCGCCGACTGGTACATCTCAGCACCGGCGCTGACACCTGAATCGACCAGCTCGCAGATCCTGTCGAGCTGCGCTCTGGAATTGATCGCGCCGACGTCGGTGTTCTTGTCCAGCGGATTCCCCACGCGAAGGACATCGATGCGATTCTTCAGCTTCGACACGAACATCTCGGCGATCGATTCCTGCACCAGCAGCCTGCTGCCCGCGCAGCACACGTGCCCCTGATTGAAGAAAATTCCGTTGACTACGCCTTCGACGGCCTGATCGATCGGCGAATCGTCGAACACGATGTTCGCAGCTTTGCCGCCGAGCTCGAGCGTGAGCTTCTTGTCGGTGCCGGCGAGCTGGCGCATGATGATCTTGCCCACTTCCGTCGAGCCCGTAAACGCGATCTTGGCAGCGGTCGGATGGGCTACAACAGCTGCGCCAGTCTCCCCCGCACCGCAAACGAAGTTCACGACGCCCGGAGGCAGCTCCGCTTCCAGCAGCAGCTCCGCGAATTTCAGGGCGGTGATCGACGTCGTCTCAGCCGGCTTGAGCACGACAGTGTTTCCCATCGCCAAGGCCGGCGCGATTTTCCACGCCAACATGAGCAGCGGGAAATTCCACGGTATAACCTGGCCAACGACGCCGAGTGGAACGACTGTCACGCCCGGCATCGCGTATTCCAGCTTGTCGGCCCAGCCCGCGTGGTAGAAAAAATGAGCGGCCGCCATCGGAACGTCGAAGTCCCGCGATTCCTTGATCGGCTTGCCGCCGTCCATCGTCTCCGCGACAGCGAACTCGCGCGCGCGATCCTGGATCAGGCGGGCGATGCGATAGAGATATTTTCCTCGCTCGGCGCCCGGCAGCTTGCTCCAGGGCGTGAACGCCTTCTGTGCCGCGTGGTACGCCGCGTCGACGTCGGCCGGGCTCGCGAGCGCGATCTCGGCGAGAGCTTCTTCCGTGGCCGGATTGACCGACTCGAAGTAATTGCCTGACTTGGGCGCGACGAATTTGCCGCCGATGAAGAGATCGTATTTTGCTTTGAGCTTCGGATCCGCTGTCTCGGGAGCCGGATCGTACTCCCACAGATCTCCGAAAATCAGCTGTGGAACAGAGCCACCAACCGCCGAAGGTCGGGCGATCGTCCTGGGCGTTGTCATCTCAGTAGCTCTCCGCCGATTCGGTGAAGTAATACGGCGCCTGGTACGCGCCCGTCTTTTCCTTTTCGATCTGTCGCAGGAGGTCGTTGAGCAACGAGCTCGCGCCGAAGCGGTAGCGCGTCGAGTTGAGCCACGCATCGCCCAGCGTTTCCTTGACCGCGACGAGATAGTGCAGCGCCTGCTTGGCCGTCCTGATTCCACCGGCCGGCTTCATCCCGATCGCGATTCCCGTCGCGAGGTAGAAGTCCCGGATGGCTTCGATCATCACCTGCGTATTGGCGAGCGTGGCGCTGCCCGAAGCCTTGCCCGTGCTCGTCTTGATGAAGTCGCCCGGACGAATCACCTGCATCGCCAGGAAAGACGCCGCGCGAATGTTGTCATAGGTGTCGAGCTCGCTCACTTCCAGAATTACCTTGAGCTGCGCGTCGCCGCAGGCATCCACCACGGCGCTGATCTCGTCCTGCACGGCGTTGAATTCTCCGGCGAGGAAGAGTCCGCGGTTGATCACCATGTCGATCTCGTCGGCTCCATCGGAGACAGCGGTCTTCACTTCTTCCAGGCGAAGTGCCAGCGGACTCTGTCCCGAGGGAAACGCCGTCGCGACGGACGCAACCTTGATCGCCGTATCGGCGAGCCACCGCGCGGCGTGGCGTACCAGAAACGGGTAAATGCAGACTGCCGCAACCGGCGGCACGTCCGGATCGAGGCTCGGTCGCCGCGCCTTTTGACACAGCGATGCAACTTTGCCAGGTGTGTCCTTGCCCTCCAGCGTCGTGAGATCGACCATCGAGACCGCTGTTTTGAGTCCCCAGAGCTTGGAGCTCTTCTTGATGCTCCGTGTCTGGAATTTCGCGACGCGCTCTTCGATTCCGACCTGGTCGACTGTTCCAATCTCGTCGAACAGCTTGTTGAAGCTGGTGCGAGGGGCGGCGGTGGCGGGCATGATCATTCTAATATCGCCCAGCGTATCTGCCTTAACAACGCCGTCGTAGCCGCAGTCGGCAAGCTGACCCATTCCTACTCCGCGCGGGGCGATTACTTTGGCGGTATGGCTGAAACGCGCCCGTTCGCTGTTCTCTTTGACCTCGATGGCACGCTGATCGATTCGATCGCGCTGCTGCTCGCTTCGATGAAACACACCTTTCACGGACGGCCGCGGCAGCCGAGCGATGACGAGTGGATCCAGGGATTGGGGACGCCGCTTCCGAAGCAGCTGACCCCGTACGTGGAATCGGACGAAGATCGGGAGCGGCTGCTCAACCGGTATCGCACGTTCCAGATGGAGAATCACGACCGCTTGATGGCCCAGTACACGGGCGTCATCGACACATTGGCGCTGTTGTATCAACGCGGGCACCCGCTGGGCGTGGTGACCAGCAAGGGCAACATGATGATGGAGCGCGGCCTCAAGTTCATCGGCGCCGATGACTACATCGAAGTGGCGATCGGCTACGACTCGGTCCACATCCACAAACCCGACCCGTACCCAGTCCGGGCGGCGCTCGAGAAGCTGGAGTACACAGCGAGCGAGGCGGTTTTCGTCGGCGATTCACCGCACGACATCCAGTCTGGCAACGACGCCGGCGTGATCACGATTGCCGCGCTGTGGGGGCCCTTCAGGCGCGCTCAGCTGGAACCGTACCACCCGACTTACTTTCTCGATGATATCAAAGGCCTGCCTGCGCTACTCGACCGAATCGCTCCGAAAGATGCGGGGTAATATATTCCGCACGTTCGACCCTTCTAGGAGTTAGTCAAAATGGGTGTGTCATATCAGACCGGAACACTGGTCCGGACCGGCGAGGAAAGGGCGACACTTGTTCGCCGCACATACACGCTCGTGCTGGTCAGCGTCCTGGTGACGATGGTGGGCGCTTCATTTGGGTTGTCCCAGCCGCAGCTGATGGCTGCTGTCGTCCAACATCCCTGGATCACTGCCCTTTGCTGGCTAGCACCACTCTTTCTCGCGTCACGAAAGAAGACTGACTTTCCGATGAATATCGGATTGGTGTTTCTCTTCAATGTCGTAATCGGTGTATCGATCTCGCCGATCCTCTTCTACTACGGCAGGACTCAGCCCGGAGTCATCGGCCAGGCCGCGGTGCTCACAATCGGCGCGTTCGGAATTCTTACTCTCTACGCGTTCGTCAGTCGCCGCGATTTCAGCCCGTGGGGGAGCTTTCTCATGGTCGGCCTGTGGGTGCTGATCGCCACGTCTCTCCTCAGCTTGTTGTTCCAGAACGCAGCGGTCGGGCTATGGTTGGCCGCAGTGACGGTTCTGTTGTTCAGCGGACTGCTCGTGTTCGACACCTGGCGCCTGCGCAATTTTTACGGGCCTGACGAATACGTCGGAGCGGCGGTGCAGATCTACCTCGATCTGCTCAACATGTTCTTGGCCATACTCAGACTCACAGGAAGCCGCAGGAATTAGGGGGCGGCGCTCTCCTGAGCGCGGTCGATCTGCTTGGCCATGTCTAGATCTTTCTGCGTGATGCCGCCGGCCGAATGTGTGCTGAGCGTGCAGATGATCTTGGTATAGCGAATGTCGATGTCGGGGTGGTGATCCGCGGCTTCGGCTGCCTTGGCTACCGCCGACACAAAGCCTATTCCGGAGAGAAAGCTCCGGAATTGAAAAGTCTTCGTGATCACTTCGCCCCGTCGGCTCCAGCCCGGCAGATTGCCGAGCTCGCGCTGAATCGCGATGTCCGATAGACGCTCAGCCATCAGTCACTTGCTCCGGACAGATCATCTGGCGAAGAACATAGCAAATTCGAGACTCTCCCGCGCAATCCTGATCGCCCTCACTGTCTGCGCGCTCGGTTCGGGGTTTCCCCGACGCTCGACCGCGCAAGCGACAGCTGTCGATCACTCGGATACGTACTGGCGTCTCCTCATCCTTGGTTTCGGGACGAGCATCGCTGCCCACGAGGCCGGGCACGTGCTCATGTCGTACGCGGTGGGCGCGCACCCATACTTCGGCATCGACCACGGCAGACCGACGGTCTATTCCGGAATCGATGCGCGCCTCCATCCGCACAAGCAATTTCTCTTTTCCGCCGCGGGCCTGACGACGCAGGACTTGCTGAACGAAGCAATCCTGGATATTCCGCACACCGGCGGAGGCGCCTTCGAGCGCGGACTCCTCGCCGGCGGCATCGGCACCACTCTTTTTTACATAACCCTGGGCCGCAATGCCTCGGTGAGCGACATCACCTACATGGCAAGAACGTCGTCGCTTTCGAAAACGCAGGTCTCCCTGATCTTCGGCGGTATCTCGGCCATTCAGGCCTGGCGCGTCTCGCGCGACCCGCGTTACAGCCACTTCTTTGCGAGAGCGACCGGAGATGGTGGGGAGGTCGGGCTCTCTTTCTAGCGTCGACTTTGCGCTAGCTTCGGTATATATTCGGGTATGAAAGAACCGGGCTTGTTCGGAGCAGAGTACGATCGGGCCTCCCGCCAGCTCCCGGTGATCGGCGAGCAGAAGGACATCCGGTACTACTCATCCCCCGCCAAGAGCGTCCTCAACGGGCCGGAGACGACGGGGATGGGGTTCTGGTCGATCAATCCGTACATCGGCTGCGCGTTCGGCTGCGCGTACTGCTACGCCCGGTATACGCACCGTTACGTGATGGAGCGCGCCGCCACCGACGAGAAGCTGACAAGTGAGCTTGGCGATGCGTACAACAAGCTTCCGCCCTGGCTCGCGTTCGAGCGCAACATCTTCGTCAAGCGGAATGCGCCCGAGGTTCTGAGTCGCACACTCAGGTTCGGAAGCGAGAAGCACCTCAAGCTGCTCAAAGGCGAGACGATCGTCATCGGCACGGCAACGGATCCATATCAGCCGGCCGAAAGAAGATTCCGCGTCACGCGTGGAATTCTCGAGGTGCTCGCCGATCACCCCGGATTGAGCGTCTGCATCATCACCAAGAGTCCGCTCGTCACCCGCGACATCGACCTTCTCTCGCGAATCAATCGCCACTCGAACCTGTCGATTCACATCTCGCTCATCACGCTGGACCGCGAGCTCGCGCGTCGGATAGAGCCGAGATCGCCGACACCGGAGTCGAGGGTGCGCGCGCTGGCGCGGTTGCGGGAGGCTGGAATCGACGCCGGGATCAACTGCATGCCGGTTCTGCCCGGCATCACCGACAATCCCTCAGATCTGGAAGCTCTGGTGAAGCGCGTGTCAGAAGCAGGTGCGACGTACGTCGGTGCGTGCGCGGTGAGGCTTCAGTCCGCGGCGAGAAAGCGCTATCTCCCTTTTATCGAGCAGGAGTTTCCGCACCTCGCGGAGCGATATCGCAACACGTACGGCAGCAGCCCTTACGCGGGCGAAAAATACCGGGAAGGTCTCGCGCGCTTTTTCGAGAGCCTCTGCGCGAAATACGGAGTTCGCGGCTGGTCGAGGAGGGATGAGGACGAAGAAGGGGACGAGGCGCTTGGTGCGCTCGTCCCCAGTTTGCAGCTCAGTTTCGAGATCTAGCTCGAAACTGACTTATTTCTTCGTTGTGTCGGCTGCGGCCTTGGCCGCCTTGCGGTGCTTCTTCGCGGCGGCTGCGTGCTCCTTGTGCTCGGTCTTGGGGGTCTCGCCTTCAGCCTTCGCTTCCGAGGCCATTCCGCCGCCACCACCTGAAGCCGTTCCACCCGCCGGCGCTGCCGGTGGAGTGTCGTTCGGGCCGAAGCCGATGTTCATCGCCGCAAGCAGCGCCGCCGCATTGTTGGCGGTGTTGAACTTCTTGGAGCAGGTCGCAATCGCGCGACGCGTCTGCGGACCATAGTGTCCGTCCACATTCGTGACGCCGCATCCTTGGTCCCTCAGCTCCTGCTGCAGCGCCAGGAACTGAATCCTGTTCAGGCCAGCCTGAGCAGAAGCCAGAGCCGGAACAGTCAGAAAAGCGATAACAGCGATGGTCTTCTTCATACTTCCATGCCTCCGATCAGGTAGGGTCGCATATACTCTTTTACTATACCGCACGGCGTCGTCACAGTACAGAGTGTTGTCGAGTAGCAAAGTCTAAGCCGGTGCCTGAAATCCGCAAGAATGAAACGGAACAAAAAAACGCCCGACTCGCAAGGAGTCGGGCGTTTGTTGCAGGAGACGAACGACTCTAGCGGAGCATCTGGATTATGAGAGCGCCAACCGCGAGGAGAGCAACGCCGATGGCGACCGCCGCAACGGGCGTAACCGTCATCTGCTGCTTCCACCAGTGGGAGGCGGTACCCGGCGTCTCGGGGAGAGAAGCCATAATGCGCTGCTGAACACCCACGGGCGTTACGCGGCGGCGGAGCATCTCGCTCTCGGCGTTGATCCGGGTCCAGAGCTCGACTTTCGACTTGCCCTCGACCTCGCTAGCGCGCATCACGTCCACTTCTCCATCGAGCCAGTCATGGAGCAATCCGTGACTGGAAGCGCCGCCGTTGAGCGGGACTTCGCGGTCATAGAGCGGCTCCGTCGGCTTATCCTTGCGCTGAACAGGCTCGCGGCCCGCGATCTTATCGTTTCTGTCGAAACCAGCGTCATCGAGCATCATGCGTACTTCTCCTCAAGCAGTTGTTGGAGCGCCTCTCGCGCCCGATGCACTCGCATCTTTAGCGCGCCAACCGTCGTTTCCAGTAACAGCGCCATCTCTTCGTACGACCTTCCCTCGACGTGCTTCATCACGAACGCTTCACGCAGCGAGGGAGCGAGTCTGGCCAGAGCAAACTGCAGATCCGTACGCAGCTCGTTGCGATCCATCTCTTCTTCCGGCGTCGAGTACGTCGAGGGCTGATCGTCCTCGTCGTAGCTCACGTGCGTTCGCCGAATGTTCTTCAGCCAATCCTTGCACGAGTTAGCGACGATTCGGAACACCCAAGCGTCAAATCGGCCGCGAACTTCGCCCAAATGGTGGTACGCTTTAATAAAAGACTGTTGAAGTATGTCTTCCGCCACATCTGGACTTCCGGTCATCCCCAGAGCATGCCGGTACAACGGATCGCTGTAACGGGTTATCAGAACCCCGAACGCGTCCTTGTGGCCTGCCAGAACCTTGGAGATGATCTCCTGATCAGCATCAATTCCCGGCGCCTGGGCATCCGGCGTCGAGGTTCCCGCACCCACTGTCTGGGCACTCTGATTCTGAACGGGTGTGGCTGTCATCTTCACCCGCCTAATGTAATCCCTTTGCCAGCCCCTATATAGACCCAACCGGCACAGGAAGAACACCCTAAAACCGTTACGCACTCCAGGACGAACATGGGCTCGTGGAAGCAACCAAGCCTATCGGAGACGAATCAGGTAAAGGTGCTCGAGCGCTATATCGCGGTGGTAATGCCTGCCTTTCCGCTCGCTGTCCGCGCGGTACCGCCGGTAGCTCTGGGTGAAGTGTGAGACCTCTCCATCCACAGACGCGGCAGCCAGCAGGGACTGGAGGGCATCCGGTGCGAGGTGTCCCTCGGAATTGAAGCTCACCAGCGCCTGCCTGGCCCCCGTCGCCGCCAGAAGCGCTGAAAACAGTTTCCCGACTCGCCGGCGATGCGACCACTGGCTCCGTCCTTCGATGCCCGCGAGCAGTCCGACCTTTCCCCGAATCGCGGGAGCCGAATCTGTCCACCCGCGAGCAAGGATCTCCGGTATGTGATAGTAGGCCACGTACTGTCTCGAATTGTACGGCGGGTCGATGTACACGAGATCCACTTCACCAATCTTCTTCGCTGCATCCGCCGCGTCCATCAAATAAGCATCGGCGCGCTGCGATCCCTTGACCGGTTTCTCCGGGACGATGTCGAATGCGCGTTTCGCGTTCGGCTGCCATCGCTTCATGTACGACGCATAGACACCCGCGGTATTTGCCACTCTGTCAGCGCCTTCCATGATCGCTGCGAGAAGAAGGTAATAATCGTCAACGCCGATCTTTCCCTCTCCCCGCCAACCCTCCAGCTCCTCACGCGCTGCGTCGATACGCCCGGCATTCTCTGGAGTGAAGTACATGCGTCCCGCGGAGCCGGAGCCCGTGGCGGGAGAGAAATTCCGGCTGATGAACCCTTCGCGCGGCGGAAGACCCGCGAGCACCTTCGCCTGTTCGTCCAGTTTCTTTCCGGCGGTGTCCGCAACGACGTACGCGCGTTGCAGTACGTACGACGACATCAGCAGATCGCTCGAATGAACTCGCCAGCCATTTTCCTTCAGAGCCCGACTGACGCTGGCCGTTCCGGCAAACGCATCGTGGGCAGAGCCGACACCGATTCCGCTTTTCTTCAGTGTGCGGAGGATGAACGGAAGGAGCCGGGTTTTGTTTCCGATGTACCTCACCGAAAGGCCTGCCACCCTCGAGCCCGGATATCGGCTCCGTGCTCATCCAGCCTGGGAGGTGGGAGCCGAACGCTGCCTGGAATGGTCGGAGCCACTCCGGTAACAGGGGATGCATCGGTCGTGGACAGAGCTTCAGTAACGCTCCTTACCAACCCACACGGAACCCCGGCCGATTGCAGTCGATCGACCCAGTGTTGCGCGCCCATCGTTCGAACCCGCTCCGAGACGGCCGACACGACCCGGTCGCGATTTTTGACGCGACCGGCGTTCGTCGCGAGCACCGCGTCATCGCCCAACGCCTCGAGACCAAGTGCTCCAGCGCACGCGCGCCATTGCCCATCGCTTCCTACCGCGATGACGAAGGGCCGGTCGGCGGCATTGAACAACTGATAAGGAACAAGATTGGGATGGGCATTTCCCCACCTCGCTGCATCTTCGCCCGAGACGAGGACGTTCTGCGCCACGTTCACGAGCGCGGCGCGAGCGCTGTCAGCCAGCGAGATGTTGATCCGCCGCTTCTCTCGCGAGAGTGATCCGTCCGCGCGTTCTGCCAGAGCAGCGAGAATGGCGATTGCCGCGTCTTTTCCGGCCACGACGTCGGCAAGTGCGACTCCGACTTTCATCGGCGTCGCGTCGCGCTCTCCAGTAATCGCCATCCACCCGCACTCTGCCTGCACCACGAAGTCGTAGCCCGGCCGGATGCTGTCCGCACCGAACCCGGAGATGGTGCACCAGATGAGTTGGGGATTCCGATCGAGCAGCTCTTGAGGATTCCAGCCAACGCGCGTCAGAGCGCCGCCCAGAAAATTCTCGAGAACCACATCAGCTTCCGCGATCAGGTCTTCGATCAGGTGGCGATCGTCAGCAACGGACAGGTCCGCGGCAAGGCTCTTCTTGTTCCTGTTGACCGAAAGAAAGTAGGCGCTCTGTCCGTCGGGGTCGAAC